>JBCCYT010000021.1:0-41094 GCA_039188975.1 Actinomycetota bacterium
CAGCGCAGCGGGATCGCCTAGGCGATCGTGGTTTCGTCGCCACGAGGGCGGTATCGGGTGCGGGGCGTGCGACGATGGCATGGTGCCCGTCCCGTCCATTGCTGCGTTGCGAACGATTGGCCTCGACGCCGGTCTCTGCGCCGTCGGGGCGACCGATGCGGGGCCCTTTCCCGCCGTTCGCCGTGAACTCGAGCGTCGTCGCGACGCCGGACTACATGCCGGCATGCAGTTCACGTTTCGCAACCCGACCCGATCGACCGAACCGGAGCGAGCGCTGCCGGGCGCGCAGTCGTTGATCGTCGGTGCGTATGACTATGAGCGCACCCTGCCGGTGATGCCGGACGATCGGCCGGTGGCTCGGGTTGCCAAGTACTCGTGGGAAGACCACTACGCATCCCTGCGAGCGGCGCTCGAACCGATCGCCGCGTGTCTTCGAGCCGCGGGCTATCGGGCGACCGTGCTGTCTGACCAGAACCATCTCGTCGACCGTGCGGCGGCCCACCGCGCCGGAATCGGTTGGTGGGGCAAGAGCAGCAACATCCTTGTTCCCGATGTCGGGTCCCTCGTCGTCTTGGGCGCGGTGATCACCGATGCACCGGTCTCATCTGATCACGACGGGCCGGTCGATGATGGGTGCTCGACGTGCACTCGTTGCCTCGACGGCTGTCCGACGGGTGCGATCATCGAGCCAGGTGTCATCGACGCCCGTCGGTGCCTCGCGTGGCTCGTGCAAGCAGAGGGCATGTTCCCGGTCGAGTATCGCGAGGCACTTGGCGACCGGATCTATGGCTGCGACGACTGCCAAGACGTCTGCCCACCGAACAAGATCCGGGTTCGGCGTCCGTCGCCAGCCGGGGCCGACCAGGCATGGGTCGATGTCCTCAGCGTGCTCGAGGCCGACGACGACGAACTGCTCCAGCGGCTCGGACGCTGGTACATACCGAATCGCGATCCCGACTATGTGCGGCGCAACGCGCTCCTCGTGCTCGGCAACGTGGCCGACGCCACCCCTGCGGTGAGGGTCGTCGTCGAGCGGTACCTCGCCCACGACCGGCCACTGTTGCGCGCCCATGCGGTCTGGGCTGCCCGCCGCCTCGGTATGGAGATCCCGGCGACGCTGGCGCACGACCCCGACGCCGACGTTCGCGTCGAGCTCGCTCGGACGTAGGGTCCGATCCGTGGTTCGCCATCTGCTCGTCACGAATGACTTCCCGCCCAAGATCGGTGGCATCCAGAGCTATCTGTGGGAACTGTGGCGGCGGCTCCCCGCCGACGATGTGGTCGTCCACACCACGCCCTACGACGGCGCCGCCGAATGGGACGCCACCCAGGACTACACGATCGTTCGCAGTCCCGAGCCATGGCTGGTGCCGCAGCCACTGCTCGTGCGCCGGGTCAATGAGCTCGCCGAACGGGTTGACGCCGAGGTCGTGATTCTCGACCCTGCCGTGCCGGCGGGCTTGATCGGCCCTCACCTCGAGCGTCCGTATGCCGTTGTCTTGCACGGTGCAGAGGTCACGATTCCGGGGCGAGTCGCGGGAACCCGTCAACTGTTGAATCGGGTGTTGGCCGGCGCGTGCGCGGTCATCGCCGCCGGCGGCTACCCGGCCGCGGAAGCCGAGCGCAGTCTCGGTCGACCGCTCCCGCCGTGCACGATCATCCCGCCCGGCGTCGATGTCGACTCGTTTCGGCCCCAGGACGCGCCGCGCCGGCTGGCGACTCGGGCCCGGCTGGGTTTGCCCACCGATGGGCCGTTGGTGATGTCGGCCTCTCGCCTCGTCCCGCGGAAAGGCATGGACACGCTCATCCATGCCAGCATGGAGTTGCAGGCGTCGCACCCCGACGTCACCGTCGCCATCTCCGGCGCCGGTCGGTCAGCGGCGGCGTTGCAACGCCAGATCGATTCACTCCAGGCGCCGGTGCGACTCATGGGCCGCCTGCCGTTCGATGACCTGGTCGACCTCTACGCCGCCGGTGATGTGTTCTCGATGCTGTGCCGCAGCCGCTGGAACGGGCTCGAGCAAGAAGGATTCGGCATCGTCTTCCTCGAAGCGGCGGCCTCCGGGGTGCCGCAGGTCGCGGGCCGCAGCGGCGGGGCTCACGAGGCGGTCGAGGACGGGGTGAGTGGTTTGGTCGTCGAGCCGGATGATCCGGTGGCGGCGGCGGCCGCGATTTGCGAACTGCTCGATGACCCCGCCCGTCGGGACGCAATGGCGGCCGCCGGGCGCACTCGAGCGGTCGAGGAATTCAGCTACGACGTGCTCGCGGCTCGGCTCGGGGAAGCGATCGATGCGATGGTGTCGCGGTGAACGACAACCCTGGAGCGACGCTCGATCCGGTCCCCGATGCTGCGGTGATCCGGTGGTCGTGGATCGGCACCGGTGCGTTCGTCGTCACCGCGGTCGCCGCAGCGATCAATCCATCGTGGTTCGCAACCCCCGCAGTCACGGTTGCCCTCGTGCTCTTCTCGGTTGGGATCGTCACGATGCTGTGGGCATTCGCTGTGGCCGTCAATCGCAGCCGGGTCGATGCCATCGGTGTCGGCGGGCTGTATTTCGGGGCGGGTTCGGCGCCGCGAACGGTGCGTCTGCATGTGCTTGGGGCCACGACCCTGCAGACCGTCACCGGGATTGCAACCGCTGCGGTTCGGCCGTTCACCTCGCTTGCGTTCGGCACGCTCGTCCCCATCTTCGGCATCGGCTTGATGGGTCTCTGGGTCGCTCGCAACGGCATCTTCGAGCCGACCGACGATCCACCGCCTCAGGATGGGCCGGGTAGCGACGATGCGGAGGCGTAGTTGTTAGGGTCACGGCATGGTTGATCAGACCACCGAGCGCACCACTGTCGCCGCCCCGCCGGACGCCTGTTACGCAGCCGCAATCGACTTCGAGCGGTATCCCGAATGGGCGACCGATGTGAAGATGGCCCGCATCCTCAGCCGAGACGATGACGGCCGGGCGGTCGACGTCGAGTTTCGAGCTGCTGCGATGGGCCGCTCGACCACCTACACGTTGCGGTATTTCTACGGCGCCAATCCCCGCCGACTGGCCTGGCGTTTGCAGACCGGCGACATCACCCGGCGCCTGGACGGGGAGTATGAGTTCCTGCCGGTACCGAGCGACCCTGGTTCCACCGAAGTGGTGTATCACCTCGCTGTCGACCTCTCCGTGCCGTTGCCGGGCTTCGTGAAGCGACGGGCCGAGGCCCGGATCGTTCGATCTGCCGTGAGCGACTTCACTCGCCACGTCGAGACCTCGGGCTGACCGAACGCCGAATGGCGGTGCATAGCGGTCCGAGCAGGGGAACCGGGAGCCACCACATTCCGTGAGAATCGGGGTCAAGCTGCGTCGCTATGTGCCGATAGGGCACACGATGCGCTTTCTGGAACTCCGTCCCGATGGGACGGGCCCGAGCTTCGAACTCGACCCCCGCCTCACGTTGCTGCGCGGCCTTGGACCCGCCGAGCGCGTTGCGCTCGTGGGGTTCGTGCATTCTGTCGCGGCCGGAGACACCTTCGACTGGGTGGGGACGGTCGAGGTCCACGGCGTGCAGATGACGCTCGCCGATTCGCTCGAACTGGTGGGCGCCAGCGCCGATGCGGCAGTCATCGTGGAGGCATCAACCCTGATGACCGAATCCGCGGCGCCCGCAGATGACCGCGACCGTGCGCAGCGCATGGCACACGAGGCGGAATGCGCCCGGCTCGCCGATGCTCGTGCCGCGGCATTGCAGCGCTACGACGAGATGGCCAGTCGGATCGAAACGGCAGCGGCCAGCCTTGATCACGCCGCAACCCTTCGCTTGGATCACGCCGACGGTCAGCTCAGCCGGGCAGCTCGAATGGCCGATCGGCCCGATCCGTGGACGGGCGCCGATGATCGCGAGACGCGGCTGGTCGAACTCGAAGCCTTGATCACCGAACTCGACGCCCAACTCGCCTCGCTGCCGAGCGGTGATCGACCCCGGCTTGCCTCGGCGGCTGCGACCTGTCGACTGGCGATCGCTGGTGCGCCAGCTCCGGACCCTGAAGCGGTTGCCTTGGCCGAGGCATGGCTCTCGCTGCACCAGCGGCTGAGCGGTTTGGAATCACGGGTCGAGTCCGCAGGCGGAGGCACTGAAGCGGTGGCCGCCCGGCTCGAGAACGCCCGCGCTGCGGCGCAGCAGGCCGAAGACGCGGCGGTTCCGCGGCCGATCTCCACCGATGAGGTCGAGCGGCTCGAAGCACTCCACGAACGACTGGTTGAGACCGAACGTCGTACCGGCCGGGCGGTGCGAAAAGGTGCCGCCCGACGGGACTTCGACGACGCACAGTCCGAGTTGATGACGGCGCTGGACGCCATTGGCTATCCGTCCTGGGCCGCGTTTCGCATGGGCAACGGAACCGCGTCGGTACGGCCAGATCTTCTCCAGGCGTACGAGGACGCGCGGCTCGAACTCGATGCTGCCGAACTCGAGTGGGCTGAACTGATCGCGCGACTCGAGCGTGATACCGACCTGCAGTCGGTGTTGAACGCGATCGAGTCTGCGCTCGAGCACGCGACCACCTTGCTCGGTCACGACCCGTACATCGCCGGCACCGAAAACGACCCGATGGTGCTGGCCGCCGCGCTGCGGGGCCGCTTGATCGATCCGCGGGGTTTCCATCTCGACCAGATGCAGTCGTTCGACGACTTGAGGGCGGCGCTTCACGAGGCTGGCGCTCCCGGGGTCGACGCACTGAGTGGGGAGGAATCTCTGCTCGGTCTCGCAGCCACCTGGCTACAGGCCCTGGCGACCGCTGATGCAACGGCGGTTCGGCTGCTGAGGGACCGCGAGCGCGCCGCAATGGAACGTCAAGAACTTGCTCTCCTGGGTGAAGGGAAGCGGGTAGACCGTCTCGATCAGGAACGAGCCGCGGTCCGCCGAGCGGAACGAGACGTCGCCCTGCAGCGCTCCCAGATGCTCGATCTGACCCGGCTGCAGGTCGAGCTTCATCAGCTCGGCGCCGAAGAGCTGGCGATCGCCGATCAGTATCGGACCAGTGTCGAGCAGTTGGGTGCGTTGGGTAGCGCGCCGCCGATGGCCGCCGCTGGCGTCGCGCCTGCGGTTGCCGCCGTCGCCGCACGGATTCCTCACGGTGGGGCCGGCCCGATCCCGTTGGTGGTCTTGATGGGGGACGCTCCGGCCTCCGCGATCCAGGGTTTGATGGCCCTGCCCGCAGACGTCCAGATCATCGTGGTCGGCGACGGTGAGGATGCGGTCGACACAGTCGCAACGCTGGGTGGCGCATGTGTGATGGGGGCCGAGGGAGTCGCTGTCAGCTGACTAGCCTCGGCGTATGGAATTTCGCCGGATCACCGGGCTTCCCCCGTATGTGTTCACCATCATCGACACGCTCAAAGTCGAGGCCCGGCGGGCGGGCGAGGACGTGATCGACTTGGGGTTCGGGAACCCCGACCTGCCATCGCCTGACATTGCGGTCGAGAAGCTGGTCGAAGCCGCACAGAACCCGCGCAACCATCGGTACTCGTCGAGCCGTGGTTTGCCGAAGCTTCGTCAGGCGTTCGCCGACCTCTACAAGCGGCGCTTCGACGTCGATCTCGACCCCGACACCGAGGTCATCAACACGATCGGTGCCAAGGAGGGTCTCTCGCACCTCATGTGGGTGCTGTGCCAGTCCGGCGACTCGGTGCTCGTGCCGGCGCCGTCCTACCCGATCCACATCTTCGCGCCGATCTTCTCGGGCGCAAACATCCGCGAGATGCCGCTCACGTCCGATCAGGACGAGTTCTTCGAGACGATGAAGGAGCGATTCACGTACTCGTGGCCGCGGCCCCGGGCGATCCTGCTGTCGTTCCCGCACAACCCGACCACGATGTGTGTCGACGCCGACTTCATGCAGCGGGTCGTGGACTTCGCCCGCGAGCAGGAGGTCGTCGTGGTGCACGACCTCGCGTACGCCGACCTCGGCTACGACGGCTACTCGCCGCCGTCGATCCTGCAGGCCGAAGGGGCCAAGGAGGTCGCGGTCGAGCTGTACTCGATGACCAAGTCGTTCTCGATGGCGGGTTGGCGGGTCGCCTTCATGGCCGGCAACGCCGAGATCGTCGCAGCACTCGCCAAGATGAAGTCGTACCTCGACTACGGCACATTCCAGCCGATCCAGATCGCAGCGACGGTCACGATGAACGAGATGCCCGACTATCCGGCCGAGGCGTGTGCGGTCTACGAGAGCCGTCGCAACACCTTGTGCGAGGGTCTCGATCGCATCGGGTGGCACGTCGAGCCGCCCCAGGGGACGATGTTCACCTGGGCGCCGATCCCACCCGAGTACAGCGACATGGGTTCGGTCGACTTCGCGTCGATGCTGGTCCGGGACGCCAACGTGGCGCTCTCACCCGGGGTCGGCTTCGGGCCCGGTGGTGAGGGCAACGTCCGGTTCGCACTGATCGAGAACGAACAGCGGATCAACCAGGCGATCCGCAACCTGCGAGGCGCGCTCACCCGGCTGGAGAACTGACCACGATCCCCGAGGTCGCAAGTACCACCGCGGCGAGCCGACGCACGATCAATCTTCGAGCTCCCAGCCCCGGCTGCGTTCGACGGCTCGCTGCCAGCGGGCGTAGTCGGCGTCGGGGCGCGCCCGGTCGGTGGTGGGGTCGAACTCGCCGTCGGCCGCCCAGTTGGCGGTGACGTCGGCGGGGGAGTCCCACACGCCCTCCGCGAGACCGGCCAGATAGGCCGACCCGAGCGCCGTGGTCTCGGCGACCTTCGAGCGGATCACCGGCACGCCGAGCTGGTCGGCCTGGAACTGGAGCAGGAAGTCCATCACCGACGCGCCGCCGTCGACGCGGAGATCGCGCACGCCGGTGCCCGACGCCGACGCCATGGCGTCGACCACGTCGCGGGTCTGGTACGCCATCGACTCCACGGTCGCCCGCACGAGCTCGGCCCGTCCGCTGCCGCGAGTGATGCCGACGATCGTGCCGCGAGCGCGAGCATCCCAGTAGGGCGAACCCAGCCCGGCGAGGGCCGGCACGAAGACCACGCCGCCGGTGTCGTCGATCGACTCGGCCAGCGGGCCGGTCTCGGCGGCATCGTCGATGATGTTGAGACCGTCGCGCAGCCACTGGATGGCGGCCCCGGTAGCGAAGATGGCGCCCTCGTAGGCGTAGGTGGTCTTCCACTCGCCGCCGTCGTCGAGGGTCCAAGCAACCGTGGTGAGCAAGCCCTCGACCGGCTCGGGACAGGCCTCACCGACGTTCATCAACACGAATGATCCGGTGCCGTAGGTGTTCTTCGCCTGGCCGGGCTCGAAGCAGGCCTGGCCGAACAGCGCCGCTTGCTGATCGCCGGCGATGCCGCTGACCGGGATGCCGCCCGGAACGGGCAAGTTGGCAGTTGTGACCCCGAAGCGTCCCGATGAGGGCCGCACCTCGGGCAGCGCCGACATGGGCACGTTGAACAGGGCGCACATCTCGTCGCTCCATTGCATGGTGCGGATGTCGAACAGGAGGGTGCGGCTGGCGTTGGTGGTGTCGGTGATGTGCACTCCACCGGTCAGTTTCCAGACGAGCCACGAATCGATCGTGCCGAAGGCCAGGTACTCGTCGGCCTCGACCCCTCCGTCGGTCAGGAGCCACTCGACCTTGGAACCGGAGAAGTAGGGGTCGAGCACCAACCCGGTGGTGTTGCGAACGAGGTCGAGATGTCCGTCGGCGTGCAGCTGCTCGCACCGCGTCGCCGTGCGTCGGTCCTGCCAGACGATGGCTTTGTGACGAGGCACACCCGTGCGCTTGTCCCACAGCACGACCGTCTCTCGCTGATCGGTGATCCCGATCGCGGCGATCGGTTGTTCGAGGGTGTTGATGAGCTCGGCGAGGGTTGCGACGACGGCCTGCCAGATCTCTTCAGCGTCATGTTCGACCCAACCCGGCTGAGGGAAGAACTGGGTGAACTCCCGGTAGGCGTAGCCAAGCGGCGTTCCGTCCTCGTCGACGGCAAACGAACGCACGCCGGTGGTGCCGGCGTCGATGCTGATCACGATTCCCATGGCTGCGGACCATACCGCTCTCTGACCCGCTTGTCGGGGGTAGCGTCGACACCGTGACCTCCTCTGACATCTCCACGATTGGTGTGCTGACCAGCGGCGGCGACTGCCCGGGCCTGAACGCCGTGATTCGCGGCGTCGTCCGCAAAGCCGAGCGAGAGTTCGGGTGGCGAACGCTCGGCTTTCACAATGGCTACAAGGGCCTGATCGAGGACGCTTATGAGGAGTTGACCGTCGAAGGGTGCCGCGGCATCTTGCCGCGGGGTGGCACCATCATCGGCACCAGCCGTTTCACGCCGTTCATGGTCGATGACGGGCTCGACCGGGTTCGCGCGACCCTCGAGCGCCACGACGTCGGTGCGCTGGTCGTGATCGGTGGTGAAGGCAGCCTGTCGTGTGCTCATGAGCTCGCCGTCGCTGGCGTTCCGATCGTCGGTGTTCCCAAGACGATCGACAACGACATCGGTTTGACCGAACGAACATTCGGCTTCGACACCGCGGTGCAGATCGCCACCGATGCGATCGATCGGCTGCACACGACCGCCGAGTCCCACAACCGGGTGATGGTGGTCGAAGTGATGGGTCGCCATGTCGGCCACATCGCCACGTGGGCCGGCATGGCTGGCGGCGCCACCATGACGCTCATACCAGAGGAACCGTTCGACATTGCCGAGGTGTGCGCGTCGCTCAAGCGGCGACACGACCGTGGGAAGTACGCCTCGATCGTCGTGGTCGCCGAGGGGGCGACGCCGGCCCGCGGAACCCTTGACATCCCCGAACCCGACATCGACACCTACGGTCACACGCGGCTGGGTGGCATCTGCAACGTGGTGGCGAGCGAGATCGAAGCTCGCACCGGCTTCGAAACCCGGGTCACCGTGCTCGGCCACGTGCAGCGCGGCGGCACGCCCACCTCGTTCGATCGAGCCCTGTCGAGCTGGTACGGCGTCGAAGCGGCGAATACCGTCGCCGCCGGCGAGTTCGACTCGATGGTGGCGTTTCAGCAAGGACGGATGGTTCGAGTCTCTTTGGCCGACGCGATCGCCGAGCTCAAGTACGCCAGCCCCGAACTACGAGCAGCCGCGCGGTCGTTCTTTGCGTGAGCCAGCCCGGGCCGGTCAGCCGTCGGCGTTCGCTTCGTCGTCGGCCGGGGCGGTCTCGGCCGGCTCCGGTTCGGTCGTCGTCGGTGGCGCGGTCGTCGCCGGTGGGACGTACTCGGGATCGTAGGTCTCGAAGTCGGCTCGGTTGAGCAGTTCGCGGCTGTCGCCCTCTTCGGTCGGAAGGAACTCGGCGACACCAGCGATGCGGATCCGCACCGCATTGATCGGGACCTCTGTGGGGAAGCCGGTTGCGGTGTACACCAGCTGGGCCAGCGCATTCTCGAGAATCTGCGTGCCGATCTCACCCGGGTCGATCGGTTCGCCGTCTTCGTTGATCGGCACCATGTCGATCACCGCGACCTGATTGTCGTTCACGAAGGCTTCGGTGAGTTGAAAGCCGGACAAGGCGTTGAAGAGCGCTCGCTCGATTTCGTCTTCGGTGCGGATGTCAGGAACGTCCGGACCCGGAAACAACAGCCCGACCTCGGCTTCAAAGGTTGCGCCTCGATCGATCTCGCGGCTGACCTCGCGGACGATGGTCCGCTCGCCTTCGTTGCTGAGCAAAAAGATCAGTACCGGCTCGGTCCGAGGGCCCTGATCGACCGTCGTGGTGACCTCGACGTTGCTGCGAAGCACCTCGGGGAGTGTCTCGGGCTCGATGAGCGTCGCCTCGTCGTCGGTGGGAAGCGCACAGCCCGACACGATCACCGCACCAGCCAGGAGCAGCAGCCGTCGACGCACCGACCTCACGCCAGGTCTCCTTCACCGAGGTCGAGCGCATGGAGGTCGCCCACCGGGATCTGGGCGACGAAGCGGGCGCCCGACCGCCCGTCGGGTCGGTCTTCGACCCAGATGGTGCCGCCGTGGAGCCCGACGTGTTCGGCGATCAGGGCAAGACCGAGCCCGGACCCGGTTCCCTGCCCGCGTCGGCCACCTGCGCTTCCCCGAGAGAACCGGTCGAAAATGATGCTCCGCTCCGCTTCCGGCACCCCCGCGCCCTCGTCCTCCACTGCGATGCGAGCCGCCTGACCAACCCGGTCGACCACGACCTCGATGCGTCCGGCTCCATATTTGGCGGCGTTGTCGATCAGATTCGACACCACTTGGGCAAGTCGTCGCTTGTCGCCGGCGACGACGAGATGATCGAGCTTCGGGCTGCGGAGTTCGACGGTGTAGGGCGAATGCCGCACGGTCTGCCGCACGAACTCCACGAGATCGATTGCCTCGGCGTGCAGTCGGGCCGTGCCGACGTCGTAGCGGCTGATCTCGAGCAGATCCTCGACCAGCACGGTGAAGCGTGCGACGTCGTCGGTCAACAGGTCGAGTGCGGTTTGGGAACGCTCGGGCATGTCACGCCGACTGTTGTTGAGCACCTCGATCGAGGCGTTGAGCGTCATGAGCGGCGAACGAAGCTCGTGGCTGACTTCGGACGCGAATCGGGCGTCGCGTTCGATTCGATCCTCGAGCGATCGGGCCATGCCGTTGAAACTCGCCGTGAGCGACGCGAGGTCGGCATCGGCGGGTGGATCGAGGCGGGTGTCGAGCTCGCCGGCCGCCAGCGACTCCGCCGCTGCGCGAACCTCGCCGAGCGGGGTCAAGGCACGTCGTGCGGCCCACGACCCCAGCGCGGCGGAGAGCAAGGTGGCGGCGGCAGCAACGCCCATGACGATGATGCCAAGGGCTCGGAGGGTTGCCTCGACGTCGTCGCTTGCGACCGCCTCGTAGTAGTCGGCATCGAGGTTGGGGAGCGGAATGCCATACACGATCGTGGGCTCGCCATCGAGCGAGACCCGCATACGGGCGGGATCGCCGGCCTCGACCTGTTGCAGAAGAGACGGCGGTACGAGTGCTTCGTTGAACACAAGGGGCTTGTCGCCCTCCCAGCCGTTGCCGATCCGCAGCAGCGGCGCCGAGCGGTCGGTGATGGTGAGCGACTCGAAGATCACGCCGACCCCCTCGATCGTGCTGTCGGGCCCGAGCCGCTCTTGCACGAGGCGAGCGTTGCGTCGCATCACCTCAAACGAGCGTTCTTCGCGGTCCTCGACGAGGTTCTGGCGAGCAAGGGTGAGAGTCGACAGCGCAATCGCAAGTGACAACAGGAGGCCACCAGCGGCGTAGAGCCCGGTGATACGAGCCCGGAGGCCGAGTCGCCCCCACAGCCGACGAAGCACGACTCAGGACTGCAGCTTGTAGCCCAAGCCGCGCACGGTCACGACGTAGCGCGGGTTGGCCGCGTCGGGTTCGATCTTGGTGCGTAGGCGCCGGACATGGACGTCGACCAGTCGCCCGTCGCCGAAGTAGCCATAGCCCCAGACCCGTTCGAGCAAGACCTCCCGGCTCAGGACTCGCCCGGGGTTCGTCGCCAATTCGACGAGGAGACGGAATTCGGTCTTCGTCAGGTGGACTTCCTCGGTGCCGAGCCGGACCACACCTTCCTCGGGGATGATCTCGAGATCGCCGAACACCATCTGCGGTGTCGCCGGGTCGGTCGAACGAGAACGGCGCAGAAGCGCCCGAATCCGAGCCGACAGCTCTTTCGGCGCAAACGGCTTGGTCAGGTAGTCGTCGGCGCCGGCTTCGAGGCCAGCGACGACATCGTGGGTGTCGGCTCGCGCGGTGACCATGACGATCGGCACATCGCTCACCCGACGGATCGATCGGCAGACGTCGAAGCCATCGATGCCCGGCAACATGATGTCGATCAACACCACGTCGGCGGCCTGGGCGGTGAAGGCGTTGAGCGCGTCCTCACCCGATTCGGCTTCCTCGACCGTCCAGCCCTCGTCTTCGAGCGCAAGCCGAACCGCGGTGCGAATGCGTTCGTCGTCTTCAACCGTGAGGATCCGCGTTCCCATCGCGCTGATGCTTGCAGATCTGGGGGCGTCGCGGGGTGCAGCAGACGAAAATCGGCTCGTCAACCGGCCGACACCCGGTGGGCGAGATCGGCAAACACTGCGGGTGTGGCCCCGATGAAGGGCCCATCCTCAGCCCGGTGGTCAGCGGTGCGTCCTCCCGCTTCTCGGATCAGCAACCCTCCCGCCGCGACATCCCAGTCGCTGACCCCAACTTCGTAGTAGCCGTCGAGTCGGCCCGCAGCCACCGCGCAACAGTCGAGCGCGGCGCCTCCGAAGCGGCGAATGTCAGCGATCTCGGGCAGCAGTCGACCGAGAAGTGCTGCCTGTGCTTCACGGAGCGCCGGCTGGTAGTTGAAGCCGGTTGCGATGACCGAGCGGGCCAAATCCGGCGGATCCGACACGTGGAGCCGCTCGCCGTTGCACGATGCGCCGCCATCCCGAATCGCCTCGAACCGCTCGTTGCGCACGATGTCATGCACGACACCGACCATGTCGACGCCGTCGATGCGCGCCGCGATCGAGACCGAGAAGCCAGGCAGATCGCGGATGAAGTTGGTCGTGCCATCGATCGGGTCGATCACCCACACGACGCCGGTCGAGCCAGCTCGGTTGGCGCCTTCCTCGCCGAGGAGACCATCGTCGGGCCGAGCGGACAGCAACACATCGATGATCGTCTCCTCCGACCAGGTGTCGACGACGGTCACCATGTCGGTGGTGCTCGACTTCGTGTCGATGCCGAGCGCACTGCGGTCAGGATTGGCCAGGGTCGGAACGACGGCGTCCGCGGCTGCGTTCGCCAACGCGGCGAGCTCCTCCAGGTCGGTGTTCACGAGTCGGCGCGTCTCGCTGCTTCGCTGGCTTCCCACTCACTCATCGCTCGAAGGGTGAGGACCGCGACGACGGCGACGCCGACCGCCGCACCGATCGCCGACGCCAAACCCACGAGACCAGCGACGGTTGTGCAGCCGTCGTCACATTGCAGATCCATCACGGCGTAGCCGATCAACCCGCCACACAGTCCAGCGATCACGATCGCGACGACCGCGAGAATGCGAGCGAGCAGTGGGGGAGCGGCGCTGTCGGCGCCGGCTTCAGGACCAGGATGCGAAGGGGAGGCCATCGGGCCGCAGCCTACCGAAGGGGGTCCCGCAGATCGTTGTCGGCCGCGCCGTAGAGTTGGCGCTCCGATGCGTTCTCTGGTGGTGCTCCCGACGTACGACGAAGCCGACAACATCGTCGAGGTGTTGGAGCGGCTGCGCGTCTCGGTCCCCGAGGCAGCGGTGCTGGTCGTCGACGACTCGAGTCCCGACGGCACCGCCGATCTGGTCGAGTCCGTGGCCGACCGTCTCGGCCCGGTTTCGGTGATGCGCCGCCCGGCGAAGTCAGGTCTCGGTTCTGCGTACCGCGACGGCTTTCGCCGGGGCTTGCAGGACGGCTTCGACGTCCTGGTCGAAATGGACTCTGATCTGTCACATGACCCGGCGTCCCTCCCGAGCCTGCTCGCCGCAGTCGATGACGGCGCGGCGCTCGCGCTGGGCAGCCGGTACGTACCCGGCGGATCGATCCCCGATTGGTCCTGGCACCGCCGCGCCCTGTCGAGGTGGGGCAACCGCTACGCCGCCATCGTGCTCGGCAACGGCCTCGCTGACGCAACGAGCGGCTACCGGGCGTACTCGGCCGACGCACTGGCCGAGATCGACTTCCACACGGTGCAAGCCGATGGGTATGGCTTCCAGATCGAAATGGCGTATCGGGTGCTGCAGACCGGCGGGCGCGTCGATGAGGTGCCGATCTCGTTCACCGACCGCGTTCGCGGCGAATCCAAGATGTCGGGTCGCATCGTCGTCGAGGCTCTGGTGCTGGTCACCTGGTGGGGCATCCGCGATCGAGTGCTCAGGTTGGGTCGCTGAACGCCGATGATCCCGTATGCGAACCGATACGGCCACGCTCGTACCGCCGCGCCGGCTGGGGGCCCTTCTTCGTCAGTCTCGGGTCGACGCGGGGCTTGATCTCCGAGGACTGGCAACCCCGGATCTCACGGTCAGTGATCTCGACGACATCGAACATGGTCGTCGTCTCATCGACGATGAGCTCCTCGGGCATCTCGTCGGTCTCTACGGCGTCGAGAACGCAGACCTGTTGCCGATTCGTTCCCATCTGGTCATCGACCTCGACGAGGGTCGCGTGGCGATCAACGACGCGCACGCGCCCGCAGACGATCTGGTGGGGCCCGATGCGGTGCTCGCCCGCTACCTGGCGCTCGTCTACCACCTTCGCGAGCTGCCGCTCGGCACGCCGATTGCGCTCCGAGATCTCGACCTGGACGTCCTGAGCGCAGCGCTCGCGTTGGAACCCGCCGACGTCAGCCGTCGGCTCGAGGGGCTGATGGACGACGAAGATGTCATCGCCCGAGACCAGCGCCGCATCCGGCGACGCATGCTGCTGCCGCTGGTCGGAGTCGTGATCGCATCGGTCGCTGGCGGCGCCCTCTTGCTCGTTGCGTCCGCCGACGACACATCGGCACCGCCGGTCGGCGCGGCCCAAGCGGTTGAGGGACAGACGAGTGTCGTCGCGTCGAGTCGGGTCGTCGAGACCGACATCGGCGCCGGCGGTGCGGTGATCGAGAATCCCGACGTGGCGGTGGACTTGGCCCCGCCAATTGTCGAGCAGAACGACAACTGAGACCGATGCGGGCGCGCCACCTGCCATGCTGGTCGCATGCGTCAGTGGCACGTAGCAGGTGGTCTCCTTGCCGACGAGCGCGGCGTGCTGCTGGTTGCGAACCGTCGCCAGGGTGGATCGGTGGACTGGTCTCCTCCTGGGGGTGTCGTCGATCCGGGCGAAACGGCATTGGAAGCGTTGAGCCGCGAGGTCACCGAGGAGACGGGGCTCGTCGTGACCGGGTGGGACCGACTGCGCTGGTCGGTCGAGGTCGATTTCGTCGATCTCGACATGCGTCTGCAGGCCGAAGTGCATCAGGCGATCGAGTTCTCGGGCGTGCTGCGGTTCGACGACCCCGACGGCATCGTGCACGACGCGACCTTTGTCGATGCCGTGTCGGCGCCGCCCTATCTCGATGTCGGCCCGGCGTGGATTCGCGAGCCGATGCAAGCCTGGCTCGACCAGCCGTGGTCCGACCCGGTGACGTTCCGGTACACCGCCCATGGCCGCGGACCGGGCTCGCTACGGGCCGAACGGCTCCATCCATGACCAACGCCGACGCCCGGCGCGAGACCTTCAGCAGCCCGCCACCCGACGGGGTGCTCGGCTTCGTCCACGTCGACATGGACGCGTTCTTCGTGTCGGTTGAGCTACTCCGTCACCCAGAGCTTCGGTCTGCGCCCGTCGTGGTCGGTGGTACCGGCGACCGAGGAGTGGTCGCTGCTGCGAGCTATGTCGCCCGCTCATTCGGCATCCATTCGGCCATGCCGACCGCTCAGGCCCGTCGCCTGTGCCCCCATGCCGTGTTCTTGCCCGGTGATCACGACCTCTACGGGGAGGTGAGCTCGCGGGTGATGGCGATCCTTCGCGACTCGACCCCCTATGTCGAACCGTTGTCGCTCGACGAGGCCTTTCTCGACGTGCGCGGCGTGCTGCATGCCCACCGCGACGCGGCAACGCTCGCCGCAGGCATCCGTGATCGGATCTGGGAGGAGGAAGGCCTCACGTGTTCGATCGGTGTCGCCGTCAACAAGTTCCTCGCGAAGCTGGCTACCGAACGGGCGAAGCCCCGAGCCAGTGAGCGCGGGCCGATCTTTGGTTCCGGCGTTCATGTCGTGGCGATCGGTGAGGAGCGGGGTTTCCTCCGCCCGATGGCCGTGCGCGAGCTCTGGGGGGTCGGGCCGGCGACGGAAGCGAAACTCTCACGCATGGGGATCGAGACGGTTGGGGATCTCGCCGACCAGCCGGTGGAACGCCTCATCGCATCGCTGGGAACAGCGTCGGGCCGTCAGCTTCATCGATTGGCCAATGCCATCGACGACCGTCCCGTCGTGGTCGATCAGCGGGCCAAGTCGATCGGGCACGAAGAAACCTTTCCTCGTGACCTGAGCGAACCCGCCGTGCTCCAGCGCGAACTCGTTCGGATGGTTGACGCAGTTGCGTCACGGCTCCATCGCAGTGGTGTTGTCGGCAAAACCATCTCGATCAAGGTCACGTTCGCCGACTTCACCACGATCACCCGGTCAGCGACCATCGCCGAGCCAACCGATCGAGCGAACCTGATTCGCGCCACGAGCGGTTCGCTGTTGACCAACGTCGATGTCACCCCTGGGGTTCGATTGTTGGGGGTTTCGGTCAGCCAACTCGGTGAACCAGTGGCCGAACAGCTCACCTTGGACACTGCGTTGGGCCCCGGACTCAACGAGGCCGACGACGTCGTCGAGGCGATCCGGGACCGCTTCGGCGGCGATGCGATCGGTCCCGCAACCCTGGCCCGACCGGGCGACAAACTCGATCGCATGGTGAAAGGCCAGCAGCAGTGGGGTCCAAATGACGTCTGATCTTCATGGTCCCGCGTTGTTGAGGGGTTGTCGCTGTGCGAAACTAGTGAAGACGTCAATGAGGAGTGAGCGTGCCGCTTTCTGAAGACGAGCAGCGGATTCTGAGCGAGATCGAGGATCATCTCTACGAGAGTGATCCCGAACTCGCCCGCGAAGTGAGTCAGACGACGATCTACACCCACGCCTTCCGCAACCTGAAGTGGGCGACCTTCACCTTTGTGGTCGGCGCCGTTCTCATGGTTGCCCTGTTGTCGTCGTCGTTCGTGTTCTCCTTCGTCGGTGTGTTGGTCATGTTGGCGAGCCTGCTGTGGTTCTTCGACAATGCGCAAAAGCTCGGCCGGGCTGGTCTCGAACAGATGACGTCGGGCATGCGCGGCGCTGGCCTGCGTGATGCGATGGGCGGCGCCGGTGCGAAGATGCGCGACCGCTTCAACCGTGAAGAGGACGAGCAGGGCTGACGTTCGTGCCGCTCAGTTCTGGCTGAGCGTGCGGGGGTCCATCGCATCGACCCACCGGCGAGCGGTGGACACCTGATTACGGCACGTCTCGTTGACCGCAGCGGACGCTCGTGCCGCCGCAATCGCCGGTTTCATGGCGTCGTCGAGGTCGGCGTACCGGACGATGGTCACCGCGTCGGCGAGGTCGTCGACCGGCCCGACCGGCACCTTCATCGTCTTGGCGCGGGTCGCGAACTCCACCGGCGTCTCCGCCGGTTCGGCGACGACCCCGATCAGGCGGAGTGCGTCGGTGGCGTCGTCCCACGCCAGCTCGGTCCGAGCGGACGGGTCGCCTGCGGTACGAGCGATCCGACGGCGACGGAGCGTCCAGCGCAGCAAGGGGATCGCACCGACGATGACAACCACCCCGGCAATCGCGAGCAGCACGCGAGCCAGCAGCGCAAGGTCGATCACCGCGCCATCATCGCTCGTGGTGGTCGCGGGTGGCTCGGCCGGGGTGTCATCGAGCGGCCCTGCGTCGAGCTCACCGCCGAGCGTGCCGGGGTCGAGCTGATCGGGACCGGCGCTCGGGGGGATCGTGGTCGGCGTGATCGTGTTGGTGCCGGCCGCCGCCTCGTCGTTGAAGCCGAATTGCTGAGGCTCCGCCAGCCCTGAGGTCAAGGTGTTGTGGGCCGGGGCGCGGCCGGGAGTCGGATCGAGCACGATCCATCCGACGTCGGCGAAGTACACCTCCGGCCAGGCGTGGGCGTGGGTGCCGCGGACGATGAACTCCTGACGCTCAGTGTCCCAATCGCCCCACGTGAAGCCGACCGCGACCCGGGCGGGAATGCCGAGTGAGCGAGCCAACGCAGCGAATGTGGATGCGAACTGCTCGCAGTATCCCCGGCTCACGATGAACAAGAAGTCCTCCATGCTTCGCAGGTCATGGTCCTGCGACACGTTGAGGTCGTACGTGAAGTTGCTCGGGTCGAGGAAGTAACGCTGCAGCGCAAGTACCCGCTCATAGTCGCTGGTAGCGCTGGCTGTCTGTTCCTCTGCGAGTTCGGTGAGGAGCGGATTCCAGCAGCCGTCGGCACTGGTTTGGCCGGTCTCGCACGTCGCGGGCAGCGCGGTGTGTTGGGCGACGAAGTCCGCATCGAGCCCACTCGTTGCGTCCGCTGGCAACGAAGCGGGATCGTATTCAGGGACGGCAGATTCGATGACATAGGTGAATCCGCGAGCGGCGTTGGTCTCTGACCCCCGCTCGATGACCAGCGCACCGGTGGAGACTTCGTATTCGAGCCCGATGCCTTGGGACGAGATCACATTGCTGACCTCGTAGGCCGCAGGCAGATAGATACCGCCGAGGCGCCGGGTCGTGATCTCCTGGCGGACGGTGCGGCGAGGAACGGAGGGGTCGATGTCGGAGCCGACCGGTCCGCGGGCTTCGTCGAAATTGCTCGATCGGCGCCACTCCCCGCCGTCGAACTCGGTGAGTGCCATCTGACGCCAGTAGTGGCGATCGAGGGTGGGGTTGTCGACTGCGACCGAGAACATCTCGAACTGCGATTGGTTGACCAGATTGGCGTTGATGTCGACCAGCGGACTGGTGACGAATCGGGTTTGTGGCCCGTTGTCCCACTCGGCGGGATCGAGAAGTTGTTCACCAGCGTCGGGCAGTGCCGGTCCTGCGACGGCGCCGATGATGAGCGCGACGACTGCGCCGATCGCGCCGACCCGCAGCGTCGCCCCGATGCCCTCGGCGGCGCCGGACGCAATCCAGACGTCATCTCGTGCCTGCCGGGCGAGTCGCATCGACAGCATCACGGCTCCCACCGCACCGGCGAACAACGCAGCATGCAGAACGGGGCGTTCGCCCGTGCCGAGCAAGACGGTGAACACGAAGAGGACGGCTGCCGGCACGACCGCCTCGAGCGAGCTTCGGAGGCGGAAGGCCGCCCAGTCGGCCAGCGCCGCGATCCACCACAGGGCGAGACCGGCGGTGGCGACAAATCCCCGAAGCGGATCGACCGGCGCTTGCTGGACTTCGAAGGCTGTCCACGCCGTCTCGAGGTCGATGCGCAAGAGATCGAACGTCTCTCGGGTCGGGATGATCGAGCCGGACGTCTCCGGGAAGAACACGACATTGCCGACAACGAGGAATCCGGCGATCGAGACGAAACCGGAGACGCCAATCCCGAAACCGGCACGGCGCACGACGATGGCGAGCAGATGAGAGGCGCCGGCCAAGACGAGAAGGTCGCTGAGATACGACCGATCAGAGAACAGCCGCTCGAGGCCGTATGCGACCACCACCGTCAACGCAATGACGGTGACTTCGGTCAGGAACTCACTCGCTTTGCGGAGGTTCATCGTGGTGCTCCTGCGGGGTAGGTGGATCGGCCAAGCCGCCAGGTCGAGGCGAGTTGGTCAGGCCCGGTGATGTGGATCCAGTCGCTGGCTGTCGTTGGCTCCGCGCCGGGCGCTCCCCAACCCTCGACGCCGACCGTGATGACGATGGCGGCCCGAAGACGCACGGCCAGGCGTCGTCTCGCGGCGATGTCGTTCGCGATCTGGGGGTCAGCAGAGACCGCGACGACCGTGCCGCTTCCGCTCGGGGTCGAGGGGTGAATGTCGTCGTCTCCATCGTCGAGCAGCGCGAGGAATTCGAGGAGGGCATCGAGTTGTGAACGGCCCGACACGAGTGGCGTGGATCGGCCGTCGGTCGTCTCGATGCGGGTGGCGTCGCCAGCCTCGAGAACCGCCGCCGCGATCGACCCGGCGATCGATGTGGTCCGGTCGAGCGCTGCGACCGTGTCACCGGGCGGCCTCGTGTCGATGACGATCGACAGTCGCCCGTGGCGGGGCGGCCGGAACTGGCGGACCTGGAGTTCGTCGTGGCGCGCCGACGATGGCCAGTGGATCTTTCGCAGGTCATCACCGGGGACGTACTCCCGCAGGCCGTCGAACTCCTCGTCGCTGAGCCCGAGAGACTGACGGAGTTCCTCACCCAGGAGCGGGTCGTCGCCCGCCGGCACTCGGACCGGTGGCAGCGCCTCGATCGGCGGGTGGACGACGAGCCGGACGCGAGTGTCGAGCCGGTGGCGCCGGCGGGCGAGCCCGAGTCCGTCGGTGTCGGTGATCTCGATCGGACCGAGATCGAGCACCCCTCGTCGCGACGTCGGCAGGCGGTAGGCCCCCTGGACCGTGCCGCCATCGGCGGCGATCGGAGCGATTGCCAGGTTGACACCGCGGGTCCCGGTGACCGCGTCGTGAAGGTGCATCACCGGCGTGCGTGACCGCGAACGATTGATGATCTCGAGGTCGACGCGGGCCGGCTCACCGGCAGGGACCTGCGGTGGCGTCAGACTGCGTGCGACGGCCACCCGGCTCGGGTGGATGTGGCGGAGCGCAACCGCGGCAAGACCCGCGGCGAGGGCCGCAACGCCGACGACGAGGAACTCGATCGCTCCGAACAAACGGCCGGCGACGACGAACGCGACGCCTCCGAACAAGACTCCCCACCCGGCGCGGGTGGGCACGTCAGCTACTTCCCGGACGTGGAACGGGGACCCCGTCGATGATCTCGGCGACGACATCGGCCGGACGGGTGCCTCGCATTCGACCTTCGGGCGTGGCAAGAAGTCGATGGGGGATGACGTACCGAGCAAGGCGTTTCACATCGTCAGGGGTGACATATGCCCGGCTCTCCGATGCGGCGTGAGCCCGCACAACCCGCTGGAGTGCCACGACGCCTCGCGGCGACATGCCGAGCGCAAGAGCCGGATGTCGACGGGTCGCATCGGCAAGGTCGAGGAGGTAGCTCTGCAGGGCCGGCGCCAGATACACCTGCTCGAGCGACGCTGACATTTCGACCACTTGGCTGGCCGTGAGCACCGGCTGCAACCGATCGGCGGGCTCGGAGTTGTCGCCGCGCGACTGCAGGATCTCGAGCTCGGCCTCACGATCGGGGTAGCCGATCTCGAGCTTCATGAGGAACCGGTCGAGCTGTGCCTCCGGAAGGGCGTAGGTGCCCTCGTGCTCGATCGGGTTCTGGGTTGCGATCACCATGAACGGAGAACCGAGGCGGTGAGTCACACCGTCGGCGGTCACTTGGCGCTCGGCCATTGCTTCGAGCAGCGCCGATTGTGTCTTCGGTGATGCCCGGTTGATCTCGTCAGCGAGCAAGACGTTGCTGAAGACCGGACCAGCTCGGAACTCGAAGGCATCGCTCGACCGGTTCCAGACACTCACGCCCGTCACGTCGGTCGGGAGGAGGTCAGGGGTGAACTGCACTCGCCCGAAGTGACCGTCGACGCTGCGAGCAAACGCCTTCCCAAGGCTCGTCTTGCCCACGCCGGGTACGTCTTCGACGAGAACGTGGCCATCGGCGACCATCGCGAGCGCCATCAGATGAATGACCGTCGACTTGCCCTTGATCGCCCGGCTCACGTTGCTGGTGAGCGCCACGAAGTTCTCCGCAAAGCCAGCGCTTGCGCCATGGCCGTTGGTGGCCGCTTGGCCCGACGGTTGATCGGTTGTCGTCACGAAGCCTCCACCTCGGTATTGCCCGGTTGATGCTAGAGCGTTCTGCCGGGCTGTGGCGATCGGGGGGCGGTCGGTGGTTCCCGATCGAACATGACAGGTCCGAGCACCGTGCCCGTCGGGCCGTAGGGTGGAGCCATGCAGCGGGTACTCGCGGTTGACATCGGAGGCACGAAGGTCGAGGTCGGTGTGGTCGATGTCGAGGACGGCGTCGTCGAACGACGCCGGGCCGCAAGCACGGGTGCGGCCGACGGCGAAGCGCTGTTTCGTCGCGTGACCGAACTCATCGACGAGGTGATGGCGACGGGGGCCGCCGACCACACACCTGTCTGTGGTGTTGGTTGCGGCGGCCCCATGCGGCCGGGAGGGGAGGGGGTCTCACCGCTCAACATCGCGGTGTGGCGAGATTTTCCGCTTCGGCAACGACTCGCCGAGCACACCGGACTCCCCGTGTTCGTCGACAACGACGCCAAAGCCCTTGCGCTTGCCGAGGCATGGAAGGGCCGAGCTCGGGGCGTCGACAACTTTGTCGGCATGGTCGTCAGCACCGGCGTCGGTGGCGGGATCGTGCTCGACGGACGGCTCCTCGATGGGGAAGCAGGCAACGCCGGCCACATCGGCCACATCCTCGTCGAACCGAACGGGACGCAAACACCAGGCCACATTCGCGGGGTGCTGGAAGCCGAAGCGAGCGGTACGGCGATCGCTCACCGCACCGGGCGTCCCGCAGCTGACGCAAACGACGAGGAACGCACGAGAGCGGCCACGATGGTCGGGCGAGCGGTCGGTTCGGTCGCCAACTTGCTCGACCTTCGACTTGCGGTGGTCGCAGGCTCCGTGGCCCTCGGCTACGGCGACGATTTCTTTCGTGTTGCGCAGGCCGAGATCGATCGGATCGCCACGTTGCAGCATTCGGTCGGCACCGTGATCGTCCCCGCCGCGCTGGGCGCAGATGGTCCGCTCATTGGCGCCGCGGCGGTAGGGCTTCGCGGCTTCGGCCATGATGTCGGTGTTCGATGAGCCCACTTCGCACCGCCCTCGTTGCCCTTCGGGTCCTGCTTCCTCGGCCTCGGCTGTGGCCCACCGCGGCCCGGCAAGTGGCCCGCTTTGCGCCAGATCGGTGGTGGACGAGACCACCGTTTCTTCCGCTTCCGGACCCCGCCCTGCTCGAATTCCGCGCCACGACCCAGTACGGCGACCCCGACCGCACCGCCGACGCCGGTGACGTCTTGGCCTGGCTCGAATGGTGCCGAGCCGAACAACAACGACGGTGACCAGCGGCCGCTTCGTCGTCATCGAGCGCACCGCTGACGCAACGACGTTGCATGCGTTCGAACCGCCGAGCGCACCGGACCCAACGATCGTCATCGGTCATGTCACCGCACCCGCCCTCGTGCTGGGGAGCACCCAACCCATGGATGTGGTCGACCTCGAGCGTGCAGGTGCCGGCGGCTACGAGGTGACCAGGCGGCGCAGCGGCGGTGGATCGGTCTGGCTTGCGCCGGGCGCACAGGTGTGGGTCGACATCTGGGTTCCGGCCGGCGACCCGCTCTGGGACGACGACGTTGCTCGCGCCGCCGTTCCGATCGGTACGGCCTGGCAGTCGAGCCTCCGCGAGCTCGGCTTGGGCACGGGCCTCTCGGTTCACGACGGGGGCATGCAGGACCGGCCGTGGTCGGCGCTCGTCTGCTTTGCCGGCGTCGGTCCCGGCGAAGTCGTCGATCGCGAGGGGCGAAAGTGGGTCGGCATCAGCCAACGCCGCACCCGCACATGGATTCGACTCCAGACGATGGCGCACCGGATCTGGGATCCCACCGCGGCGACCCACGGACTCGGTCGATCACCCGACCAATGGCTCACCACGGCGGTCGGCACGATCGGCGACGCCGACCCGATCCCGGGCCTGCTCGCTGCGCTGAGCTGAATCTCGTCCCCGCCTGACCGCCCGCCCAACGGCGGGTGCGTTGACGCGCCCCAGCGACCTACGTGCGTGCTGGATCTCACCGAACGTGCGTGCTGGATCTCACCGAACGTGCGTGCTGGATCTCACCGAACGTGCGTTCGGGTGCACGCTGCGTGGAGGAATTGCTTGCCAGATGGAGGGCGGGGGAGTACGGTGGAGGACTATGGAGGGCCAGGGGGAATCCAGGGGGGCTGAGGAGCCCACAGGAGACGCCGTGGTCCACGACGGATCGACGCTGCCGGAAGGAGGAACCGCCAATGGCCCGCTTTGTGGGGAACTTCGAGCACACACTCGACGACAAGGGGCGGCTCATCCTTCCCTCGGCGTTTCGGCCCAAGCTCGCCGAAGGGGCGTTCATCACTCCGCTCGACCACTGCCTGGCGATCCTCCCGGCCGAGGAATTCGACCGGATGGCAGATCGCCTGGAGGCACAGGTCTCCGCCGGCGAGGTGGACGTGAATGCGCTTCGCCACTTCGCCAGTCAGGCCGACGAGGTCACCCCCGATTCGCAGGGCCGCGTCCGCTTGTTGCCCCACCTGCGCGAGCTGGGGGGACTCGACCGCAACGTCATCGTGACCGGCGCGCTGCGGCGAATCGAGATCTGGAACCCGGAGCGCTGGGACGACCTCGGCACTGCGAGTGCTGCGTCGCTGACCGCCGCCATCGAACGAGGGCACGGCTTGGGTCCGCAGTGATGCGGCCCCGCCCCTGAACAGACGAACCGTCCACCGAGAAAGGAACCGGACACCGAACAACTCACGATGCGAACATCTGCAGTCTTCCGATCGTCAAATGGAAGACCCGTACTCCGCCCGCTTGCCATTAGGACGACCGGGGAGACATCCCGGCGTGCGCTGCCGATCGGGGGACTGCAGATGGGCGACGTCGAGGCGAACGGCCCACCCAGCACTCATGCATGACAGCGGCGACACTCCACAGGCGGAACGCGAGCAGTCACCCGGCGCTGTCGAGTTCGATCACGCTCCCGTGATGCTCGACGAGGTCGTCGAGACCCTTGCGCCCGTGCCCGACGGCCTCGTCGTCGACGCCACGCTCGGCGGCGCAGGACACAGCGCCGCCCTCCTCGCCGCCAACGATGGCCTCTCGATCCTCGGCCTCGACCGGGACGAGATGGCACTCGAGGCAGCCGGCGCCCGGCTCGCTCCCCATGGCGACCGGGTGGCCCTTCGCCACACCCGCTTCGACGGGCTCGCCGACGCCGTTCGCTCGGTCGGCGCCAATGAGCTGTCGGGCGTACTGTTCGACCTCGGTGTGAGTTCCCCCCAGCTCGATCGAGCCGATCGAGGTTTCAGCTTCCGACACGACGGCCCGCTCGACATGCGGATGGATCGCAGCCACGGCCCGACCGCCGCCGACTTCGTGAACACGGTCGATGAACGAACCCTCACCGGCGTGCTGCAACGCAACGCTGATGAGCGACACGCCCGACGCATCGCCCGAGCCGTCATCGCCCACCGGCCCTTCGCCACGACGGGTGAGCTTGCCGAAGTTGTTCGAGATGCCGTCCCGGCGGCAGCCCGACGAGGCGCAGGTCACCCGGCCCGGAAGACCTTTCAGGCGATCCGTATCGAGATCAATGATGAGCTGAGCATGCTCGAACGTTCGCTTCGACAGGCACTCGATCTGCTGGCTCCGAACGGTCGATGCGCCGTGCTGTCGTACCACTCCGGTGAAGATCGGATCGTCAAGAACGTCTTTCGGGCCGCTGCCGGCGAAGCCCCCCGTCCTCGGCCGGACCTCCCGCCCCCACCCGGCCACGAACCGACCGTACGGTTGCTCTGGCGCGGCGCGGCACGCCCGACCGAACGCGAGGTCGAACGCAACCCGCGAGCCGAGGCGGCGCGCTATCGCGCCGTCGAGAAGTTGGCGGTGGCGGCCTGATGGCACAAGCATCACCCACCCGCGGCGAGTCGCTCGTCCGACCGGCCCGACAACAGCCTCGGTCGACACCCGTCGACCGGCGGCGCGCTGACCTTCGAGTCGTCCGCAGCGACCAGCGGGTCGCCGTCGTTGGCGCACTCGGCACCGCCGTGATCATCACGTTCTTCGCGGTCCTGTTCGTGATCGCCGCGCTCCATGCGGTCCTGGTGCAGACCCAGGCGAAGATCGACGCGCAACGGGCGGCGAATGCCACGGTCCAAGAGCAGCTCGACCAGGTCGTCGCCGAGCTGGCCTGGATCGACACGCCCGAGGGGCTCGAACAGTGGGCTCGCACCTCCGGTCTGATCGAAGCTCCCGAAGTCGTGAGCTTGACTCCCGTTGCGGCCGGCACCCTCCCCGCACCCCTGGTTGCGGATCCGTTCGGACGCGACGCAAACGGGGCGAGCGGGTGAGTTCGTCGAGTCGGTCGCGCTCGAAAACGCGGCGTTCGGTCCGCGGAGGCGTCAGTGTTGGTCGGATGCGCACGGTCGGGGCGGTGTTCGTGCTGGTCATGGGCGGCTTCATGTACCGGCTCGCCGATCTGCAGCTCACACCCGATCCGGCATACGCCGAACCGGTCAGCAACACGCTTCGTGAAACCCAACTCGAGGCCCGCCGCGGGTCACTCGTCGACCGACAGGGCCGTCCGCTGGCGATCTCGCTCCCCAGCGCCACGATCGTCGCCGACCCTCGTCTCGTGAGCGTCGAGCAGGTGCCGTGGGTCGTGGGTGAGCTCGCCCAGCGAATCGACACCGACCCGACCGTCCTCGCATCACGACTGGCCAGCGATCGACACTTCGTGTACCTCGACCGCCAGGTCGACATGGCGGTTGGCGAAGAGATCATGGCGCTCGACCTGCCCGGCGTCTACCTCCTCGAGGAGCCCCGCCGGCAACATCCCAACGGCGCGTGCACCGGCCTTGCGCTGCTCGGTCGGGTCGACACCGACCATCACGGCATCAGCGGACTGGAGAAGCTCTACAACGATCGACTGACCGGCGTCGATGGAACGCGGGCGGTCGAGGTGAGCGGCTTCGACGGGCGAGCGACGATCGTCGGTGGTGAACAGGTCATCGATCCGGCCGTCCCGGGCGATGAGCTTCGACTGTCGCTGCATCGAGATGTCCAGTTCAAGAGCCAAGAGATCATCGAAACGGCCGTGCGAGACTATGACGCCGACCTCGGCGTCGTCTTGGTGATGATCCCTGCCACCGGCGAGGTCGTCGCCGCCGCGAGCGCCGTGCGCGACGACGAGACCGGCACCGTTGACTGCACGACGAACAACCTGCCGTTCACCCACATCTACGAGCCTGGCTCGACCATGAAGACGATCAGCATCGCAGCCGTGTTCGATGCCGGTCTGGCAACGCCGCACGAGCGCATCGCGCTCGAACCGGTCCGCCATTACGCGCTCGACGACGGTCAGGTCTTTCCCGTGAAGGATCACTTCACCCACACCGAGGAGACCTACTCGCCAACCGAGATCTTGACACGCTCGTCGAACGTCGGAACGACCTATTTGGCGGAGCGTCTCGAACCGTCGGCGATGAACGATGCGCTCGCTTCGTTTGGCTTCGGCCACGCGACCGGGGTGAACTTCCCGGGCGAGAGCTCCGGCATCGTGAAGGACCTCGCCCAGTCGACCGTTGCGCTCCCGACGACGAGCTACGGCCAAGGCGTGGCGGTGACGCCGATTCAGATGTTGTCCGCGTACAACACCATCGCCAACGGCGGCGTCGCCGTCGAACCGGTTCTGGTGGTCGACGACATCGGCGTTGCAGACCCGCGTCGGGTGATCGAGCAGTCGACGGCGAACGAGATCACGGCGATGTTGCGTGAGGTCGTCGTCAACGACACCGGCACCGGCACTCGTGCGGCCGTGCCGGGCTTCGACGTGGTCGGCAAGACCGGGACGGCGTGGCAACCATGCGGCGAGAATGGTGTCGGATACACCTGCGCCGACGAGCGGGAACGGCACTACACCCCGAGTTTTGCCGGGATCGTCGCCAATGACAACGGCCCCCAGTTCACTGTGCTCGTGATGCTCGACAATCCTCTCGGAGAGGTCTACGGCGGCGGTTCCGTGGCTGCTCCGGTCTTCGCTGAAATCGCGGCGTACACGGCCCGCCAGCTCCGGATTCCGGCCATGAGCGCCGGGCCGACCACCACTGCCGTCCGGGCCGACGCTGCGACCTCGGTCCTCGCACCGAGCCCGGAAGACGCGGGTTGATGTGCGGCTCGACCATCTGACGACCCGACTCCCAGGGGTCCTCGGCGCCGACGTCTCAGCCACGTCGGTCACCGACGTTGAGCACGATTCTCGTGTCGTGCAGCCGGGAGCCCTCTTCGCCTGTGTGCCCGGTGCCGTCCACGACGGCCACGACCATGCGGCCGCCGCCCTCGACCGGGGCGCCGTCGCGCTCCTCGTCGAACGGCGCCTCGATGAGCGCGTTCCGCAGATCCTCGTCGCCGACGTCCGAGCTGCGATCGGCCCGGCGGCGGCTGTGGTGCACGACGAACCGTCGGCGACGATTCCTGTCATCGGCGTGACCGGGACGAACGGCAAGACCACCACCGTGCGACTCATCGCTGACCTGCTCCGTACGCTCGGACGTCAGCCGATCGAGATCGGCACCCTGACGGGCGTGCGAACCACGCCGGAGGCACCGGAGCTGCAGCGGGTGCTCGCCCGAGCACGTGACGACGGGGCCGACGCCGTGGCGATGGAAGTGTCGAGCCATGCCCTCGATCAACGGCGCGTCGATGGCACCCGATATCGGGTCGCGGTCTTCACCAACCTCGGCATCGACCATCTCGATCACCACGGCGACCTTGCGTCCTACGAGGCTGCGAAGGCCCGCCTGTTCACACCCGAGCTCAGCGACATGGGAATCGTGTCGACCGACACCCCAGCCGGTGAGCGGATCGCAACGGCGGCAACCATCCCGATCGTTCCGGTCGACACGACCGCGCGAGAAGCCGCGATGAGTGGACCGACCGGCAGCCGGTTCCGCTGGCGCGGCCATGACGTGCGGCTCCCGCTCGCCGGTCCCTTCAACGTCACCAACGCAGTCCTGGCGGCTGAGTCGGTCGCTGCTCTGGGTGTGGAACCGGCCGACGTCGCGTCGGCGCTGAGCGACGTCCGAGGAGTGCCGGGTCGATTCGAGACCATCGACGAGGGCCAGGCGTTCACGGTGGTTGTCGACTACGCCCACACGCCCGACGGGCTCGAAGCGGTGTTGGCGGCAGCTCGTGAAGTCACGGGCCGAGCGCTCACGGTCGTGTTCGGCGCCGGGGGCGATCGCGACCATGGAAAGCGCCCGCAGATGGGGGAGGTGTGTCGTCGCCTCGCCGACCGGGTCGTGGTCACGAGTGACAACCCGAGAGGTGAATCCCCGGAGTCCATCATTTCGGCCATCGTTTCGGGCATGGATGGCCGACCTGAACTGATCGAACCCGACCGCCGTCAGGCGATCCGGCATGCGCTTGCGGGTGCTCGTAGCGGCGATCTGGTGGTGATCGCCGGCAAGGGGCACGAAACCACCCAGACCATCGCCGACGAGGTGCTCGATTTCGACGATCGTGTAGTGGCTCGGGAAGAGCTGCGGCGACTGGGAGGGAGCGCGTCATGACTCGATTGCTGTTCGCTGGCGCGATCTCGATGGCGATCTCGCTGTTCGGCACCAAGGCGCTGATCAACTGGCTCACGTCCCATCGCATCGGGCAGCCGATTCGCGACGACGGCCCCCAGGGCCATCAGGTGAAGGCCGGCACGCCGACCATGGGTGGTCTGGCGATCGTGACCGGTGCGGTGAGCGGATACGTCGTCTCGGACCTGGTCGGCGCCATCTACACCCGCACCGGCATCTTCGTGATGTTGGCGATCATCGGCGGCGGCGCCGTTGGTCTGATGGACGACTGGATCAAGGTCGTTGCCGCTCGCAATCTCGGCCTGAACAAGCGGGCGAAGATGCTCGGCTTGTTGATCGTCGGGGTGGGGTTTGCCTTTCTCGTCACCCAGTACACCAACGTGCCCACGACGCTGTCGTTCACTCGTTTCGACAATCCGGGATGGGACTTGGGTCGCGTCGGCTGGATGATCTGGGCCTTGGTGCTGATCGCGGCGACCACGAACGCCGTGAACTTGACCGACGGCCTCGACGGGCTCGCGGCAGGGGCGGGGGCGTTCGGCTTCGCTGCCTTCACCGTGATCGGTTTTTGGCAGTTCCGCCACGCTGACTTCTACGGCAACCCGCACGCGCTGGATCTGGCCGTCGTCTCCACCGCGATGGTCGGCGCGATCATCGGGTTTTTGTGGTGGAACGCCGCGCCCGCCCAGATCTTCATGGGTGACACCGGATCGCTGGCGATCGGCAGTGGCCTTGCCGCGCTCGCGCTCACCACCAGCACCCACCTGCTGCTGCCCATCATCGGCGGACTGTTCGTGATGGAGACCGTGTCGGTCATCTTGCAGGTCTTCGTGTTTCAACGGTTCAACGGACGACGTCTCTTTCGCATGGCGCCCATCCACCACCATTTCGAATTGTCGGGCTGGCCCGAGACCACCGTCATCGTCCGACTCTGGATCATGTCGGGGCTGTGCACGGGCGTGGGTCTCGGCTTGTTCTATGCCGACGCGATTGGTTTGGGGATCACCGCGTGATGGTTGACGACCGCTCGCTCGACCGGCTGCTGGCCCTACCGATCTCGACGCTGGTCGTCGGGTTCGGTGTCGCCAACCGCGCGGTCGCTGCCGCGCTGGTTCGCCGTGGTCACACGGTCGTTGCCGTCGACGACCGGGCCGGTGACGAGGTACGAGACGCTGCGGCGGCGCTCGGTATCGAACTGATCGGCCAGCCGGACGATCTTCACGCGTTGGTGGCGGCATCAACTCTCGTGGTGCCGACCCCCGGACTGCCCGAGTGGCATCCCGTCTTCGCCATCGCGGATGAGCTCGGTGTGCCGGTCATCTCCGAGCTCGACCTGGCTGCGGTGTGGGACGATCGGCCCGTCATCGCCATCACCGGCACAAACGGCAAGACGACTGCGGTCGAACTGGCCGTTGCGGCGCTCGGTGCGGATGGGCAGGCGGCAGTTGCCGCGGGCAACACCGACATCCCGCTCGTGACCGCGATCGACGATGCTGACACCGACGTGTTCGTGGTCGAGGCCTCCTCGTTCCGGCTGGCACGGGCGAGCCGCTTTTCGCCGTTGGTGAGCACCTGGCTCAACTTCGCGCCCGATCACCTCGACGTGCATCACGACCTCGAGTCGTACGAAGCGGCCAAGGCCCGCATCTTCACCCTGGTCGCTGCGGGCGGCACGATAGTGGCCAATGTCGACGACCCGGTCGTCATGCGAAACGTCGCGGCCGATGCATCGCTGATCACGTTCGGATCGACCGGCAGCTACCGCTCGGTCGACGGTGAGCTCATCGGGCCCGACGGCATGTTCGGCAAGGTCGCTGACCTGTGGCGCGATTTGCCCCACGATGTCGAAGACACGCTTGCGGTGGTGGCTTCGCTCGTGCCGCTCGGCGTTGCGCCCGCCGTGACGGTGCGTGCCGCAGCAACGTTCTCGGCCCTCGCCCATCGGGTTTCGCCCGTCGGTGAACTCGACGGCCAGATGTATTTCGATGACTCGAAGGCGACAACGCCGCACGCGACCTTGGCTGCGGTTCGTGGCTTCGAGCGGGTGGTGTTGATCGCCGGCGGGCGAAACAAAGGCATCGACCTTTCGGTCATGGGCCAGGCGGGTCCCCATGTCGACGCGGTGGTCGCGATCGGAGACGCAGCCGACGAGATCGAAACCGCCTTCGCCGGGATCGCGACGGTTGCGCGCGCCGAGGACATGGAGGCGGCGGTGGACGCGGCTCGAACGCTTTCGGCCGGCCGGGTCCCGGTCTTGTTGTCGCCGGGTTGCGCGTCGTTTGACTGGTATCGCAGCTACGGCGAACGGGGCGATGACTTCGCCCGCATCGTGGAATCGCGGGCGCAGGGGGAACGTTCATGACGGCGACGCATCGGCGCAAACACACCCAAAAGACCGCCGCGCGAGGACGCCATCCAACCGGTCGGGTCCAGTCCGACGGTCGCGGCCCGCGCCGCCCGGTCGGTCGGCGTACGCCGGTGTTTCTTTTCTTGTTCGCGGCCACGTTGATCTTGACGGCGTTGGGCGCCGTGATGGTGCTGTCGGCGAGCGCGGCACCGTCCATTTCCGAGACGTCCAGTGCGTGGAGTCTCTTCCAGCGGCAGTTGATGTGGATCGGACTCGGGCTCATCGCCATGTTCATCACGATGCGCGTCGACTATCGCCGCTGGCGAATCTTTGCCGTGCCCTCGTTGATCGGCGTGATGGTCCTGCTCGTGCTGGTCGTGTTGCCAGGCGTTGGGCTCACCCGCAACGGTGCGACCCGCTGGCTCGGTGTCGGCGGCATGACGGTGCAGCCCTCGGAGTTCGTCAAGCTCGCCCTGGTTCTCTTCGTCGCTGACCTGCTCGCTCGGCCGGGCCGACCAATCGAGCACACGGCGATCACGGTGCGGCCGATCGCGGTGGTGACCGCCCTCGTGGTCGGGCTGCTCGCCATGCAGCCGCACCTCGGCGCGATTCTCGTCGTCGGTGCGCTGGTGTTTGCCATGTTGTTCCTCGCCGGTGCTCGTCTGGGCCCGCTGGCGGTGATCGGCTCCGGGGGTGTGGCGTTCTCGGCGCTCATGGTCGTGCACGAGCCGTTTCGTCGAGCTCGCTTCTTTGCGTTCCTCGATCCCGCCTCGGATCCGACCGGCGCGGGCTACCAGTCGCTGCAATCGCTGCACGCCATCACCACCGGTGGTTGGAGCGGTGTTGGTCTCGGCGCGAGCTACGCGAAGTGGGGGTTCTTACCGTTCGCGCACACGGACTTCATCTTTGCGATCATCGCTGAAGAGCTCGGTCTGATCGGCGCAGCGGTGACGCTCGCACTCTTCGCGACGTTGGGTGTCGCCGGCATGGTCACCGCCCAGCGAGCGCCGGATCGGTTCGGCATGCTGCTGGCGGTCGGGATCACGAGTTGGGTGATCGTGCAAGCGCTGCTCAACCTCGGCGCCGTGATGGCGATCTTGCCGGTGACCGGCGTGACCCTGCCGTTCCTGTCGCTCGGCGGTTCGTCGGTTGTCGTCACCCTTGCGGCGATGGGAATGGTGATGAACGTCGCCCGTCAGGGCCGGACTCGCTGACGATGCAACCGGCCTACGCGATCATCGCTGGCGGCGGAACAGCTGGTCATGTCATCCCCGGGATCGCCATCGCTCAGGAACTGGTGGACCGTGGCGTGCCCCACGAACAGGTCCACTATGTCGGATCAGCTCGAGGGATCGAGACCCGGCTGGTGCCCGAGGCCGGGTTCCCGCTCACGGTGCTTCCGGGTCGAGGGATTCAACGGCGGCTGACGCTCGCCAATGTCGGCGCCGTGGTCGGGTTGGTGGCAGCCATCGTCACCGGCATTCGACTGGTGCGACGCCTGCGACCCGCCGTGGTCGTGGGGCTTGGCGGCTACGCGTCGGTGCCGTGCGTGCTCGGCGCGATCGTGTGGCGGGTGCCGATCGTCGTCGCAGAGCAAAACGCAGTGCCCGGCGCCGCAAACCGGCTCGCCGGCCGGTTTGCGAGGGCGTGTGCGGTGTCGTTCGACGGCACCGACCTGCCTCGCTCGATCTGGACGGGAAACCCCGTCCGCCCTGAGGTCGTGGCGTTGGCGGAACCAGACTCGGATCGGCGAGCGGCTGCCCGCCAACGCTTGGGGCTCCCCGTCGACCGGCAGATCCTTGCCGTCTTCGGTGGCTCACTCGGCGCCCGCCGCATCAACCATGCGGTCGCCGACGCAACGGCATCGTGGCTCGATCGGGCGGACCTTGCGGTTCGGCACGTGTCCGGTAGCCGCGACCATGCCGACATGGTCCAGCGGGTGGTCGTCCCGGAAGATGCCGCCCTCGTACATCAGCTCATCGAGTACGAAGACGACATGCCCAGCGTGTACGCCGCGGCCGACCTCGTGATCTGTCGCGCCGGGGCGTCCTCGGTCGCTGAACTCGCAGTTGCGGGGGTTCCCGCTGTTCTCGTGCCCCTCCCCGGAGCGCCCGGCGATCACCAGACCGCAAATGGTCGAGCGCTTGCCGATGCCGGCGCCGCGGTTGTCATCGCGGACGCAGATCTCGATGCCGAACGGGTCGTTGCCGTGATCGGTTCGCTGCTCGACGACCGGGCCCGGCTCGGTGCGATGACAGCCGCCGCCTCCACCGTGGCGCGACCGGCTGCCGCTTCGGCGGTGGTCGACGTGATCGACCAACATGCCAGTCGCCCCCGCCCCACCGGAACCCCATGACCCCGAGTCCGACATGACGCCTGATCTCTCAACCCCTCGAACCATCCATCTGATCGGCGCCGGCGGCGCAGGCATGGGCGCGATCGCCAATGTCTTGCACCGCATGGGGCACACGGTCACGGGCTCGGACCTCAAGGACGGCCCCCTCGTCGAACGGCTTCGAGTCGCGGGCATGGACATCCGTGTCGGACATGACGCCGAACATGTCGGCGCCGCCGATCTGGTGGCGATCAGTACCGCGATTCCCGAGCGCAACCCCGAGGTCACTGCGGCACGCGAACGCAACATCCCGGTGCTGCGTCGGCGCGACATCCTGCCGGCGATCTCGGCCGAGCGGCGAACCATTGTGGTGGCCGGCACCCACGGCAAGACCACGACGAGTTCGATGCTGGCCATGGCGATGGTGGAAGCGGGCCTCGATCCGTCGTTCATCATCGGTGGCGACGTCAACGAGATCGGCTCGGGCGCCGTGTGGGCCGACGGCGAGTGGTTCGTGATCGAAGGCGATGAGTCTGATCGCACGTTCCTGTCGCTGGGTGCAGAAGTCGCCATCATCACCAACGTCGAGCCCGACCACCTCGAGACGTACGACAACGACCCGGATCAGCTGATGGCCGCCTTCGTCGAGTTCGCCGCTGCCGCGCAGGTGCGTATCTATTGCGCAGATGATGATGGCGCGATGGCGGTGCATGCTTCGGCCCCTGGCCTCACCTACGGCACCGACGAAGCCGCCGACTACCGGATGGTCGACGTCGAACGCGGCCGTGCGTCGGTGACGTTCACGCTCCGCCACCACGATGGTGAGGGTCCAGGCACCGATCTGGTTCGGGTCACGCTTCCAACGCCCGGTATGCACAACGCTCGCAACGCAGCGGCCGCGATCGTCGCAACCATTGCGGCGGGGGGTGACGCCGTCGATGCGGCCAACGCCTTGGCCCGCTTCGGTGGGGTGGCTCGTCGGTTCGAGTTTCGAGGAGAGATCGATGGCGTCACGTTCGTCGACGACTACGCCCACCTGCCAACCGAAGTCGAAGCCGCACTGGGGGCTGCGGGCGACGGCGGTTGGTCCCGGATCGTGTGCGTGTTCCAACCTCACCGCTACAGCCGTACCGCCGCACTCTGGCGCGATTTCGCCCATGCGTTCGAACACGCCGACGTCGTCGTGGTGACCGACATCTACTCGTCGGGGGAGATCCCGCGTCCGGGCATCACCGGCAAGTTGATCGTCGACGCCGTACTCGACACCAACCCGTGGGCCACCATCGCGTGGATGCCCCGACTCGACGATGCAGCGTCGTGGCTGACCTCGAAGCTCCGGCCCGGAGATCTGTGTCTCACACTCGGGGCGGGTGATCTCACCGGCCTTCCCGACCAGGTCATCGGTCGGCTCGAAAATCGAGGCGCGGCATGAGCGAAGCCCTGTTCGTCGTCATCGAACGACTCATGGACGAACTCGGCGACAAGATCGCTGTCGACGTGCCCCTGGGGTCACTCACGACCTACCGCGTCGGTGGTCGCGCCACCGCCATGGTCGTCATCGACGACCACGAAACGCTGAGCGCCGTCGCGGCGGCGGTCGCGGGCACCGGCATTTCAGTGATGACCGTCGGCCGCGGAAGCAACATGTTGGTCGCCGACGCTGGGTTCCACGGGCTCGTCGTCCACATGGCCGGCGACTACGCGGGCATCTCGGTGGTCGATGAGACCACGGTGATCGCGGGTGCCGCAGCGAAGCTTCCCGTCGTCGCTCGCACCACCGTCGGCTATGGCCTCACGGGCTTCGAGTGGGCGGTTGGCGTGCCTGGATCGATCGGCGGTGCGGTTCGCATGAACGCCGGCGGCCACGGCGCCGACATGAAAGATGCACTCCTCGACGCCGACATCGTCGACTTCGCGGCAGGGGAGCGGCGCATCGTTGCCGCCGACGCATTGCAGCTCGCCTATCGCCACTCGGCGTTGCAACCCCACGAGCTGGTCGTCGGTTGTCGGTTGTCGCTCACGCCCGGCGACGAGCGCAAGGGCAAGGCCGAGATGGCTGACATCGTCCAGTGGCGGCGCGAAAACCAGCCGGGTGGTCAAAATGCTGGTTCGGTCTTCACCAACCCGGAGGGCGACAGTGCAGGGCGCCTGATCGACACCGCCGGTGGAAAAGGCTTGCGGGTCGGCACCGCCGCCGTGTCAGAGAAACACGCCAACTTCATCCAGGCCGACGAAAACGGCACGGCCGCTGACGTCTTGCAGGTGATGATCGAGGTGCGCGCCCTGGTGGAGTATGCCCATGGAGTAGTGCTCGAACCCGAGACCCACCTGGTTGGTTTCGATGCCGCCGAGGTTCCGTGGCGAACGTGACGGGGCCCATCGACCCGAGGCTCCGCCAACGCCGAATCGCCGTCCTTCGAGCCGAGGGCCGGCGCCGGCTCCGGATCGTGTTGATCGTGCTCGGCGTGATCACGGTTGGGGCAGGCGCCTATGCCATCACCCGATCGACGGCGCTCGACCTCGACCGCATCGAGGTGGCGGGCGCGTCCGCCTCGCGCGCCGACGATGTCATCGCTGCGACCGGCTTGGAGCTCGGCACGCCGCTTCTCGACGTCGATCTCGACACTGCACGTGCAGGGGTTACGGCGCTCCCATGGGTCAAAGAGGTCGACATTGCCCGATCATGGCCGGGCACCGTCACGGTCGATGTGGTGCGCCGTCAACCGCTCGCTTTGGTTCCGAGCGGGGACGGTGGCAGCGTCGTGATCGACGCCGAGGGGGTCGCGATCGACCGCATCGAGTCTCAACCGGCCGACGACTTGCCGGTCATCACCGTTGTTGCACGGGGTGAACTCGGCGACGTGCAGACGTTCGCGCTCCCGGCCATTCCCGTCATCCAACTCGTCCCGGCCGATCTCATGCCCTGGATCGAGACATACGGCATCGATTACACCGGCGAAGAAAACGGGGAGCTGGTGCTGGACCTCACCGGCAGCGCGATCGCTGAGCTCGGCATCGGCACCGACTTGATCGCCAAGCTCGATGCCCTAAGGACGGTCATCGGGCGCGTCGATCGCACCTGCATCACCGTGATCGATTTGCGGATCGCCGAGCTTCCCGTCGTGCAACGAGATGCCGACTGCGAGATTGACGAGCCCGAATCGTGACCGCGTCATCGGACAGGGCGGCTGCAACCGCGCCCGTCGATCGCCCCCGATGCGGCGAGCGTCCCTGGAATCCACGGTCAACCGGTGTACGGTCGCCCCATTCCGGCACGTACCTGCGTGCGCGGGCGGTACCCACTTCCTCGTACGGGGGATTCCATCGTGATGTCTGATCCGCAGAACTATCTGGCCGTCATCAAGGTCGTCGGCGTTGGTGGTGGCGGAGTCAACGCCGTCAACCGCATGATCGACGCCGGGCTCAAAGGCGTCGAGTTCATCGCTGCGAACACCGACGCCCAGGCGCTCCTGATGAGCGACGCCGACGAGAAGCTCGACATCGGCCGAGAACTCACTCGCGGGCTCGGCGCTGGGTCTGACCCCGAGGTGGGCCGGCAGGCAGCCGAGGAACACATCGATGAGATCCGTGAAGCGCTCACCGGTGCCGACATGGTCTTCATCACCGCCGGCAAAGGCGGTGGTACCGGAACCGGTGCTGCGCCGGTCATCGCAGAGGTCGCAAAGAGTCAAGGCGCGCTCACCATCGGTGTCGTCACTCGCCCGTTTGCATTCGAAGGTCGGCGCCGGTCGGTGCAGGCCGAGCAGGGCATCCAGAAGCTCAAGGAAAAGGTCGACACCCTCATCGTCATCCCGAACGATCGGCTCCTGTCGATCGCGTCGAACGACACGTCGATGCTCAACGCCTTCAAGATGGCCGATGAGATCCTCCTTCAAGGTGTCCAGGGAATCACCGACCTGATCACCACGCCGGGTCTGATCAACACCGACTTCGCCGATGTCCGCACCGTGATGGTCGACGCAGGCTCGGCCCTCATGGGTATCGGCCATGGCAGCGGCGAGGGTCGCGCCGTCGCCGCGGCGCGCTCGGCCATCTCCAGCCCCCTGCTCGAGGCGTCGATCGAAAACGCACGCGGCATCCTCCTCAACATCTCGGGCGGCCCCGATTTGGGCCTGCTCGAAGTGAACGAAGCGGCCGAGATCATTCACGGCGTCGCTCACCAAGACGCGAACATCATCTTCGGTGCGGTCATCGACGACGAGATGGGCGAGGACGTGCGCGTGACCGTGATCGCGGCCGGGTTCGATCGCTGGGACGAGTCCGGCGGCTCATCGATCCGCAGCGCGGTTTCACGCCGCGAGCCCGTTCTCGACAAGCTGGTCGAAGATCTCGGCGATCCGACCGGTGAGGTGCCGATCGCCGACGTCTTTGCGACCGACGACGACGATGACGATCTCGATCTGGGCGACGACGACTTCGACGTCCCGTCGTTCCTGCAGTAACCCGATGCGATTCCGGCGGCTGCCCGCCGGTGCCAGCACCTCGGTCGAGCTGTGCGTGACCGATCGCCACGATGGCGACTTTCGTGTCGACGGCGAACCCGATGAGCTCGATGAACGACGCCGCAGTGTGTTCGCCGGCGAGTGGTCGTGGCTGCGGCAAGTCCATGGCGCGCAGGTGGTTGCGGTGAACCACATCGGCGAGGGCGCAGGATCCGAAGCCGACGCAGCGGTGACCGAGCAGGTCGACGCCGTGCTGTGTGTTCAGACCGCGGACTGTGTGCCGGTCGTGCTCGTTGGCGACGGCGTCCTGGGGGTCGCCCATGCTGGTTGGCGAGGACTTGTTGCGGGCGTAATCCAGGAAACGGTCGACGCGATGCAGCAGAGGCGACCCGGTGCGGTCGCCGCAATCATTGGCCCGTGCATCCGTCCCGCGTCCTACGAGTTTGGCGAAGCCGAGCTCGCGCAGGTCGAGGTTGCCGTCGGCGGCTCCGCCCGGGCAACCACCAGCGCAGGCAGGCCCGCGCTCGACATGGCCACCGCAACAGCACACGCCTTGCGTGCTGCGGGTGTCACATCGATCGATGATCTCGGCTTTGACACCGCCGACCCCCGCTGGTTCTCGCATCGCGTTCGACGCGATGGCGGCCGCCAAGTGACGGCGGCCCGCCTGGTGGCGTCGTGAACCCGGTCGATCCGGCGCAGGTCGCCACCCGGGCGGCGGCGGTTCGGTCCCGCCTCGACGCCGCCGGGGGGCACGATGTCCAGATCGTGGCGGTGACGAAGACGTTCGACGCGTCGGCTGTCGACGCTGCAGTCGCGGCGGGTCTCACCGACGTGGGGGAGAACTACGCCCAGGAGGCGGCGGCCAAGCTGGTCGACATCACGACTGCGCCGACAGTGCACTTCATCGGTCGCCTGCAGCGCAACAAGGTCCGACTGTTGGCCCCGTTCGTGGACATCTGGCAAAGCGTCGACCGGCCTGAGCTCGTGCGTGAGATCGCCAAACGGGCTCCTGGGGCCAAGATCATGGTGCAGGTCGACATCTCTGATGAGGAGGCCAAAGGCGGGGTGGCGCCGGCAGAGACCGAATCGCTCGTAGAGGTGGCGTCGGAAGCTGGTCTCGAGGTCGTGGGGCTGATGGGAGTCGCCCTGCTCGCCGAGCCGGCGGCGGCCCGCCCGGGGTTCGCAACGCTGCGTCGACTCGTCGACGATCTCGGTCTCCATCACTGTTCGATGGGCATGACCGCCGATCTCGAGATCGCCGTGGACGAGGGAACCACGATGGTGCGAGTCGGGCGCGACCTCTTCGGTGAGCGCCACCGGTGATCTCGAGATCGGCGGTCATGACACCGCCGGACCGAAGCCGAGGACTAGCCTCTCGCCAAGGAGAGGTTGCCGTGTCCAACACATTCAAGAAGGCCATGATTTACCTGGGCCTCGGGCCCGACGAGGAGTACGACGCGTTCGACGAGTACGCGCCGAATCCCGATGCTGCGGAGCCGGTGACGGCCGCGCCGCGTCCGGCGATGCGCGCCGTTGCGGATCCGACTCCGGCCCCGGTCGTGCAATCGGCCACCGTTCGCCGCATCGAGCCGTCGCGACCGGAGCCGTCCGGTTCGGTTCGCGTCGTGCCGAGCGACCGGCCGGCGCCCGCGCCCGCCCCCGCTCCGGTGGAAGCGGCCCCGCCCCGACCGGCAAATGAACTCCAGCCGGCGGTGCGCATTGTTGAGTCGCGCGCTGCGAGTCCTCATGCGGTGAGCCCGACGACCTTCAACGACGCCCAGTCGATCGGCGACCGCTTCAAGAGTGGTCAGGCCGTGATCGTCAACTTGCAGGGCGCTGACCGGGATCTGCGGCGACGTCTCGTCGATTTTGCCAGCGGGCTGTGTTACGCCCTCGGCGGGAAGATGGACCGTGTCGCTGACCAGGTATATCTGTTGACCCCAGCCGACGTCGAAGTCTCGGCTGCCGACACCCGCCGCGCGCTGGACTGACATCTCATGGTCATCGTCTGTTACTTCTTGCTCTTCTACCTGCTCGCGATCTTCGCTCGCATCGTGCTGAGCTGGTTCCCGCTGGACCCCAACGGCGCGATGGCGACGGTTGCCGGGTTCTTGTTCATGCTCACCGATCCGGTGTTGGGCCCGCTGCGGCGCAACATTCCGGCCCTGCGGCTCGGGTCGATTGCGCTGGACCTGTCGCCGATCATCGTGATCATCGGGGTGCAGATCATCATGGGCATTCTCTGCTAGCGATGCTGCGATGTCCCGGGACCGTCACGCGCAGTCATCACCGAGCGTGATCCCCCGTCACTCGGGGCGCGCGACCTAGGCTGTCGGTATGGATGAACTCTCACCGCTCTTCCACGACATCGAGTTCAACGAACGTTTCCGTGGGTATGACGTCGAAGAGGTCGATGCGTACGTCGACCGGGTAGCTAAGGCTGCGGCCCTGGTGCAGGGTCGTATCGCCGAGCTGCAGGACCGAGTTGCCGCCGCTGAAGCCCAGCCGCGCTCGGTCGCCGCTTCGGCGGCGGACACCGGAGACGTCGATGACGCTCGTTTGAGTCGAGTACTGGTTCTTGCCCAACGCACCGCCGACGCGGCGATCGAGGAGGCCAAGGCCGAGGCTGACGCCATGCGGCTCGAGGCAGCCGCCGACGCCGAGGCGGCCCGGCGCGAAGCCGACGACCACGTCTCGCTGGTGCTTGCCGAAGCCGAGACCGACCGGCGGCGGTTGCTGGCTGAAGCACAGGAATCGGCCGCCGCCGCGGTGGCCGAAGAACGCCAGCGGGGGGCTCAAGAGCTGGCCCGGCTCGAAACCCGGCGGACCGAGCTCGCCGATGAGATCACCCTCCTCGAGTTGCACATGGCCGAGACGCGGCTTGCGGTTGCGGCCTCGGTCAGTGCGCTGACCGATTTGCTCGA
>JBCCYT010000022.1:0-39799 GCA_039188975.1 Actinomycetota bacterium
GCGGTCGTGAACCTCGGTGTCGATGTCGGGTTCGCCTTGCGGACGGCCGTACTCGTCGCTGACGCGTCGCTGGCCGCGCAACACGAGCATGGCGAGGGTGCGGCCGAAGTCCTCGACATCGCCGTCATGCGCGCCTTCGCATCGGCGATCGGCAGCGCGACCGACCTTCGGACGTATCGCGTCCTCGACATCGCGACGAAACGGTTGTCTCGGTCGATCACCGACATCGAACAGCGGTCGCGGCGGGATCGGCCCGTCGATGTCGCCGCGATTGCCGCTACCCAGTCAGCGACGGCCTTCCGGTTGTTCTCGTTGGCGCTTGGCGAGCAGCGGCGAGATGGCGGTCGATGGTCGGATCGGGCGGTCGACAATCCGGCACAGGCGGTGATCTCCTCGGCCGGAACCCTTGCCGTCCACGCCTCGAGCGGGTCTATCGAGCGGCTTCGCTTTTGTCTGGCGACAACTCGCCGCGCCCTTGCTCAGGCCCCCGATGTCGGTCAGGTCCACGGGCTGTCGGCCTGATCGTCGACCTGATCGAACGCGTGCGCGAAGATCGATCGATGCCGTCGCTGTGGTCGCAGATGATGCTCGTCGTCGCCGATGTCGAGCATTCGAGCCGTTTCTACTGTGAGGTCGTCGGCCTCGAGAGTGGTCACGGTGGCAACGAGTACGAGCAGTTGCTTCACGACGGCGAGATCGTGCTGCAACTCCACGACGACGGCACGGACGATCACCACGGCCCGCTGGTCGATGTTGAGGTCGTCCGCGGGAACGGCGTGCTCGTCTGGTTCGAGGTCGCTGATTTCGATGCGGCGGTCGCGCGGGCCGAGGCGTGGGGCGCCCCGATTGAACGGGCGGTCCATCAGAACCCGAACGCCAAGCAGTCTGAAGTCTGGATTCGCGATCCTGACGGCTATCTCGTCGTGCTGGCGGGACCATCTGCCTACCGGCCTCGGTCCTGACCTGCGTCGTGCGGGCTCAGTCGTCGGTGCGGCCGCGCCGTCGGTTTGATTTGTGCCGATAGAGCTCGGCATCGGCCGTCGCCAGCGCCGCCTGCAGGCCATCATCGCCGAGGTCGGCCTTTCCCACGGTCGCCGAATACGCGACAGCGGCGGAGGTCAGGATCTCGCGAGTGTGGAGCCGACGAATCGCGTCAGATGGGGCGACCAACACGAACTCGTCGCCGCCGAGTCGAGCGACGACCCCTTCTTCCTCGGCGTGCTCGACGAGCAGGGTCGCCAGGTGGCGAAGGATGGCGTCGCCTTTGGGGTGGCCGAAGCGGTCGTTGAGTTGTTTGAAATCGTCGACATCGACGATGGCGACCGCGAGCGGGCCCTCGGCGATTTCGGTGGCATCGAAGCCGTCGAAGAAGCCCCGGCGGTTGAAGACCCCGGTCAGGGGATCGGTGGTTGCTGCGCTCACCAGCTCTTGGCCGGTCGCGTCGAGCCGAGCGATCAGTCGCACGATCACGGCAATGATCGGCGGCGCCACGATCGTGGGTACGGCGCTGCTGAGAACGAGGCCAGGCGAGATCATGGTTGCCCCGGGCCCGACGATCACGATCATGACCGCGACACTGATCAGGACCGAGCCGAGCACGGCGGCGATGCTGGCTCGAACGGTCAGTCCCAGTGGGCCCCAGCGCCGCACGGCGTTGAGGGCCCATGCCTCGAGACGGGAGAGGCCCATCGGGGTGTCGAGGAAGCCGTTCTCGGGATCTGGTCGCCCGTCGGTTCGAATGTGGTCGAGGCCCGCCATGCGCCCATCTTGGATCGCAACATGGGGGCGGCGCAGGGGCCAGACGGCCCCCTTGAGAGCAAAGTGACGTGCGGCCCATCATGTATGGGTCGTTCGCCCCGGAAGGGCCCCGGTTGACCCGATCATTAGTATTTGCTAATCATTAGGCATGGCTTATGAAGCGGCGCTCGACGCCGTCGGCAATCCAACCCGCCGGGCGGTGTTGCGCCTCCTCCAAGGGGGGGAAGCAACGGTCGGTGAACTCACCGACGCCCTGCCCGTGACCCAAGGTGCGGTCTCCCAGCATCTCAAGATCTTGCGAGATGCCGGTCTGGTTCGCGTTCGCCCACTCGGAACGCGCAACCTCTACGCCGTCGACCTGGACGGTCTCGCTGATGTGCGGGCCTGGGTCGACTCCTTCTGGGACGACGTGTTGAACGCATTCACCGAACATGCCGAGGAGGGCACATGAGTTCAATCCCACCGGTCCTGCGATCAGCGGTCGTCGCTCGACCGGTCGATGATGCCTTTCGCATTTTCACCGACGAGATCGGCGCATGGTGGCCGCTCCCCACCCACAGCGTGTTTCAGGCCGAGTCCGGCGGCGTGCACTTCCGGGAAGGACAACTCATCGAGTGGGCGACCGATGGACGTGAGAGCGTGTGGGCCGAGATCTCCTCGTGGGAGCCCCCGAGCCGGCTCGTGCTCGAGTGGCATCCCGGTCGAGACCTCGGTGCGTCAGGAACGGTCGAGATCACCTTCTCAGCGTTCGGTGGTGCCACCCGAGTCGACGTCGTGCATCGCGGTTGGGAAGCCTTCGGTGAAGACGGGCTCGCCCAACGTCGCTCCTACGTCGGGCCATCGGCCTGGGGTCATGTGCTCGACCATCTCGCCGACGGTGCTGAGTTCCCTGTTGATGGCGCCGATCTGACCTCCCTCGAAGCGGCCTACGACTCGTTCTTCGCCGAGGTCGCTGCCGGCGGCCACGGCGAACCGGCAGACGACGGTTGGACTGCTGACCAGGTCATTGCCCATGTAGCGCTCAACGATCTCGCCCTCACCGCAGTTGCGCACGCGTTGGTACACCGTCGAGAACCCACGTTCGCCAATCATGTGTGTCAAGACCGGGTGGTGCTCGACCGGTTGATCGCCCGGTTCGACGACCGCAGCGAGCTTGCTGGGTTTGCCCGCCGGTGTGCTGATCAGGCCGTCGGTGCAGCGCGGCGGCTCGACGAAGCGCAGCGCAACCAGCTCGTCCCCGGGCGCTTCGAACACGATGGCGACGTCGTCATGGAACAGCCGATGCCCTGGGGTCAGGTTGCGATCGACATTCAAGCGATGCGCCACCTGCCGGCCCACGTCGAGCAGTTGCAGAACCTCCGAACCTGACGGCGTGCGTCAGCCGAGCGCTCGCGTCACCACGGCGGTCAGCGCCGGCGCGTCGGTGGCGACGACGCCAGACGCTGCTCGGGTCAGCCGGTCGTCGATCGCCCGGCCGATCCCGCCGGACTTCGTGAGTTCGATCACGATCAACGCCGGGCCCGCAGCATCGAGGCGCCGAAGCGTGTCGTACAGGGCGTGGCCGACCGCGGCCAGGTCGTTGCGGTCGCCGAGCGGTTCGAAGCGCCAACCCTCAGGCAGCTCGACTGGCGCCCCGGCATACCCGGCGAAGATCACATCGCCGGCCGGGGCGTCGGCGGGTGGCGCCGTCGTCGCAATCGTGGGAGTGGTGGGCGAGTAGTGCCGCATGTCGTGTCCGGGCGCCGCGCTCCGGGCGTGCTCGTCGGCGCCGACGTCACGAACCGATCCGAAGGCGCCCAACGTCTCGGCCGTGATTGCTCCGTGGCGAAGGATGACGATCGCTTCACCATCGAACGTCACGACCGTCGACTCGAGGCCGTGATGGGCACGCCCTGCGTCGACGATCAGATCGATCCGGTCGCCGAGCTCTTCGTGCACATGGCTGGCCGACGTCGGGCTGATGCGGCCGAACCGGTTGGCGCTCGGCGCCGCCACCGGCACTCCAGCGGCGGTGATGATCGCCGCCGCAACCGGGTGCGCAGGACACCGGACACCGACGGTCGGGCCGCTGCTCGTGATTGCGTCGGGGACGACTTCCGCCTTTGGGAGCACCATCGTCAACGGTCCCGGCCAGAACTCGTCCGCCAGTCGGGCGGCAGTCGGCGGGAGCGTGCCCTCCACGACGGTCTCGGCCATGGCCACCCCATCGACGTGCACGATCAGGGGATCGGTGGCCGGTCGGGCTTTGGCGAGGAACACGCCCGCCACGGCGTCGGGGTCGAGTGCATTGCAGCCGAGGCCGTAGACGGTCTCGGTTGGGATGGCGACGAGGTGGCCGGCTCGGATCGCAGCTGCGGCACGGTCGACCAGCGCATCATCGATCGACGCTGGGTCGATCGAGATCGTGGCGGCGGACGGCGCAGGCATCGCCCGAAAGTCTACGACCGGCGTTCGATCAGTCAGAGTCGATCTCTCGACGCAGCGCTCGGCTGATCTCGTACTGGCGAACGAGAAAGCGCTCCTCATCGAGTTTCTTGCGGCGCATCCAGCTGGTGACTTCGTCGTTGCATTTGCTGGCATTGCAGGAACGGCACGCAGGCACGACGTTGTCGACGGTGTAGCGCCCGCCTCGCGAGATGGCGAGCACGGTGTCTTTCTGGAACGGACCCACATCGGTCTCGCAGTAGGCGCAGCCGCCCCAGTGGGCTTGAAGCGCGATCCACTGATCGCTGGTCAGATCGTGGTCGCGCTTCGCCATCCGGTTGGCCCGGCGTTTGGCGTAGCGAGCTCGTCGGGTCCGGCTGGCCATCACCCCATCGTTGCGGCATCGATGGCGGGCCGGGGTGATGGGTGTCAGCCCTTGCCGCGCAGAGCGTCCCAGGCCCCAAGGGTGGCGTCGGCCATGACTCGATGTTCGTGGGCGATCGCTCTCGCTGTCGCGTCGTCGCCGAGGCGGCCAGCGATTGCCAGTGCGCCGAACTTGTTGCCCCGGAAGTAGGCGCCGAGATCGGTCGGTCGAAAGAAGCCGCGGAGATCGTCGGGCACGTCGATGTTGTCGGGCCATGGTTCCGGCTCGATCGCCGGGAGGTCGAGCCCAGCGAGTGCTTCCCACAGGTCGTCGTCGTTGGTGCGGTCGGCGAAGTCACGCCCCTGGTAGCGGTAGATCTCTTCGCCGTCGGGGGAGATGATCAACATGCCGGGCAACGCAATGCCGCCTCGTTCTTCGGGGTCGAACAGCTCGGCTGGTTGAAGGTATGTGGCGCCACCCGGGTCGGCCACGAAGCGAGTGTGAGGCGACAACCATCGTTGCGCCATGCCCGCCTGGCGAACCTCGTCGTCGACGCTGATGGCGACCAGTTCGGCGCCAGCATCGTGGATGCGGTCGTACTCCGTTGCCAGCCGAACCAGCTGGCCACAGCAGTACGGTCACCAATCACCGCGGTAGGTCATCAAGATGATCGCGGCACCGGGCGAACGGCGCAGGGCGAGGAGATCGTCTGCGAGAGCCATCGCGATGTTCTAGTCGATCAGCGTCGAAGCATGCGGAGAGCGAACGCACCCAGTGCCGCGGCAGGCGCGACCGCAGCGAGATGTCTGCTGCGGATCGGCCGGTTGTTGATTGCCAGGGTGGCGCCGTCGCTACCGATCGAAAGGATCGAACCGGCCGATCCGATCGACAGCACCGATCCGGCGGACCCGACGCAGGCAACGCACCCTGCCGAGCCGAGGGACAGGACCGACCCGGCGCTGCCGACCGACAGAATCGAGCCAGCGGAGCCCACCGACAGCACCGAACCGACCGACCCGTACGACCGAATGCAGAACGCGGAGCCGTACGACCCGATCGATCGGTGCGAGTGCATGGTGCTCAGGCTGCCAGCACCATCTCGAGCTTGTCGAGGGCCATGTTCCAGCCCATCCCGCCGGGCGAGTCGTGGGGGATGCCGATGTGTTGCATCTTCATGTGGGTGCGGTCGCCGTCGGCGGTGAGTTCGACCACCACCTCGGTCGTCGATGGCCCATCACCCGGCATGCCCATGTCGGCAGGGGAGAGGACATCGCCTGCTTCGTTCGACATCGATTCGGTGTACACGAGTCGAGCGGTGGGCGAGATCTCGAGGTACTCACCGACGAACCACATCTGCATGGGGCCGTTGGGCGTTTCCATTTCCATGCACATGTGTCGGCGCCCACCGACTTCGACGTTCATCTCACACGTCGGAATGGAGGCACCCATCGGGCCGTACCACGAGGCGAAGTGTTCCGCGGTGGTCCACATCTGCCAGACGAGGTCGATCGGGGCATTGAATGTTCGCTCGATCTCAACGGATTGGAAGTCGGTCATGACGGTTCCTCTTTCTGGGGAGGCTGATTCTGGATCTGATGGACGTAGTCGTCCAGGCGGTCGAAGCTTGCGTGCCAGACATCGCGGACCTGATCCGTCCAGGCGGTGACGGCCGCGAGCGGTGTCGCGTCGAGCGTGCAGGGGCGGTACTGGGCTCGCCGGTGTTGTTGTACGAGGCCAGCGTGCTCCAGCACGCGGATGTGGCGAGAGATCGCAGGCAGTGACATCGCAAACGGTTCGGCCAGCTCACCAACGCTGGCTTCGCCTTCGGCCAGGCGTCCGAGGATCGCCCGACGGGTCGGGTGGGCGAGGGCGGAGAAGATCACGCTGAGGTGGTCGTCGGTGGTTGATTCGACTGTGGCGGTGGACGGCATGATTAACAGGGAAGTTAATTAACGGTTCTGTTAACAAACCAGACCTGCCCGCGAAAAGCAACCATGAACGCAACCATGAAAAAGTCGCCACGATGTCGAAATCGGTGATGCTGAGGCGACGAAGGGTCGACATCAACCAACGAGAGGTTTGCGCATGCAGGTCATGATGCTGATTCAGGAAACACCCGAGGACTTTGCCGACCGGAGTGGCCCGGCGGCTGAGGCGTACTGGGCGAAATGGATGGCGTACAGCGCCGCCGTCGGCGAGAAGATCGTCGGCGGCAACGTGCTTGGCGACGGATCGACCGGCGTCGCGATCACCGTGCGCGACGGCGAGCGTCAGGTGCAAGACGGCCCATTCGCCGACAGCAAGGAGTCGCTCGGGGGCTACATGATCTTCGAGGTCGACTCGATGGATGAAGCGATCGAGTTGGCGGCGACCTGTCCGGCGGCTGCGTCGGCCCACGTCGAGTTGCGCCCGATCGCCACGATGGACCCGGCGGGCTGACCCCTCCGAACTGCGGGCGGTCGAGATGGACGCAATCCACGCCGAGGCGGTGGAGTTGGCTGCACGTGATTCGTACGGCCGGCTCCTCGCCTGGCTGGCATCGCGCTGCGGATCGATCTCGACCGCCGAGGACGCCTTGGCCGATGCGCTTGCTGATGCGGTTCGGCAGTGGCCAACGAGCGGCGTGCCCGACAATCCCGAAGCCTGGTTGTCGACCGTTGCTCGTCGACGCCTCATCGACGAGCAACGGCGCCAGGGGCGCCACGCCGACGCCGAAGCCAAGCTCCGAACCGCCGAGCAGATCCGCCTGACCGTCGCTGCCACCGAGGCAACCGAATCCCCCCTGGGCTCCGGGCTGCCCGAGCGTCGACTCGAACTGCTCTTCGCCTGTGCCCATCCCGACATTCCACCGGCGATGCGTACCCCCTTGATGTTGCAGACGGTGCTCGGGTTGACCGCCGAGCAGATCGGCTCGGCCCTGTTGGTTGCGCCATCGACGGTCGGGCAACGATTGGTGCGGGTAAAGCGCCGCATCGCCGACGCCGGCATCGCCTTCGCGGTACCCGACGACGATCAGTTGCCAGAACGGCTCGGCCATGTGCTCGACGCCATCTACGCCGCGTACGGGGTCGGCTACGACGATGCTGACGACGCCGTGGCCGCGGCGACGGGCTTGGCGGGGGAAGCGATCTGGCTTGCGGGTCTGCTCGTGCAGTTGTTGCCCGACGCAGCCGAGCCGAAGGGCCTCTACGCCCTGCTGTGTCTCTGCGAAGCCCGTCGACCCGCTCGCCGTGACGCCGACGGTGGTTTTGTTCCGCTCGAAGCGCAAGACACGGCGCGTTGGAACGCGGCGCTGATCGAGTCGGGCGAGATCGCGTTGTGGCGTGCGGCCGGGCAGGGTCAGCCCGGCCGCTATCAATTGGAGGCGACCATCCAGTCGCTGCACGCCGATCGGGCTCGCACGGGTGTGACGGACTGGGGAGCGATCGCCGATGCCTACCGGGTCGTCCTGCGGACGTCGCCGACGCTCGGGGCCACCGTCGGCTTCGCAGCCGCGGTTGGTCGCTCGGGTGCGATCGGCGATGGATTGCACGCACTCGATGGGCTCGCGGCTGCGCAGGTTGCACGGCATCAGCCGTACTGGGCGGTGCGGGCGTGGCTGCTCGCTGCATCCGGCGCCGACTCGGCCGAGGTGGCTGCGGCCTATGACCGAGCGATCGGGCTCACCGCCGATGCGGCCGTGCGCAACTGGTTGCTCGCGCAGCGCCCGTCCGGGTGATCGACGCGGGCATGATGGTCGCATGCAAATCGGGTCGTTTCGATGGTGGTTCGAGAATCGTGAGACGGGGAAGATCACGGTCGCGCAGCCGCCCAACCGGCCCCTGGCTCTGGCATTCGTCGGCATCATCGGCGATTGGATCTTCGGTGGGTTCTTTGGTGGGGTGTTCGGCTGGTTGGCGACGGTCGGGATCGCGTGGTGGGCGATGGACGAGATCGTGCGAGGGGTGAACCCGTGGCGTCGCGTTTTGGGCATCGCCGGTGTGGTCTGGGTGCTCGCTCGCGTGCTTGGCTGAATCCGAACACCTCCCCCAACCCGTTCAGAACAACGTGAGTGATTCTCCCACCCCATCATCGATCCTGATCGCCGGAGGCTCCGGCGGGCTCGGGTCCGCCATCGCCCGCCGCCTCGTTGATACCGGCGCGGCGATCACGCTGGTGGCGCGCGACGCCGGCCGTCTCGACGCCGTACCCGTCAGCGCCTACCGGCGCGCCCTCGATCTCCGTGCACCCGGAGCCGCCGACGTTGCCGTGGCTGCCGCGATCGAGCACGGAGGCGGGCTCGATGTCGTCGTCAACGCCGTCGGTGTCGTCGCGTTCGGTCCGGTCGCCGACCTCGGCCTCGACACGATGGAGGAGCTCTTCCTCACCAACACCTTCGTGCCGATCATGCTGGCCCAGGCAGCCCTTCCGGTGATCAACAAGGGCGGCGTCTTCGTCAACATCTCCGGTGTGATCGCCGAGCAGAACCTGCCCGGGATGGCCGCCTACGGCGCGTCGAAGGCCGCGGTGCGCTCGTTCGACGAAGCCTTCGCTCGCGAGGCGAGGCGGGCGAAGGTGCGAGTCATCGATGCCCGTCCGCCCCACACCGAAACCGGTCTGGCCGATCGGGCGATCGAAGGCGAAGCACCGAAGATGCCCGAGGGTCTCACGGCCGATCAGGTGGCGGCCGTGATCGTCGATGCGATCAATGGTGACGCGACCGATCTGCCGGCGTCGGCCTTCGCCTGATCGGCCTGCGTCGATGCCGGAAGGTCATGTTCTTCATCGGGCGGCCCGGCTGCAAGGGAAGCGGTTTGTGGGGCAGCGGGTTGCGGTCACCTCGCCGCAAGGTCGATTCGCGGATGGTGCCGAACAGCTCGACGGTCAGCGGGTCGTCGGCATCGACGCGCTCGGAAAACACCTCTTCTATCGATTCGACTCGGGTGACGTCTTGCACGTGCACCTCGGCCTGTTCGGGAAGTTCCGAGTGCGGAACCGGCCGGCGCCGGAGCCGTCGCCCAATGCGCGGCTGGTGATGGAGACCGAGACCGATCACCTCCACCTCGCGGGCCCGACGGCGTGTGAGCTCTTCACTCCTGACGATGAAGCAGACCTCTGCGCCCGGCTCGGGCCTGATCCGATTCTGAACCCGCCCGATGGCGCGGAGAAGATGGCCAGCCGGTTGCAGCGACGCTCGATCTCGATCGGTGCCGCACTGCTCGATCAGAAAGTCGTCGCCGGCATCGGCAATGTGTACCGCTCAGAGTTGCTGTTCCTCGCCGGGGTGCATCCGCTCACCGTGGCCAAGCAGGTCGACGGCGATGCGGTCGTGGACATCTGGGATCGCACCGTCTCGGCCCTCAAAGACGGCGAACGGATGGGTCGCATCGTCACCGTCGTGCCCGACGAGATGGGCGCGAAGACGCCGAGGGAACTCAAGCGGGGCGACCGTTTGTACACCTACAAACGAGACGGGCGGATGTGTCGCCGCTGCGACGACGAAATCCGGTCGGCCGACGCCGATGGACGCAACGTCTGGTGGTGTCCCACATGCCAGCCGCCCGGCGGCGAGATCGTCGTTCGCTGACGCCCGGATCGGTACGCTCCCGGCCGTGCCCCGACTCGTTCTGTTGTGCCTGGCCATCGCGTTGATCGCAGCGGGCTGCGGTGAAGCCGTCGATGCCGGCGGCGAGTCGATCGATGATGACGAGTTCATCGACGAACCAACCGTCGCCGAAGACCTGGCCGACGAGGTGTGTGACCCCGACCTGGTCGGCGACGAGGACGGTCCGGTCGAGAGCATCTACACCATCGACGACGGCGCCCTCGCCGGGTTGTGTTGGGGCGACCCGGACGAGACGGTGACCGGCGCGTTCGAGCTGCTCGAACTCGTCGCCGGGCCCGACCAGCTGCGCGACGTTGCCTATGTCGGCGGGTTCAACGGAGGTGCCGACACCCTTGCGTTCGTGGTGCCCGTCGACGATGACTACTCGTCGTTCGTGATCGCCATCGACACGGTCGCCGCAGTCGATGACCCCAACGAGCTGCGGCTGACGCTCCTCCACGAGTTCGCCCATGTCCTCACGCAGCGCAACGACGAACTCGACCTCGACGGCGACCCTCTCGCCTGCTCGACGCATTGGAATGGGATCGGGTGTTTCGTACCTGGGTCCTATGTCGATTCGTGGGTGCAGGCGTTTTGGCCCGAGGACGAACTGCGGACGTTGCCAACCGATGGCGTCGACCAAGCGGCCGGCGAAGAACGATGCGCCATCGACCCGTCGTTCCTCGGCGCCTACGCCGCCAGCGACCCCGAAGAAGACTTCGCCGAGTCGTTCTCCGGTTTCGTGTTCGGGCTCGATGTCCCCGATGCGGTGCAGCCCCGGCTCGAGTTCTTCGCCGAGTACCCCGAGTTGCGCGCGATGCGGGAGCGGGCGTTCGATGAGGGGCTGGCCCCGCAGGCGAACACGTTCGATCGCTGCGGCTGATCAGCCGCCAGCGGCTTCCAGACTTGCTTCGACATACGCTGCGATCTGACGAAACGACGCAACGCCCGCAGGCTGACCGGTCTCGCCGGTGAGCGTGATATTCGACGTCTCGCCTCGCTGCAAGATGTCGATGGCGTCAGCGATCGACGACCGCACCGGGATCGACGGTGGGGCCGGATCCATGATCTCTCCGGTCGGTGTTGCCGTCAGATCGATCGGCTCACAGCCGACCTTCTGCTGCAGGTCGAACTCGGTCAGAACTCCGACGAGGTGGCCACGTTCGTCGGTGACCATCACCTGTTCCAAGCCTCGGTTACGCAGGTTGTGGATCGCGATCTCAACCGGGTCATCGGTGCCGACCGTCACCGTCGGGCGCAGATTGATGCCGGTGAAGTCAACAAACGCCAGGCCCTCTCGCACGACATCATCGGCCAGCGGACCTTCGAGCTGCTGTGCCAACAGCGCCGTCATCGTCTTCACCACGGTGTAGAAGCTCAGGTTCCCGACGAAACGGCCGGCGTCGAGCACCGGCATGTCGCGGACCCACCAGGTGATCATCGAGTCGAGCGCGTCGGCCAGGCTCGCATCGGGCGCAACCGTCTTGAGCGACGTCGTCATCTCGGCACTGACAGGGCCGCCCCACTCGCGGTCGCGTCCGATCACCCGCTGCAAGATGTCTCGCTGGGTGAACATGCCGACGAGCACCTCACCATCGAGGACGCACGCAGTCGCCAGCTCGGCCTCGCGCATGGCGTTGACGGTGGTGGCAACTGTCGTGTCCGGGGTGACCGCGACATATCGGCCGAGGTCGAGTCCCGCCACGGTCGTCTCAGCCAGGGCATCAGCGATCGTCATGAGGTCGAGCGTACGAGGGGAACCACGACCAGGTCAGTCGACCGCTACCGTCCGTGACGTGACCGACGAGCACGACACCACACCGACCACTGCGCTCGAACGATTCCTCCGCCGCAAGGGTGCCGAGACCGCTGGCCCCGAGCGGCTGTTCTCCGACATGGTGATCACCGCCGTGCTCGCCGCGGTCGGCGTGCTCATCGGGGTGGCTGGTGAATGGTGGGGTTGGGCCGCTGCCGCTTTTTTTGGTCTGATCGCGATTGTTTCTGGCCGCCAATGGCGACGCGCTCGCTGATCAGCGGCAGGGCCGACCCATCACCAACGCACACATCGGACAACACGGCAGTTGGGCTGCGTCGGGACGGGGCGTGACCCGTAATCCGCACAGCGTCATGTACGAGCCGTCGGCGCCGCGAGGATGCTCATCACCCACCCGGGCGTGATGGTGCACCCGGTCGTTGGCGTCGCTGTCGCGGTCGACGTCGTGATCGGTGTCGGGGTCGAGACCGGTCGTCGGGGGCGGGGCGACGCGGTCGCTCATGCGCGGCGGATTCGGATCGGGCCCTTGGCCGTCGACGGGTCGACAATCGACCCCTTCTGGGTGATGACCACGTCGCCTGCGGCGACGAGGCGGCGAGCTGCGGATCGGGCCGGCTCCATCAGTTCTCGCCATTCGTCAGGGTCGACCGCTTTCGCCGCTTCGCTCGGGCAGATGGTTGCCCCGCCAGCGCGCTGTTCGAGCAAATCGAGGATTGCCGATTCGAGATCGGTGTCGACGGGCCGGACCTTGCGTTTGCGACACCCATCGGAGCAGTACCGCACGTCATCCCAGTTCTTCGCCCACGCCTTGCGCCAGATCATCTCCCGACCACACGAGGCACAGATCTTGGTGGCGCCCGGACCGCCGCTCATCGTCGATCGACCTTCTTGCGCCATGCGCTGAAGGATCGCACCGATCCAGGTCGAGGTGCACGTAGCCATGGCCACGGATGTATCTCCGCCGGTGCGATCACTGTGGCCCGGTCGGCGAAGCCCGGCACCGGCGCGTGGGTCACTGCGAGTTGCCGACCGGCGAGCTCGATGGTCGGATCCCCGAGTCGCAGCTCGAGAGCGCGGTACTCGCCGAGTTCAGCCAGCGTCTCCGCCAAGAAGACCAGCCGTTTGCCATCGAGGCGAAGCCGGCGCAGAAGGGGCTCGTCGAACACGAACACCACCGGCAGCCCCGGGTTGAGCAAGAGCGCCGGATCGCGCTCGCCCAGCGACTCGGCCGTCAACCAGACCTGCTCCGGCATGGCGTTGGTGACGATCTCGTCGGGGCCGGTGAGATCGACTTCCGTCGGCCATTCGACCGGCGTGTACGCGGGTTCGTCGGGCCAGCCGTCGATTGGACACGCGTTGCGGTGCGGGCACCGGCGGCACAGACCGGGCGCCCGTTTCTCGACCTGCCAGCGACTGAATCCGTACGGCTTGTTCGAGCCGACGCCGGTCGTCCATTGCCAGCCGAGGCGGTTGGCGGCGCGTGAGCCATCGAGAAGATGGCGAAAGAAGCGATCCTCCCCTCGACGCCAGTCCTGGCGATGCCGCACCGTCCAGTCCGACGCCAACCACATTCGGGTCTGATTGACGAGCCAACCCTCGGTTTCGAGTTCGCCGACGACGGCGTTCAGGCACGGCAACATCCGATCCCAGCCGTCGCCGGGCCGGCTGTCGTCGACGGTGTTGCGTATGGGACGAGCGGTCGCTCGTCCGAGGCGGGCGTACCAGTGGCGGCTGTACTCCTGCCACAGCAACTCGTCTCGGAACTTCGCGACGTCGCGGGCCGGTCCGCCGCCGACCGCAGCCCACACCTCGGCGAGCGAGAGGAGGCCGTGGCGGATGTACGGCGACAGGCGTGAAGCGCCTCGTCGTTCGATCGGCGCAACCTCGTTTCGGTGTGCGGCATAGCCGCGCACGTCGAACGACGCGAGGGCGGCATCGGCGGCCCGTTGCCCACCGCGAATCGACGGCGAACCAACGGCCGGGCCGTCGATCAGGTGGCCGAGATGCTCGTCGACCCACGTTTCGACGGTGCTGCGCGTGGGGGTGCTGCGGGTAGAGGAGAGGTGTGGAAGCTGAGCCACTCGTGAAGGGTGCCAGGCGGCCGACATCCACCCTGCACCGGGGCGCCGACATACTGGCGTGATGCGGTTGCTGCCGGGACTCGTGATTGCGGCGATGATCGCCGGTGGCTGCGCAGATGGGTCGCAACGTCCGACGCTCGACCCGACGGTTCAGGAGCCGACGAGCACCCTGGGGGCCGAGGCGCCGGCTGCGGCGTCGAGCATCGTGGTCGATGAGGCGCCGACCTTCGACGCGGAAGAAACCGCCACCTTTGTCGGGCGGGCCGACATCAACCTCACCGGGAACCGGGTGAGCGTCGGGGCTGGTGACCTGGACGGGCCGTCGATCGATCTCCAACTCGAGAGCGCCGCCATGTGGATCGTGCCGACATCGAACGAGGCCGGGGCGCCGTGGATCGCTGCGCTGGCCGACGGGACGCTCGTCTCGATCGATCTCTTTTCGTCGGCGGTCGTCGTCCTCGATCCGGCATGGGGAGACGCCGAACCGGCGGTGGTCAGCGGCACGATTCGCCGGGTGGAGCCGGTGTGGGATGGTGCCGCGCCGCTGCCCGACGCCCGTCTGGTGCGCGATGACACCATGTCGGTGATGTTGACCGATCCGACCGATCGGTATGCCCACGACGTGTTGGGCGATGATCTCGAAGCGGCGGCGATCGAGGTCATCGGCGATGTGGCGACCCGCATCGAACTCGATGGTGACGTCGTCGAGGGTCGAAGCGCGCTGTTGGGCGATGTCGACGGCGACGCGACGAACGAGATCCTGGTGACCCAGAGCAATGCGGTGGTGGGCGCCCGGCTCGTGCTGTACGGCTCCGATGGTGGTCAGATCGCGGCGTCGGAACCGATCGGGCGCGGGAATCGCTGGCGCAACCAGTTGGCGATCGCGCCGGTCGGTCCCAACGGCGAGGTCGAGATCATCGATGTGCGCACGCCTCATCTGGGCCGCACGATCGAGTGGTTCCGCATCGAGGGTGATCAGCTCGTTCGGGTCGCGACTCGGGACGGTTTCACGAGCCATGTGCTCGGTTCTCGGAACCTGGATCTGGCGATCGTGGCCGACGCCGACAGCGATGGTCTGCTCGAAGTCGTCGCCCCGACATCGGATCGTCGCGGGCTGAGTGCGATCGCCCGCACGGTCGATGGCACCACGATCGAGTTCACCGTCGAGCTGGATGCGCCGCTGTCATCGAATGTGGGCGCAGTCGATCATCCTGACGGCGGCGCAACCTACGCCGCCGGGACGTCGAGCGGCATGGTGCGGTTCTGGGTCAGCTGACCGAATGGTCCGCGCGCTCCCCAATTTCTGAACTATGTTCTCCTCGCTCGCGACCCACGGCACCAGCATGCTGGGTCCCCATGATGTGATCAGTGAGGCCGCCGCCCCCTGATCACACCGCCTGGCACCGGATTCGCCGCCGGTGCCAGGCGTCGTTTTGGGCTGCGGTCAACGGACCGAGCGGGCCGACTCGACCTGGTGCCCGATCTGCAGCACACCGGCATCGGCCCCGAGTGGCCCGCTGATGAGTAAGCCGAGGGGAAGCCCGCTCCGGTCGGTCCCGAACGGCATGGTCAAAGAGGGGTGGCCGGTCACATCCCACAGGGCAAGGTTGCCGACCCGCTCGAACCGGTCGGCCGCTTGACCCTCCGACACGGTTCGAGTGCCGGTGCGAGTCGTTGGGCAGATCACGGCGTCAAAGGCACTGATCCGGTTGCTCACCTCCGATGAGAGCGCTCGCTGGCTCGCCTCCGCCGCTCGATAGTCGACTGGATCGACGCGTTCATAGCGTGAGTACCACTCCCACAGCTCGGGGCCGAAGGCGTCGTGGCCGCACTGCGCGAACACCTCGCCGTATTCGTCGACGAGGTCGGCGCCGAGCACGGTGGCGATGTCGTCGTCGACCGCTCGAAGGTCGAGACCGAGGTCGAGGTCGGTCACCGTGCAACCGAGCGCCTCGAGCAACGCAACAACAGGCTCGAACGCCGCCATCACGTCGTCGTCACATCGATCGACGAAGTCCCCCCGCAGCAGCCCGATCGACGCCCCGTCGAGTGGCTGGCCGAGGCGGGCGGTCGGGTCGTCATGGCCGGCAGTCTGGATGACGGCCAGGAGGGCTGCTGCGTCTGCGACGTTCGCGGTCATCGGCCCGATGTGGTCCATCGATCGGGTGCAGACGCTGGCGCCATCGTTGGACACCCGGCCAAACGTCGGCTTGTGGCCGACGATGCCGCAGGTCGATGCGGGGTGTCGGATCGAGCCTCCGGTGTCGCTGCCGATGGCGAACGAGACGAGACCGGCGGCGACGGCGGCGGCGGATCCCGACGATGAGCCGCCCGGATAGTGCCCAGCCCGCAACGGGTTTCGCACGTCTCCGTAGTGGACGTTGATGCCGACGGTGCCGCAGGCGAGTTCGGTCATGTTGGTCTTGCCGACGATGATGGCGCCGGCTTCTCGGAGTTGAGCGACCACCGCCGCATCGGTCGTCGGTGCCCGGCCCTGGAACACACCGAGCCCGTAGGTCGTGGCCAAACCGGCGGTGTCGAGGTTGTCTTTCACCGCTACCGCCTGGCCATCGAGTGGGCCTCGCACGGTGCCCGAGGCTCGCCGTTCGTCAGCGGCAGCAGCCGCCGCCAGTGCGCCTGCGCGGTCAACGGTGATGAACGCGTTGAGTTCGGCCTGGGATGCCGCGATGTGGTCGAGGGTCTGGGTGATGTGGTCGGCGACGGCGGTCATCGTCGCCGAGTCTGGCCGATCAGTCGGCGAGGGGGGCGAGAACGCCCAGCGATGCGTCGAGCAGGTCGCCGAAGTCGCCGTGCCCGTCGTCGGCTCCCCACCGGCGGATCGCAGATCTGAATGCGGCGAAGGCGGCGCCGGCGAGGACTTCCGGGAACGGGTCGGCGAGTGGGTCGACGCTCATCCGCTGGGCGATGGCGGCGGTGAGTTCGTGCTCCCAGTCGGTTTGCACGACCGCGCGGGCGTGCGCCGCGACGGATGGGAACGCCGCCGCCAGTCGAGCTTGCAGGAGGGCTTCCTCGTGGTTCGTGCGGTAGTGCTCCGCAATCGTGCCGACCGAGAACCGCACCGCGTCGACCACGTGTTCGTCGGCCGGTCGGCTGGCGAAGGCGGCCGCCATGGTGTCGCGAAGCTCGTCGACGTGGCCGTAGAGCACGGCTTCCTTCGACGGGAAGTGGCGAAAGAACGTGCGTTGCGAGACGTCGGCGGCATCCGCGATGTCTTCGGTCGTGACCGCATCGAAGCCTCGTTCGGCGAAAAGCGCTGCTGCGTGGGCCATCAGTTCGTCGCGGGTCTGGCGCTTCTTGCGTTCGCGGCGACCGGGCTCGGTGGCGAGGTCCGACATGACGTCATCGTAGGGCCACGGGCGGCAAACTGTCAGCAGTTGACTGATGTCAGTCGCTGACATTATGCTCGTTGACGTGACCCGCGCCGCGATCTTCGACCTCGACCGCACCCTCGTCCTCACCTCGTCCGCTTCGACGTTCCAGAAACACCTGATCAATGCCGGCCTGATGGAAGAACGCCACATCCCCGGCCAGGGTGCCTACGAAAAGAGCTACGAGATGCTGGGTGAAAACCCGGTGATGATGCAGCTCGCCCGCTTCTTTGTGCGCACCGCCACCGGATGGCCGGTCGCAACCGTCGCGGCCGCGGCCGACGCTGCAGCCGACGAACTCGTCGCCATGGTCCCTCGCAAGGCCCGAGAAGAACTCGACGGCCACAAAGCCGCCGGACGCCAGCTGGTCCTCGCCACGACCTCTCCGGCCGCCTTCGTCACCCCGTTCGCCGAACGGCTCGGGTTCGACCACGTCGTCGCCACGACATGGGTCGCCGAGCAAGGTGTCTACACCGGCGAAACCGCAAGCGGCTTCCTGTGGGGCCGAGCAAAGCGCGACGCCGTGATCGAGCTGGCTGACCGTGAAGGCATCAACCTGGCCGGAAGCTACGCCTACTCCGACTCCGCCTACGACGTGCCCCTCCTCGCCGCCGTCGGCAAGCCGCAAGCGATGAATCCCGACCCCCACCTCACCGTCATCGCGGGCCTCAACGATTGGCCGATCCGCAACTTCGACAAGTCGCCCGGTGTGTTGAAGATCGCCGGTCGAGAAATGCAGGAGTGGCTGCGGCCCTTCAGCCGCCCCGAGCTGATCCCGAACGCTCGGTTCTCGTTCGTCGACGTCGACAACATCCCCGCCGAGGGGCCCGTCATCTTGGTGTTCAACCACCGCAGCTATTTCGACCCCACCGCCATCAACCTGCTGCTCGCTCGGGCCGGACGCAGTGCGCGCTTCCTCGGCAAGAAAGAAGTGTTCGACATTCCCATTCTCGGCCGGCTCGGTCGGCTGTTGGGCGGCATCCGGGTCGACCGCGGCACGGGCGACGACGCCCCACTCGAAAAGGCGGTCGAAGCGCTCGAGATCGGCGAACTCGTCGCCATGGCACCGCAAGGCACCATTCCGCGCGGTCCGGCCTTCTTCGATCCCGAACTCAAGGGTCGCTGGGGAGCCGCCAAACTCGCCCACGACACCAGGGCAACCGTCATCCCCGTCGGCTTGTGGGGCACCGAGAAGGTCTGGCCTCGCAGCGCCCGCCTCCCGAACCTCGACCTGCTCGATCCACCTGACGTCAGCGTTGTGGTCGGCGAACCGGTCCAGCTCAAGTACAAGAGCCTCGACAAGGACACCAAGCGCATCATGGCCGCCATCTCGACGCTGTTGCCCCCGCAGGCTCGAGAGCCGTACGAGCCGACGGCCGATGAACTCCGCGCCACCTTCCCGCCTGGCTACCAGGGCGACCCGACCACCGAAGCCGACCGTCGACCCGGGAGTGACACATGAGCAACCGCACCCGCGAGCTTCGCTTCGAGCAGAAGATGACCGACGCCGAAGCCCTGATGTGGAATGTCGAAAAGGACCCGTGGCTCAGCCCCAACGGCGCGATGGTCTCGATCCTCGACAAACCGATCGACGCCGACATGTTCCGGCAGCGGATCCAATACGCCGTCTCGGAGGTTCCCCGACTTCGAGAACGGGTCGTGCCCGGGTTCGGTCGACTCGCGCCCCCGATGTGGGCAACCGACCCAGAGTTCGACTTCGACTATCACGTCCGCCACGTGTCGCTGCCCGCGCCCGGCACGGAACGCCAGCTCTACGACCTCGCCACCCGGTGGTACGAAGACCCCTACGATCGCACCCGGCCGCTGTGGATGTTCGTCGTCGTCGACGGGCTCGAGGGCGGACGCGGCGCGCTGTTTTCGAAGATGCATCACTCGATCACCGACGGCATCGGTGCGCTACGACTGTCCGAGAAGTACCTCGACCTCGCAGCTGACGCCGAGCAGCCGGCACCGGTGGATCTCGATGCCGTCATGGCCGAAGCCATCGCCGTCGAGGAAGCAGCGGAGCGCAGTGCGGACGGGGTGTCACCGGCCGACAATTTGCGTCGCAGCCTCGGCCACATCGCTCGTCGTCAGGCCGGCCGGGCCCGTCGTGCGCTCGGTGAGGTCTCCACCTGGACAGGTGACCCACTGCTCGCACGCGACTTCGCCGAGGAGCAGATCGATCAGGTTCGGGCGGTCATCGACCAGCTCGACCGCAACGACGAGACCCATCCCGGTTCGCCGCTGTGGACCGAACGCAGTCGCCGCCGCCACCTGGAGACCATCACCCTCTCGGTCGCTGCGTTGAAGGCCACTGGTAAGGAACTCAATGCGTCGATCAATGATCTGTTCGTCGCCGGTGTCGCGATGGGGGCAATCGACTACCACAAGGCCCACGGGGTGACCCCCGACGGGCTCAACGCCAGCTTCGTTGTCAGCACCCGACGCGACGATGCGATCGGCGGGAACTCCTTCACCCCGACGATGCTTCCGCTCAGCGGGAACTACCGAAAGCCCAAGCCGTACCTGAAAGACGTCAAGAAACGCATGGCCGCGGAGCGGGATTCCATCGCCGGCGACGGCGCCCTGACCGGCCTGGCTGGTGTCGCCAACCTGTTGCCCACGTCGGTCATCACCCAGGTCGCTCGAGCCACGGCGGGCAAACTCGACATCGCCACATCGAACCTGCGAGGCGCCCCGTTCCCGACGTTCATTGCGGGGGCTGAGGTGCTGCGCAACATCACGCTCGGCCCGGTATCGGGTACCGCGATGAACATCACCGCCATGTCGACTGCTGACGTCTTCGAGATCGGCATCGTCGTCGACCCGGCCGCGGTCGCTGAACCGTCGCGTCTGCGCGACCACATGGCGGACGCCTTCGCCGCCCTGCTTGCGGCGGCCGAAAACTGACCCGTGATTTGCGACTTCAGCCGATGGCTGATTAGTTCACGGCCGTGGCTGCAATGGCAAGGGACGTGGGGGCCGTCTTCGACCTGATCCGACGGACGGGCCTGCTCGATCCGACGCGTACCGCCGCGCTCGCCGGTGGCCTCACCCGGTGGGGACCGTCGTTGGCCGCAGGAGTCGCGGCTGGCGCCGTGCGGTTGCGCAATCGACCGGCGGTCATCGACGAGGCCGGCACCGTCACCTGGGGCCAGCTGGACCATCGCACGTCTCTGCTCGCTCGAGGTCTGCGGGCACACCGTGTGCCTCGCGGTTCGCAGATGGGCATCCTGTGTCGGAACCATCGAGGGTTCGTCGAAGCGTCGGTGGCGGCCGCCAAGGCGGGCCTGGTGCCGGTGTATCTCAACACCGGCAGTGCCGCCGCCCAGCTCGCCGAAGTCATCGAGCGAGAGTCGATCGGTGTGCTCGTCGGCGATGCCGAGCTCCTCGCCGACCTCGCCAATGCGGCGGTTCCGGGCCCGATCTTCGCGATTGGACCTGACTGGGATGCGGTCGCCGACGCCGGGCGCGGCCGCTTCGATCTCTTGTTGCCGTCGACGATCGCGCCGGTGATCATGACCTCCGGCACGACGGGCACCCCCAAAGGGGCTCGTCGCAAGGTCGGCCTCAGCTCGTCGGCCGGCAGTGTCGGCCTGCTCGAGCGCATTCCCTATCGAAGCGACGACACCATCGTCATCCCTGCGCCGCTGTTTCACGCATGGGGTCTCGCCCACCTCACGATCGCGGTGTCGCTCGGTGCAACGATCGTGCTGACCGAACGGTTCGACCCGGAGTCGACCCTCGATGCGGTCGCCCGTCATGGCGGCACGGTTCTCGCTGTCGTTCCCGTCATGTTGCAACGCTTGCTCGCATCGGATCTCGATCTCTCACCGCTTCGTCGTCTGCGGATCGTCGCCTCGTCGGGATCGGCGTTGCCGGCAACGGTTGCGCTCGAATGGATGGATCGCTGCGGCGACCACCTCTACAACCTCTACGGTTCGACGGAGGTGGGGCAGGCCAGCATCGCCACGCCTGACGACCTTCGTGAAGCCCCCGGCACCGCCGGCCGGCCGGTCGACGGCAGCACGGTCATGATCCTCGATTCCGACGGTGAGCCGGTGCCCGACGGCGAGAGCGGACGCATCTTTGTCGGTTCGGGTGCGTCGTTTGACCACTACACGGGCGGCGGTGACAAGGAACGCGTCCACGGTCTGCTGTCGTCGGGTGATGTCGGCCATCTCGATGCTGATGGCCGGTTGTTTGTCACCGGACGAGCCGACGACATGATCGTGAGCGGCGGCGAGAACGTGTTCCCCGACGTCGTCGAGGCACTGCTGCTCGAACATCCCGCGGTGATCGATGCGGCCGTGGTCGGCGTCGATGATCCCGAGTTCGGTCAGCGACTCAAGGCCGTCCTCGTCGTGGACGGCGTGCTCACGGCGGACGGTGTGCAAGCCCATGTCGCCGGTCGGCTCGGACGGCACTTCGTTCCTCGCGACGTCGAATTCGTGGCGGTGTTGCCCCGCAACACCACCGGCAAGTTGCTGCGTCGACAGCTGTCATGACCAGCGACGGCTGGGTCGTCACCCGGCTTGCGCCAGCCCTCGGCGCACGGATCGACGGCGTCGATCTCCACCGGGCGAGCGACGTGGAACTCGAACGGCTCCAGGCCCTGCTCGACGAGCATCAGGTGCTCGCCCTGCCCCGCCAGGGCGCCGTCGATGTCGATGACCACATTCGAATCGGCGAGGCGTTCGGTGATCCGCTCGTGCATCCGTTCCTCACGGCCATCCCCGAGCATCCTGCGATCCTGGAAGTGATCAAAGAGCCAGGCGACGCCGAGACGTTCGGCGGCGAGTTCTGGCACTGCGACATCTCGTTCCTCGATCCGCCCGCGTCGGTGTCGGTGCTGCGAGCGATCGAGCTGCCACCGATGGGCGGCGACACCTTGTTCTCGAACACGATCGCCGCCGTGGAGCGGCTGTCGGAACCGATTCGCGAGTTGGTGCTCGGTCTCACGGCGACGCACGTCTATCCCGGATTGGACGAAGGGCCCGACACGACGGCGGTGCATCCCGTCGCCCGTCGCCATCCCCGTACCGGCCAGCTCGCGCTCTACGTCAACCCGGCATTCGTCGCTCGGATCAACGAACTGGAGTCGGCCGAGTCGGACATGTTGCTCGCCTTCCTCTACTCCCATCAGACCCGCCCGGAGTTCCAGGTGCGGGTCTCGTGGGAACCCGATCAGCTCGTCATCTGGGACAACCGCACAACCGTGCACTACGCGATGAACGACTACCCGGGCGAGCGGCGGTCGCTGCATCGGGTCACATCGATCGAGCGGCCAGTCTGACCGTCTGGCTTGCATCGGTGTGACGGTTGACGCATCCTGTGCCGGGCTCATCGTGGGGATCGAGCCGGAGTTGGCCGTTGGCTGAAGTGGTTAAAGCCTTGACCATCTCCTGCAAACCCCCTACGTTGCGCCACGCCTAGCGACGACCGGGGGGAAGGACGTATGGCAGCAACGCTTGAGGGCGGCTCGTCGACAACGACGGGGACGACCACGGTTGCCTCACTTGCACGCGACTGGGCGCTGAAGGCGCCCGGCCAGGTGGCGATGCGCGAAAAGGACTTCGGCATCTGGCAGGAATACAACTGGGCGCAGACCTGGGACCTCATCGAACTGTCGGCCCACGGGCTGCTGGCGATGGGGGTCGAGGTTGGTGACCGGGTGGCGATCCACGCCGAGGATCGGCCCGAGTGGGTCATCCTCGACCTGGCCACCGTTGCCATCCGAGGCATCACCGTCGGGCTGTATCCGACCAACCCGGCCGCCGAGGTCGAGTACCTGGTCGGTGACAGCACCCCCAAGGTCTTCCTCGCCGAGGATCAGGAACAAACCGACAAGGTGCTCGAGATCGACCCCGAGATCGGCTCGGCGGTCAACCACATCATCTATGTCGAGCCCCGCGGTTTCGGCAACTACACCGACGAACGCCTGATCTTCTGGGACGACTTCCTCGAGATGGGCCGTCAGCATCGCGACGCCAACCCCGGGGCGGTCGAGAAGATCATGGGCGAGGCCGAGCCGGGCGACATCATGACGCTCGTCTACACCTCCGGCACCACCGGCCCGCCGAAGGGAGCGATGCTCTCCAACGCCAACGCCGAGTACGCGATGAACAAGATCATCAACGAGCCCGGGCGGGTGCCCGACGGCAAGGCCCCCGGCCCTGATGATCTCATCGTCACCTACCTGCCGCTGTGCCACGTCGCGGAACGCATCTTCTCGACCTGGTCCATGTGTGCGGCCGGCCCCTCGCTCAACTTCGCCGAGTCGATCGACACGGTGACCATGAACCTCCGCGAGATTCAGCCCACCGTGTTCTTCGCCGTCCCTCGCATCTGGGAACGGCTCCACGCGGGCGTCTACATCCGCGGCAACGACGCCAGTCGCTTCAAAAAGCTGATCTTCAGCTTCGGGCTCCGGCTCGCACAGACCATCGGCAAGGAAAAGGTCGCCAACGGCGGCAACCACACCGCCAAGAGCCGAGTGCTCTCGGCGATCGGTGAGCCGCTCGTCTTCCGAGCCATCAAGGAACGCCTCGGGTTGCGCCGCTGCCGCTACGCCGCGTCGGGTGCCGCCGCCATCGCCCCGGAAGTGCTCGAGTTCTTCATGGGCATCGGTGTGCCGGTGTTCGAGCTCTACGGCATGACCGAGAACTCTGCGGTCGCGACCTGCAACTTTGCGGGCCGCATCAAGCTCGGCACCGTCGGCGAGCCGTACCCCGACATCGGTTTGCGCCTCGATCCCGAGACCAACGAGATCCAGACCAAGCACCCGGGGGTGTTCCAGGGCTACTGGAACAAGCCCGACAAGACGGCGGAGACCTTCACCGAGGACGGCTGGTTGATGACGGGCGATGTCGGCGAGATGGTCGACGGCACCCACGTCAAGATCGTCGATCGCATCAAGCACATCATCATCACCTCCGGCGGCAAGAACATCTCCCCATCGGAGATCGAGAACTCGCTCAAGACCTCGATGTATGTCAAAGAGGCGATGGTCATCGGCGACGGCCGCAAGTTCCTGTCTGCCCTCATCGGCATCGAGATGGACACCGTCGGCGACTGGGCGCTGCGCAAGAACATCCCGTACACCACCTACCGCGATCTCACCGAGAAGCCCGAGGTGCTCGAGCTGATCCAGGGTGTGGTCAACGAGACGAACGAGAAGTTCGCCCGGGTCGAGAACGTCCGCAAGTTCCGGATGATCCCGAAGGAGCTCGATCACGAGGATGGCGAGCTGACCGCAACGCAGAAGCTCAAGCGTTCGGCCATGGACGAAATGTTCGGTGACCTGATCGAGGACATGTACACGTGAACGACTATTTGATGTCACTGCGGCGAGATCCCGCAGTGATGTTCCTCACCGGGGTCACCTTGGCGATCAGCCTGTTCATGCTGCGCCAGCTCTCGAACGATCCCGAGATCTTCTTTGCGACGTTCATGCGGTCGTTGGGCATGGGCGCGACCTACGCGATCGTGGCGCTCGGCTTCGTCTTGATCTTCAAGGCCACCCAGACGGTGAACTTCGCGCAGGGCGCACTGGCCGTTGCCGGTGCGCTGTTCTTGTCGTTTGCGTCAGCCGACGATCACATTCCGTTCACCACGATCGACAACCCGGTGAACAGCTTGCCCGGGCCGGACTGGTTCCACTGGGGCGTCAATGTGGTGATCGCCATGTGCTTTGCGGCGATCCTGGGTCTCATCATCGAACGGCTCACGATTCGGCCCATGGTCGGTCAGCCGCTGTTCTCGGTCGCCGTGATCACCCTCGGCCTCGAGATCGTGCTCCGGGTGTTCAACAACGACACGGTCAAGGTCGAATTCCGCAATGTGAACCCGCCCTGGGGCCTCGATGGCTTCTCCGTCGGGAAGGAGACGATCAACTACTCGATCATCGCGGCGATCGTCACTGCGGCGATCGCCTTCATCGCGGTCTTCATCTTCTACCGCAGCCGTCTCGGCATCGCGATGCGGGCGGTGGCCTACGACCAGGAAGCGGCGATGGCGCAGGGCATCAACGTCGGCCGTGTGTTCGCGATTGCCTGGGCCGCCGGCGCGGTGCTCGCCATGATCGGCGGCATCTTCGCCACCCAGCCGCCGGTCAAGCAGACCTTGGCCGTCGACAACGAAACCGCCAACATCGCATTCCGGGCCCTTCCCGCCGTGATCCTCGGTGGTCTCGACTCGGCGACTGGCGCCTTGCTGGGCGGGCTGCTCGTCGGTGCCGCCGAGATCTTCGCCGGCCAGTACGCCGCCGGCCAGACCCAACTGCTCGGTGCCGGCTACCCGGTCATCGTTCCCTACGTCGTGATGTTGATCGGCTTGCTGGTGAGGCCCTACGGCCTGTTCGGCACGCCTGAGATTCGCCGGGTCTGAGGGAGGAGTAGCACATGTACAAGCGACCAAATCTCTACACCTCCTACGAATCTGAGAGTCAGCTGCTGCCGACGTGGACCCAGAAGGTCCTCATGGGTTTCTTCCTCGTGCAGCTCGTCTTGTTGCCGTTCTCGATCCCGCTCCTCAACGACGACATCCCCGGGCTCAGCTGGTTGCCGATCATCGGTGACGGGATTCCGTTGTTCCGGTTCCTCGGCGACGGCGACTGGATCCGCAACACCACCACCGTGTTGATGCTGGTCATCGCCGCTCACGGGCTCAACCTGCTCAGCGGCGTCGCCGGTCAGGTGTCGCTCGGCCACGCCTTCTTCATGGGGGTCGGGGCCTGCACGGCGACCTATCTCGGCAGTGCATCGGGCTCCACCACCTGGGGCCACAGCTTGCCGATCTGGATCTGGCTTCCCGGCGCTGGCGTCGCCGCTGCGATCATCGGCATCATCGTCTCGCCCGTGGCGGTGAAACTTCGAGGCCTCTACCTCGCCATCGTCACCTTGGGTTTGGTGTTCCTCGGTATCCACCTCGGTAACACCGAGTGGGGAGCCAAGATCGCCGGTCCGCCCGCGCTGGGCCGCAAAGCCCCCGAACTCGACATTCGGATCTGGAAGGAAGAGACGCCGCTCATCAACCTGAGCGACGATGGCCGCTGGCTGTGGTTCGACATCAGCGAAGAGGGCAAGCGCTACCTCTTCTATTTGATGCTGGCCGTCGGTTTCACGTTGTTGGCCAAGAACCTCATTCGGACCCGAACCGGTCGAGCCTGGCAGGCGATTCGAGATCGCGACATCGCCGCGGAGGTGATGGGCATTGCCGAGTTCCGTTACAAGGTGCAGGCGTTTGCCATCAGCTCGTTCTTCGCCGGCATCGCGGGGGCCTTGTTCGTCGCCCTGTCCGGCCAGACCCTTGCCACCGACTTCAGCCTGTTCTTGTCGGTGGAGTTCATCGCCATCTTGTTGATCGGCGGAGCGGGTACGACATCAGGCGTGGTCATCGGGACGTTCGTCGTGTGGATGATGCCCGAGTTCGTGAAGAAGGCGACGGAGTGGCTCGGCGATCAGGAAGGCGGCGTGACCGGAACCGTCGGCGACGCGATCCTCACCGAAGGCGACGACCTCGGTGTGATCAACACCTCGACGGTCACGCCGGGCTGGACCCTTTCCGTGTTCGACTGGAACATCGTGCTCTTCGGTGTCCTCATCATCGTGTTCTTGATCTTCGAGCCGCTCGGCATGTTCGGCATCTGGGTCAAGATCCGCAATTACTGGAAGCGCTGGCCGTTCAGCTACTAGCGCCGCCACATCCGTCACCCGATCCACAAGACTTTCAAGATCTCGGTCCCATCTGGGGCCGTGAGCCCAACCAACTGGAGGAAACCCCATGAAGCGACTGCGCTATCTGTTTGCGCTCCTGCTGGCGTTCTCACTCGTTGCCGCTGCGTGCGGCAGCGATGACGACGACGCCAGCAGCGATGACACGTCGACCTCGGAGTCCGCATCCGCATCCGCGTCCGACTCGGCCTCGGCATCGGAGATGGCCGACGAAGACGACATGGCCGACGAAGACGACATGGCTGACGACGAAGGCGGCGACGAAGTCCTCACCGGCCTCGGCGTTGACGCCGAGAACAAGGTCATTCGAGTTGGCCTCAACGCCGACCTGTCCGGCACGTTCGCTGCGCTCACCACCGTGATCGTCGAAGGTCAGGAAGTGTTCTGGGAGCGTTACAACGACAACGGCGGCTACAAGGGCTGGACCATCGAACCGGTCGTGCTCGACAACGCCTACGACGTGCCGACCCACCTCACCAACTACGACGCCATGTCCGGCGACGGCGATGAGGGTGTCGTCATGATCACCAACTCGACCGGTTCGCCGCACACTGCGGCCATCGCCGAGGCGCTCGTCGATGACGACCTCCTCGCCATCCCGCTCAGCTGGTACTCCGGCTGGACGGATCCCGACATCGGCCAGAACGTGCTCGAAGTGCAGGCCAACTACTGCATCGAAGCCATGAACGGCGTCACCTACATGGCCGAGACCTATGGCAACAAGATCGCCATCGCCTCGTTCCCCGGTGACTACGGCCAAGACGGCGCGATCGGCGCCAAGATCGCCGCCGAAGCCCTCGGGCTCGAAATCGTCTACGACGGTGAAGCCCAGGTCATCCCGGGTGCTGACCAGACCCCGGTCGTCACTGGTATCGCCGAATCCGGCGCTGACTTCGTCTGGCTCACCACCGGCCCGACCCAGACCGCCGAGCTCGTCGGTGGCGCTGCGGCCGCTGGCTTCACCGGTCAGTGGGCGGGCAACAGCCCGGCCTGGAACCCGGCGCTGCTCGCAACCGGCCTTGCCGACATCTTCGACGCCGCGTACACCCACAGCACCTACACCGTGCTCTGGGGTATCGGTGACTCGCCCGGTATGCAGGACCTCATCGCCACCATGCGGGAGTACGCCCCGGACAACATCGCCGACGACGTCTACATCGTCAGCTGGATCGAGGGTCTCATCGCCCAGCAGGTGATCGAGAACGCGATCGACAACGGTGACATCACCCGCGCCGGCATGGTGGCTTCGGCCAACGAGATCACCGTCGACCTTCAGGGCCTCGCTCCGGACCAGAACTGGGGTGTTGCTCCCGACGAGGCGATCGTGCGCGGCACCTACCTGTACGACGTCGATCTGGCTGCGTTCACGCCGGAGGGCACCGTCAGCGATGACGACGCCAACCGTGGCTTCAGCCTCATCCGTGGCGACTATGTCTCTGACACTGCCGCCAACTGGACCTACGAGCCCTGCTTCAAGGCGTCCTAACGCCTGAACCGTGCTCCACTGGGGTCACCGATCGAGTGTCGGTGATCCGTTGATCGAACGGCGGGGCGGCATCGTCTCGATGTCGCCCCGCTCGTCGATTGTCTCACTCAGCTGATCGTCCCCCGCCCCGACCAAGGAATCTCTGTTGCTCGAAATCGCGAACCTCGAGGTCGTCTACAACGAAGTGATCCTCGTCCTGCGCGGCTTGTCGATCGAAGTGCCCGAAGGCGAGATCGTCGCCTTGCTGGGGGCCAACGGTGCGGGCAAGACCACCACGGTCCGGGCCGTCTCGGGCCTGCTCGACGTGCACGAAGGCGAACCCACCAAGGGGACGATCACCTGGAAGGGGAAAGACATCACCCACGCCAAACCCTCGGCGATCGTGGAGGCCGGCGTGACCCAGGTGATGGAGGGGCGGCGCGTGTTCGCAGAGCTCACGGTTGACGAGAACCTCGCAACCGGCGGCTTCACCGTGCTGGACAAGGCGAAGACCCAAGAGAACTACGACCGGGTCATGGATCTGTTCCCCCGGTTGGCCGAGCGACGCAAGCAGACGGCCGGCTACCTGTCGGGTGGTGAGCAGCAAATGCTGGCCATCGGCCGAGCCATGATGGCTGACCCTGAACTCCTCATTCTCGATGAGCCGTCGCTCGGGTTGGCGCCGCTGTTGATCGAACAGATCCGCGACATCATCGTCGACATCAACAAACAGGGCGTTTCGGTGCTGCTGATCGAGCAGAACGCGATGATGGCGCTCTCGATCGCGAGCCACGGCTACATCCTCGAAACGGGCAAGGTCGTCATGGACGGCGAAGCCCAGAAGCTCCTCGGCGACGAGGACGTTCAGGAGTTCTACCTCGGCCTGCACGGCGACGAGGGTGAACGCAAGTCGTTCCGCGACGTCAAGCACTACAAGCGCCGCAAGCGCTGGCTGTCCTGAGGAAGGTCTGACCCATGTTTCTTCTGTACCTGCTGATTGCGCTCGGCTTCGGCTGGCTCGGTGCTCGTATCGCCGAACCCAGCGGCAACGCTGGTTTGGGTGCCCTGCTCGGGTTCGTGCTCGGCCCGATCGGCGTCATCATCGTGTATTCCGTCTGGCAGAGCGCAGCCGATGAGGCCAAAGCCGCCCAGGTTCGGCCCTACACCGACGGTGACCCGATCCTCGACGTCGAGAACATCACCCTTCGCTTCGGTGGTGTGACCGCCATCAGCGATGTGTCGTTCCACGTCAACCCCGGCGAGCTGTTCGCCATCATCGGCCCGAACGGCGCCGGCAAGACCTCGATCTTCAACACCATCAGCCAGGTCTATCGACCCCAGGAAGGCGATATTTACTGGAAGGGTCGTTCGCTCATGGGTGAGCGTCCCGATCATGTCGCCGGGATGGGCATCGCCCGCACGTTCCAGAACATCGAGCTGTTCCCGCAGATGACGGTGATCGACAACCTGCTCACCGGACGCCATGTCCGCATGGAACAGAGCTGGTATCACGGTATGACGTGGGTCGGTACCTCCAAGAAGGAAGAGATGGCGAACCGCCGTCGAGTCGAGGACATCATCGACTTCCTCGAGATCCAGGAATGGCGCAAGTTCCCGGTCGCGCTGCTTCCTTACGGCTTCCAGAAGCGAGTCGAGCTCGGCCGAGCCCTCGCCATGGACCCCGAGCTGTTGCTGCTCGACGAGCCGGTCGCGGGTATGAATCTCGAAGAGACCGAGGACATGGCCCGCTTCATTCTCGACATTCGCCGCGAGCTCGGTATCTCGATGATCATGGTCGAGCACGACATGGGGCTGGTGATGGACATCGCCGACCGGATCATGGTCCTCGACTTCGGCGAGAAGATCGCCGAAGGTACGCCTGAGGTCGTTCAGAAGGATCCGAAGGTCATCGCGGCGTACCTGGGTAGCAGCGACTCCCACGCCTGACCATCGAAGCGACGCCACGTTCACTCGTCGCAACCCATCCAGAAACCGATCACGGTTGACATGATCAAGGGCTTGATCATATTCTGCGATGGACGATCGGGGGATTCGCATGCGCGCGATCGAGAGTTATGTCGCCGGCCGCTGGCAGGCGGGGAGCGGCGACCGGCCCGTCGCTGACGCAGTCACCGGCGAGGTCATCGGAACCGTCGGGAGCGGGGGGATCGACGTGGTCGCCGCCCATCACCATGCGCGCACCGTCGGTGGTCCGGCCTTGCGGGCGCTGACCTTCCATGACCGGGCCGCCGCCCTTCGAGCGGTGGGAAAACACCTGCTTGCCGACACCAGCGAGTTCTACGCCCTGAGTACCCGTACCGGTGCGACCCCGGCCGACACCGGTATCGATGTCGACGGCGGGGCAGGTGCGCTCATGGCCTACTCCGGCATCGGTCGCCGTGAGCTCCCCAACAGCACGGTGTGGCCGGACGGCGATGTCCAGTCGCTGAGTCGAGACGGCAGCTTTGTCGCTCGCCACGTCAACGTGTCGCGCCCGGGCGTGGCCGTGCAGATCAACGCCTTCAACTTTCCGGTGTGGGGCATGCTCGAGAAGCTTGCGCCAGCGGTGCTCGCCGGCGTGCCGACAATCGTCAAGCCCGCCACCCCGACCGCATACCTCGCCGAAGCGGTCGTGCGGTCGATCATCGACAGCGGGCTGTTGCCCGAGGGCGCCGTCCAGCTGATCGCCGGCGATGTCTCGTCGATCTTCGACGTGCTCGACGAGCATGACTCGGTGGCGTTCACCGGTTCGGCTGCGACCGCCCACCGGCTCAAGGTCCTCGCTCCGTTCGTCGAGCGAGGCGTTCGGTTCTCGGCCGAAGCCGATTCGTTGAACGCGGCTGTGCTCGCCCCATCGGCCGGCCCCGACACCGCCGAGTTCGGTCTCTTTTGTGACGCCGTGGTCGGGGAGATGACCGCCAAGGCCGGCCAGAAGTGTACGGCGATCCGACGGGTGATCGTGCCCGACCCGCTTGCCGATGCCGTCGCCGACGCGCTGGTCGAGCGGCTGCGGACGATCACGGTTGGCGATCCTGGCGCGGCGACGACCGACATGGGGGCGCTGGTCGGTTTGGAGCAACGTGGCGACGTGCAGGCCGCTGTCGCCGAGGTAGGTGGCGACGTGCTCTTCGACTCGGCCGACCTCTCCGGCGTCGACACCGAACGAGGGTCGTTCATGTCGCCGACACTGCTGCGAGCGCACGATGCCGCATCGTCGCGCGCCCACACCGTCGAGCCCTTCGGGCCGGTCGCAACCCTCATGGGATACGAAAGCACCGACGACGCCATCGAGCTCGTCGCCAAGGGGCGAGGCAGCCTCGTTGCGTCGGTCTTCGGTCCCGACCCGGCCGAGGCCGCCGCCATCACCCTCGGCATTGCTCCCCATCACGGACGCGTGCATGCCATCGACGCAACCTCTGCGGCCTCATCGACCGGGCATGGTTCGCCGCTCCCACACCTCGTCCATGGCGGTCCCGGCCGCGCCGGCGGCGGCGAGGAACTCGGCGGTGTCCGCAGCGTCTTGCACCACATGCAACGCACCGCGGTGCAAGGTTCACCCGATCTCATCACCCAGGTGACGGGGGAGTGGGTCGATGGCGCAACCCGCCGTCTCGACCGAGGTCATCCGTTCACGCTCTTCTTCGATGAACTCGAGCTCGGCGACGCACTCGATACCGAGCCGAGAGTCATCACGCTCGAAGACATTGAACACTTCGCCGAGTTCACCGGGGACACGTTCTACGCCCACATGGACGACGACGCGGCCAAGGCGAGCCCGATCTTCGACGGACGAGTCGCGCACGGCTACCTCGTGTTGTCGATGGCCGCCGGCCTCTTCGTCTGGCCCGACCCGGGACCGGTGCTCGCCAACTACGGCGTCGACAATCTTCGCTTCGCGACCCCGACGTACCCGGGCACCGAGATTCGGGTGCTCTTCACTTGCAAGCAGAAGTCGCTGCGAGCGGGGGCGGGATACGGCGAGGTTCGATGGGACACGAAGGTGATCGATCAGGACGACAACGTCCTCGCCAGTTATGACGTCTTGACCATGGTTGCTGAGAGAGGTGCCGCATGAGCCAGGAACACTTCGACGCGCTGATCGAGGCCGATGAGCGCATCGAGCCTGATGACTGGATGCCCGACGATTATCGCAAGACGCTGATCCGTCAGATTGCCCAGCATGCGCACAGCGAGATCATCGGGATGCAGCCCGAAGGCGAGTGGATCACCCGCGCTCCGTCGCTGCGGCGCAAGGCGATCCTCACGGCCAAGGTGCAAGACGAGGCCGGACACGGCATGTACCTCTACGGGGCCGCGGAGAGCCTGGGTATCGATCGCAGCGAACTGCTCGACCGGCTCCACAACAAGACCCAGAAGTACTCGAGCATCTTCAACTACCCGACGCTCGAGTGGAGCGATGTCGGTGCGATCGGCTGGCTGGTCGACGGCGCCGCCATCATGAACCAGGTGCCGTTGTGTCGATGCTCGTATGGGCCCTACGGCCGGGCGATGGTGCGCATCTGCAAGGAGGAGAGCTTCCATCAACGCCAGGGCTATCAGATCATGATGACGCTGGCCGAAGGGACGCCCGAGCAGCAGGCGATGGCGCAGCGGGCACTCGACCGCTGGTGGTGGCCGAGCATCATGATGTTCGGTCCGCCCGACACCGACTCTCCCAACACCGCCCGCAGCATGGCGTGGGGCATCAAGCGCTACACCAACGACGAGCTGCGTCAGCAGTTCATCGACGCAACTGTTCCCCAGGCCGAACTGATCGGCTTGACCCCGCCGGACACCGAACTCCGTTGGAACGAGGAACGCGGGCACTACGACTTTGGCGAACCCGACTGGGATGAGTTCAGCCGCATGGTCAAGGGGGAAGGCGAAATCCCCGATCTCCGCATCGGGGTGCGTCGGGCGGCCCATGACGACGGCGCCTGGGTTCGTGAGGCGGCCGCCGCGTATGCGGCCAAACAGGCCGAGGTTGCTGCGTGACCGCTGCGTGGCCGTTGTGGGAAGTCTTCGTTCGAGCCCGCCGGGGCTTGAGCCACACTCACGTCGGCTCTGTGCATGCCGCCGATGGCGACACCGCCCTGCGGGCGGCGCGCGATCTCTTCACCCGACGCCAGGAGGGCGTGAGCCTGTGGGTTGTCCCGTCCACTGAGATCGTTGCGTCGGACCCGGCTGCGGAAGCGGAGCTGTTCGAGCCGGCCGCAGACAAGGCGTACCGGTTTCCCACCAGCTACGAGCTGCCGCCTGAAGTCGACCACATGTGATGTCAGGTGCCCATGTCCGCTGATCTCTTCACCCATGTGCTCCGCCAGGCCGATCGAGCCTTTGTGCTCAGTCATCGCCTCGCCCAGTGGCTCACCCACGCACCCGAGCTCGAAGAAGACATGGCGCTGGCCAACATCAGCCTGGATCTGCTCGGCCAGGCCCGCCAGCTCTACACCTATGCGGGTGAGCTCGAAGGGGCTGGTCGCGACGAGGATCACTTCGCGTATTGGCGCACCGCCGACGACTTCCGCAATCCGCTGCTCGTCGAACAACCCAACGGTGACTTCGCCGTCACCATGGTTCGCCAGGTCCTGCACGATCATGGCGCGCTTCTGTACTGGGAATCGATGACGACCAGCACCGACGAACGGCTCGCCTCGCTGGCCGCGCGGGCCGTCAATGAGACGCGATTCCACCTTCGGCACTCTGCGGGCTGGCTGGTGCGGCTGGGCGATGGCACCGATGAGAGTCACCGTCGAACGCAGGCCGCGCTGCATCTGCTGTGGCCCTACGCCGATGAGCTGTTGGGCGACCCTGACGAACACGAACTTCGAACCGCGGGTGTCGTGGGCCCCTCGATCGATGCTGCATGGCATGCCGCAGTGGCCGCAACGATACGCACGTCGACCCTTGCCCTCCCGTCGACGATCCATCCGAAACGTGGAGGCCTGCACGGCCAGCACAGTGAGCATCTTCCCTCGATGCTGACCGAGCTTCAGGCCCTGGCTCGGGCCCACCCGGAGGCAACATGGTGACCGACCTCGACACCGCCGTGCGGGCGGTCGACGACCCGGAGCTTCCTCATGTCACGATCGGTGAGCTCGGCATGGTCCGGTCGGTCGAGCTCGACGGCGCTGCCGCTCGCGTGTGGCTGACCCCGACCTACACCGGCTGTCCCGCTACCGAACAGATCCAGGCCGATGTCGAGGCTGCGGTCGTTGCCGCTGGCTACGAACCCGATGTGCAGTTTGTCTGGAGCCCGCCCTGGACGACCGACGACATCACGCCGGAAGGCCGGATGAAGCTCCATGCGGCGGGCATTGCGCCGCCCGCACCCGCCGTCGATGGGCCGGTGGCGCTCGATCTGCCGACCGAGTGTCCGATCTGCGGGTCGCGCCGCACCCGGCTCACCGCCGCGTTCGGGGCGACCGCCTGCAAGTCGTTGCACCAATGCGACGCCTGCCGCCAGCCGTTCGAGTCCTTCAAGGCGATCTGATGGCGGTCGGGTTTCATCCACTGACGGTCGCCGACATCGAGCGGGACACGCCGAGCTCCGTCCTGGTGACGTTCGCAGAAACGCTTCCGTTCCGCCACGGGCAGTATGTGACGCTGCGCCGCGAGATCGACGATGTCGAGATCCGACGGAGCTACTCGATCTGTAGCCCGGCCCCGGACGGGGCCCTCCGAGTCGGCATCAAACGGGTCGACGGTGGCGCGTTCTCGACCTGGGCGACATCGGCGCTGCGGGTCGGCGATGTCGTCGAGGCGATGGCCCCGATGGGCACCTTCACCCATGTGCTCGACGCCACCCAGGCCCGGACCTATGTGCTCGTGGCGGGTGGGAGCGGCATCACCCCGATCTACTCCATCGCGGCCTCGATCCTCGCTCGGGAACCTGGATCGATGGTGACCCTGCTCCAAGTTGATCAGTCCACATCGACGATCATGCTCCTCGATGACATCGAGGCGCTCCGCAACACGTACCTCGACCGCTTTCGGGTGTGGCGCCAGCTGACACGCGAGCCGCAAGCCCTCGAGGTCCTCGACGGTCGCCCGACCGACGATTCGCTCGCTGCGTGCATCGACCGAGGCCTGCTTCCTGCAGTGCCCGACCATGTCTTTGTCTGCGGACCAGAACCGATCGTTGCGCTCGTGCGCTCGGCGTACACCGCCCGAGGAGTCGGCGCCGACCAGATCCACGCGGAGCTTTTCACCGGGTCGCAGACCGGCCGGGCGCCCTTGCGGTCCCGTGGACCCGTTGATGAATCCATCGAGCCGATGGCGACGGGCATGGTCACGCTCGATGGACGAACGTCGGTCTTCTCGGTCTTGCCCGACGACACCTTGCTCAGTGCCATCCAACGCTCACGTCCCGAGGTCCCCTTCGCCTGCGAGGCCGGCGTCTGCTCGACCTGCCGGGCCCACATCACCGACGGCGCCGCCGACATGGCTGCAACCTATGGCCTCGTGCCAGGCGAGGAGGATGCGGGGTACGTCCTCACGTGCCAAGCAACCCCGACGACCAGTACTGTCGCCGTCGACTTCGACGTCTGAGAGCCCAGGGAGAATCCGATGGCTGCACTGTGGGAAATGAGCGCGGCTGCGCAGGCTGTGGCGGTGAAGGCGGGTGACGTCACATCGGTCGAACTCGTCGAGGCCCACCTCGAACGCATCGACGCGGTCAATCCGGCCGTCAACGCCGTCACCCGGACCATGCCGGAGGAATCTCTCGCAGCAGCCGCTGCGATCGACGCCGCTCGGGCGGCCGGCGACGAGCTCGGCCCGCTCGGTGGCGTTCCCTTCACCATCAAAGAGAACATCGATGTCGCCGGTCAGGCGACCACGCACGGGCTCGAGGTGTTCGCCGATGCCGTTGTCGCCGTCGACGCCCCGGTCGTGGAACGAATGAAGGCAGCCGGTGCCGTGCCCCTCGCCCGGACGAATCTCCCGGACCTGGGACTGCGCATCCACACCGAGAACGAACTCCACGGCCGAACCCGCAACCCGTGGCACCCCGACCACACCGCCGGCGGCAGCTCCGGGGGCGAAGGCGCCGCCCTGGCGACCGGCATGTCACCCATCGGGCTCGGCAACGATCTCGGCGGGTCGCTGCGCAACCCGGCGTCGTGCTGCGCCATCGCCTCGATCAAGCCGACGTCTGGGCGCGTGCCGGCGGCCTACACCGTCCCCGCTCCCGACGAAGGCATCGTCGGCCGGAACTTCGCGGTGCAGGGACCGATGGCGCGAACGATTGCCGACGTCCGCATTGGCCTCGAAGCGCTCAGCGGTCCCCACCTTCGCGATCCGGACGCGCTGCCGGTTCCGCTGGTCGGGCCGGCGTCTGGGACGCGCCGGGTGGCCGTGATGGCTGAAGTGCCCGGTGGCGACACGCATCCCGGCGTTGCCGCAGCGACGAGAGCGGCCGGCGAGGCGCTCGAAGCGGCCGGTTGCGTCGTCGACGAGGTCGTCGCGCCCCGCACCGAGGAGGTCCTCGGTTGCTGGTCCGGGCTCGTCACCGGCGACATCGTCACCGCCTTCCCCTTGCTCGAACCGATTCTCGGCGCGCCAGCCCGCGAACAGTTGGCAACGCTCGTCGAGACGATGGGGGAGATCAGCGCTGCGGACTTCGGTGCTCTCTGGCTCCTGCAACACTCGCTGCGGCGCACCTACGCCGAGTTCTTCATCGAGTGGGACGTCCTCGTGACGCCGACCTGGTCGCAGCTCCCATTCGCCCACAACGCCGATCTCGACGCTGCCGAACTCGCCGACTCGGTGCTGCTGTCGCATGCCCGGCCCGTGATGCTCGCCAACGCCCTCGGACTGCCGTCGGCTGCTGTCCCTGCCGGCCTCGTCGACGGGCTCCCCGTCGGCGTCCTCGTCAACGGCCCCGTCTGGTCCGACCTGCTGTGCCTCGAGGTGGCCGAAATGATCGAATCCGCCGGTCTCGCCCCGGCCGTTCCCATCGACCCCAGGAGCTGACCATGGCCGGGTATGAACCGATCGAGACCGCCTCGATCGACGAACTCCGCTCCCTGCAGACCGAACGTTTGGCGGTCACGCTCTCCACCGCGTACACCAACATCGGGCACTATCGATCGGCCTTCGACGCAGCCGGCGTGCACCCCGACGACATCACCTCGCTCGAGGACCTGGCCCGCGTGCCGTTTCTCGTGAAGGACGACCTGCGCAACGCGTACCCCTTCGGCATGTTTGCCACGCCGCGCCAAGAACTCGTTCGGATCCACGCGTCGTCAGGCACCACCGGCAAGCCGACCGTCGTCGGCTACACCGCCGCCGACATCGACACCTGGGCAACGGTCGTCGCCCGGTCGCTGTATGCCGCCGGCGGCCGGCCCGGCGACCTCTTGCACAACGCCTACGGCTACGGCCTGTTCACCGGCGGGCTCGGCGCCCACTACGGCGGCGAGAAACTTGGGTGCACGGTCGTCCCGTTCGGCGGAGGTCAGACCGAACGTCAAGTGCAGCTCATCACTGACTTCGAACCTCGCCTCATCACCGTCACCCCGTCGTACTGCCTCAACCTGATCGACGAGATGGAGCGCCTCGGTGTCGACCCAAAGGCGTCGTCGCTCGAGGTCGGCATCTTCGGCGCGGAACCCTGGACCGAAGGCATGCGGGCGGAGATCGAGGAACGCCTCGGCATCGATGCGGTCGACATCTACGGGCTTTCCGAAGTGATCGGCCCGGGCGTCGCGCAGGAATGCGTCGAAACCAAGGACGGCCTCACCATTTGGGAAGATCACTTCTATCCCGAGATCATCGACCCCGAGACCGGAGCGGTCCTCCCCGATGGCGAACAAGGTGAACTGGTCATCACGTCGCTCACCAAACAAGCCCTACCGGTGATCCGCTACCGCACCCGCGACATCACGACCTTGCTCCCCGGCACGGCGCGCACCATGCGCCGACTGGCTCGCATCACCGGTCGCAGCGACGACATGCTGATCATCCGCGGCGTCAACGTGTACCCGAGCCAGGTCGAAGCCGAACTCATGCAGATCGAAGGCCTGTCGCCGCACTACCAACTCCACAAAGGCGCCGACGGCAACATGGCCACGCTCACCGTCAAGGTCGAAGCGCTCGAGCCCACGAGCGATTACCTCGCACTCGCAGCCCAGGCCAAAGAACGAATCAAAACCATGATCGGCGTCACCGCAACCGTCGATGTGGTCGAGCCATTCGCTGTGCCGCGCAGCCAAGGCAAGGCCCAACGAGTCGTCTGAACAACCGGCGCTCGGTCAGTCGTCCTCGAGGCGGGTCGACGACACCCGCCGCATCAGCTCCGTGAGCGCCGTCAGTTCGTCATCGCTGAGATCACCCAGAAGCTCACGCTCCCGCGCATTCTGCACGCGATAGGCGGCCTGCAGGCGGGCCGCGCCATCGTTGGTCAGATACACCGTCACCACTCGGCGATCCTCCGACTCTCGCCGACGGTCGACCAGGCCATCGCGCTCCAACGTGTTGACCGCACTCGAGATCGCAGCCCGACTCAGACCGGCGAGCCGAGCGATCTCGAACGACTCCATCGGTCCGCCGACCCACAACAAGAACATCACCCGGAACCCGGCCAACGACCAGCCCGCCGGGCGATGAATCGATGCTTCGAGGTCATTGAACATCCGGGCACCCAACCGGAAGATCCCGAACATCGCACGAAAAGTGACCGGGTCGAGCCCCTCGAGTGCAACCCGCTCCGCAGCGGCATCCTCGAACTCGTCGGACCGAGTCCGCCGCTGGGTCACGATGACCCCGGACCTTCGGCGGAAACCTGCTTCGTCTTGCCCCGAAAGACCGCGACGACGCCGTTTGGTCCACTCACCGTGATGTCGTAAATGCCGGTACGCCCCGCCCGATGGGCCTCGGTCGCCACCGCCACCAGCCGGTCGCCCACATACGCCGGAGCCAGCCACTCGATAGTCGCGCTCGACGCCAGGTGCGTGCCACCCAACGAATTCGAAGCAAACCCCATCGCCGTGTCCGCCACCGCAAACACGATGCCGCCGTGGCACGTCTCCAACCCGTTCGCCATCGACTCGACAACCGTCATCTCGACCGTCGCCGCCCCCGGACTCACCGCCGACACAACGATTCCCATCGCCCGAGCATTGCGGTCCTCGGCAAACATCGCAGCAGCAGCTGCATCAGCGATCTCCTGAGATCCCCCCACAGCCCGCCACCCTAGAGCGCTTCGTTCAGCGCACGTGA
>JBCCYT010000023.1:0-39619 GCA_039188975.1 Actinomycetota bacterium
GAACGGAATCCCAACTGCCTCACAGTACGCGGCGGTCGTGCCGGCGGGGTCATCGAGCAGGTCAGCTGACGCCATCACCGGTGGTGCGTGGCCATCGCGGTCGGCGAGGCGGCAAAAGAGCCGGTGGAGCGACTCGAACCCGACCTCCTCGTAGGTGCAATCCGGCCAGTGCTTCGCAAGTCCCTGGATGACGCGCCGCGGGTCACGAATCAAGAAACTGTGGGTCATGATGGAGAGCCGCTCGTCGGAGAGCTGGTGTTCGACGCTGTAGGCGAAGTCCTTGACAAAGACCGAGCCGGTCTCTCGTTCCGTGCGGTCGAGCTCGGCCCACACCGACGCGTAGCTGTGCCCGGGCCTGGCCATCACCCCTGCGTCTCGATCGCTCACCCGGTCTTCGCCGTAGTAATAGAGCTCATTCCACGGCTCGTGGAAACAGGAGAAGTCGCCGCGCTGGCGCATCATCCATTCGAACGCGGTCGAGGTCGATCGCGGCGTCGCCCAGAGGGTCAAGAACATGCTCGGTACTTTCAGGTCTGGAGGGAACGAAGGAGCGATCCGTGTCGGCCCTGCGGGGCAACGCCGAGGGTCGTGAAGATTCGCCAGTACAGGGTGACGTCAGCGGCGAGGACCGGCGTTTCGATCTCGGCCTCGATGTCAGCGGCAAGTGATACCAGTCGCTGCGGTAGGCCACGTGCGTCTCGATAGTTCGACATCCCGTTGACCAGGACCGCGTCGACCGCGCCGGCGGCGTCGAGCGCATGCTGCATCGAGTCGAGCGCCAGGTTGCCCGGGAAAATCCACGTGTGGTCGTTGACCTCCTCCTGGGTGGCGTACCAGCCCTGGTCGACGAAGTTCCCGAACCACACCACGTCGATGTCCGCGCTGCGCAAGAAGCGCACGACACCATCGCGCCAGTCGGGCCAGAAGTACACCGAGTTGAGCGCGACTCGCTCGTAGCCCATGGCCTCGCACGCCTCGACCAGGGTGAGGCCGGCCATGTGGAACGGCATCTCGTATTTGTCGGACATCTCGCCGACGAACCGGCGGATGTCATGCACATCCGTGCCGTTGGCGTGCACCCAGTTCGTCCCGACCTGACCGGCCACGTCGGCGCCAGCGTTGCTCATACAGTGCACGTACTCTTCGAGCAGGTGGAAGTTGTCGGCCCGCTGTGTCAACTCATGGGCGTAGACCGGGGCGTGGAGCAACCGACCGTGCACCCCAACGTCGGGCGGGCAGATCCTGAGGAAGTCCGATGGCGCCGCATCGAAATCATGAGGCGGTGCCGTGAACGCGACCTGGTACGGAAACAGCTTGTTGGCTGGATCGGACCACTTCTCGGGCCGGATCGACATGGGGATCTCCGATCAGATCGAACCCTGCGGCAAATGCAGGTCGTGTTGGGCAGGAACGAGTCGGCGCGCAAGCTCTCGCCAGCGAGCGTGGAACTCGTCGCGCGGGACATGGCACAGTCGAATATGGCGGCCGGCCGCGGGGTCGAATGCCGTGCGGCCATGCATGACGCGGTGGTTGTCGATCAAGACGCCATCGCCGGGGGCCACCCGGATCGTGGCGATGAACTCGCTGCTGACCATCCGTTGATTGAAGGACCGAATGGCGTCGTAGAGGCGATCGACCTGATCCGGCTCGACATCGAGCGGCGCAAGGGCTCGGTCGAAGTATCGAATGCCGCGCGGCCGGCCGAATTCGTCGAGGGAGATCAGCGGACCTCGATGGCGAAAGTCGATCTCGCCGGGGTGACGGCGGATATGGCTCACGGGGAGGCTGGTGAGCGCGTGGTAGGCATCGGGCTCCTCGGCCGCCATCGCCTCGGCGATTGCGAAACCGTCGACGTACGTGCTGAGGCCCCCCTCATCGGTGTTGATCAGGCAGTGAAAGACATCGATGCCCGGCGGCGAATACGTGAAGGCGTCGTCGATGTGCGGCGCCTGCGGCATCCCGGTCTTGGCACCCAGCTTCGCGATCGGTTCCGCCTTCACGTCATAGATGCGCCCGTACACCGTCGTCTCGTGAATGGGTCCGACCACGGCGGCGAGCGTTTCGGTCATCTCGGGCGCGGTACCGAGGTCACGCACCCGGACGATGCCGAAGTCGCGTAGCTGCTCGTACAGCGAGAGCTGACCTACTCCCCCGTCGCGAGCGGCTTGCCACGCCACCGTCGGGAAGTCGTCGGCCAGGCCGGCCCGCCACGTGACGGGGCGCCAGGCCTGGCGTCGAAGCCGGGCCGAGCCGTCGTAGGCGTGGTGCCACAGCCAATCCGCTGCGAAGTGCGATTCATGCCCGTCGGTCCAGACGACCTGCAGTCCCCCATCGACTGGCTCGACGGACGCGGGAGCGACGTCGCGATCAAACGAGATCACCGTGCTGAACCGGATGCCATCGGCTGGGTTCCCGAACGTCGGGCTGTAGCAGCTGTGCCGAAGCCACTGATGGTGGAACCGATGCTCGGCCCCGTCGGCGAAGACGACCGCGGTTGCTCGCTTGTGGATCTGGCCGTCGACAACCTCGGGAATGCCGTCGATTCCCAGGCGATTCCCGAGGAACGGGTTGTGGGCGGCGATCTGGCTGGCGTCGGACTCGCTCATGGGGCAAAGGTCCCGATGGAAGGACTGATCGCTTCGGCGAGCGCGGCCACGCCGAACACCCGGTGGTCCGCGAAGGGACGCCCGACCAGCTGCGCCCCGATCGGAACACCGGCGCCGGTGGTCCCGCATGGGACCGTCATGACGGGAAGGGCGCTGAGCATGTTGAACGGCCAGGTGAGCATCCACCCGAAGTCGGCGGCCACCTCCTCGCCGGCCACGAGTATCGGTGGCCCTGCAGGGTCATGAGCGAGTGGAAGCGAAGGGGTGGTTGTCGTGGGGCACATGACGACATCGTGGGTGTCGAAGACCGGGCCGAGCGTGTCCCACATCTCGGCCTCGATCGCCATCGACTCGGCGAAATCGGTCGCCGTCAGCGAGGCGGCCGTCTCTGCGAAGGCGACCGCGTAGTCGGTCATGACCGCACGATGGTCGGCCAGGTACGGGGCCGCCCATCCGGCAAAGATCGCCGCGGCATGGGTCCGAAACGCCCACAGTGCTCGCTCGTCCCAGCCGATCGTCACCTCGTCGACCGACGCCCCCGCCATCTCGAGCCGCTGTCCGAGCGCGCGCGTTGCGTCGGCCACTTCGGGCTCCACGGTGGCGATCCCGAGATCGACCGTGACGGCAACTCGTAGGGTGGTGGGATCCGCTGGATCAGCTGCGACCGGGTGCCAGTCGGGGCGGCTGAAGAGATCGCCGGCCTGCTGGCCGGCCAGCACGTTCTGCAGCACGGCGCAGTCGGCAACCGATCGCGCCATCGGGCCGTCGTGGTCGTACCAGTCCAGATTGAAGTAGGACCCGACCGCGTTGCGCCCCCGCGAGGGTTTGAAGCCCACCACACCGTTCGCCGCTGCCGGGAGCCGGATCGATCCGCAGTAGTCAGAGCCGTTTGCGAGGGTGGTGAGGCCGGTGGCCAGTGCGACCGCAGCCCCACCCGAGGACCCAAGACTGTTGCAGGTGGCGTCGTAGGCATTGGCTGTCGGTGGAAAGAGCCGACCACCGGTGATTCCGGAGGTGCCCATTTCATTGACGTTCGTTCGTGCGTGCACGATGGCGCCCGCATCGACGATCGCCTGCACCGGTGGCGCGTTGCCCTCGGCGACCGCGTCAGCCCAGATGACCGACCCGGCCGACGTCGGTCGGCCGGCCACGCCCTTGTCCTCTTTGATCGCAACGGGGAGGCCTTCCAGTGGCCGGGCCCGGCCGTCGCGCCAGGCTCCATCGGCGTGTGCAGCGGCCACCATCGCATCGTCGTCGTAGCGCTGGGTGAGCGCCCCGCAGCGGTCGTCGGCCGCGAGGACAGCCGCCATGAGCTCGCTCGGTCGCAGCGATCCATCGGCGAACCCGGCGAGCGCGTCCACGGCGCTGAAGAACGCGAGGTCATTCACGAGTCGACGACGCGTGTGTACTGCTCGACGAGGGCATCGTTGAGGGTCAGCCCCAGTCCCGGTTCGGTCGGCAGCTCAGCGAATCCGTCGACGAACGCAGGCTCGGGCGGAGAGACGAGTTCGGTGCGAAGCCGAGACGGGCCCAGCCTCGATGAGCGGAACTCCACCATCGGAATGGTCGTCGCCGCCGCCATCAGGTGGAAGTTGGCCATGTCGGTGATGCCGGTTGCGAAGCTGTGGGGCATCAGGGTTGCGCCATACATCTCACACATCTCGGCGATCCGCATCAGGTCGGTGAAGCCGCCGGCCCTACTCACCCCCGGCTGGACGAGCGAGACGCCGCCCGTCTCGAGCCACTCCCGCACTTCCCAGCGTCCGGCGGCGAACTCGGCGCCGCCCACCCGCACTGGCGATACCTGGGCGAGGCGAGCGTGGCCATGAAGATCGTCGTGGCGAAGTGGCGCTTCGGCGAAGTGAATGTCGTAGGGCTCGATGCGTTTGAGGGTCCATGCGGCGTCGTACCAGTCGTGCCACCGATAGCCGAAGTCGAGGGCGAGCACGACGTCGTCGCCAACCATCTCCCGCGCCAGCCGCGTGAAGTCGACGATCTGCTTGTCGCTCACCTCGGTCCCGAACAACACCGGGACCTTGATCGCAGTGATGCCTTGCTCGACCGAGAGCTGCGCCTGCCGGGCAATCTCGTCGATGATGGGATCCATCGGGCCGTCGTAGATGTCGCCCGGGTAGCAGGTCGCATACGGCCGGATTCGATCGGTCCGGGCGCCACCGAGCAGCTTGTAGACCGGCACGCCTAACTGGCGGCCGGCGAGATCCCACAGGGCGATGTCCACTGCCGACATCGCCTGGATGAAGGTCCCGCGGCGGCCGTGATAGAAGCTGCCGTGGTAGACACGGTCGAAGATCGCTCGGGCCTCCACCGGGTCGGCGCCGATCACGAGGTCGGGGATTCCCTGGCTCCAGAAGTGGATGGTCGCCTGATCGATCATGGCCTTGTTGACCGCGGGGGTGCAGGGGCACTCGCCGATGCCGGTTCGGCCGTCCTCATCGGTGATCCGCACGAGCAGCGTCTCTTCGGCGCCCTCGGCGAAGGCGTTGCCCTCGGCGGGCACCGAGACGATCAGTGCCTCGATCCGGGCGACGGGACTGACGGCGGCAGCGCTCACGAACACACCCTCCTTCGGTGACTCTGAGCACAGTACACGAGACTGAACAAACGTCCAGTCTCGTGGGTCAGGGGGTCGGCGCGGTGGTTCCCCCGACCGCAATCGGATCCATTCCGAGCTTTGTGTGATCCCAACTCCGACAGCGCCGAACGTCGAGTCGCACTGCGACCCGCTTGTGCAACATGACCTCGACAAGCGGCTGCACATCGTCGGTGTACGGGCCGTTGTACCGCTCCCACACACTCACACCAACCGCCCAAAGCGCCGCCGGGTCCTCGACGATTTCACCGACGCCCTCGAGAGCTACCCCGCGAAGGGCGTCATAGGTGAGCCCGTCCTCGATCATCACGGTCAGGCGGTTGTCGCGGCGGAGGTTCACGACCTTTTGCGACTTTGCTTTCGTCTCGAACCAGATCTGGCCGTCGACGACGGCGTACCACATTGCGATCAGATGCGGTGAGCCGTCGGGGCCGATGGTCGCCATGGTCGCCGTTCGGCTCTGGTCGATGAAAGCAGCTACCTCCGCCTCACTCATCTGGATCGCGGCTCGCTGGTTCGTTCCCATGCTCAGGCTCCTGGGTCAGGCGGGCTCGTCACCGTCGAGCACCTGCTTGGCGGCGTTTCCGGCCCGGTTGTTGAGGTTGGCTTGCCCGGCGACGAGGATGAGCTCAGCCCGCTCGGCCTCGGTGAAATGGGTCCGCAGGCCGGCGATCAGCCCGTCGGTGAGCTGATGGCTGGCGCCCCCGCTCATCTCATCGGCCAGTCGCAGCGCCCACCGGGCCGGCTCATCGAAGACGTCCGCCCATCGGCGCGGGTCGCCGATCGCATCGATCTCGTCGTCGGTCAGTCCTCGTCGCCTCGCCGAGGCAACATGGCTGTTCAGTCAGGTCGGGCACTCGTTGACAATGGAGCACCGCAGGAACACCAGCTCCTTGAGCACCGCCGACACCAATCGATCATCGCTCCACAGCGTCGCCCCGAACCCGCCATACGGGTCAGCGGTGCCGTCGACGGTGGCGAGTGTGTACCCCAAAGGCGCACCGGCCAGCTTGTAGCGCATTTTCATGAGCGGAAGTCTCCCAGACTCGACGATGGTCAGCGACGATCGATCTGGCCGTAGCCCGATTCGACAGCGGCTTCGAGGTGGGCGCGGAACCGTGGCGCCCCGCCCCAGTACGCCTGGTAGCGGATGTTGCCTTCTTCGTGACCTGCAACATTGGAGTTGTAGCCGGTGAACCAGCTCTTGCTGGTGCGGCCAAAGGGCATGAAGTCCTGCATCGATCGCACCTCGCGGGACCACCACGCCTGGCCCTCGGCCGTGACCTCAACTCGAGAGTGCCCGGCCGCGAGCGTGTCCTCCAGGAGTTCGCTGATCCAGGCGACGCCTGTCTCGAGCGCCCGCGGATAGTTCGTCGACCCAGACGCGCTCTGTGGTCCGGCGATCATGAAGAGGTTGGGGAACCCGTGGTTCAGCGTGCCGAGGTAGGTGTCGGGATTGTCGGCCCAAGCATCCTTGAGGGTCAGGCCACCAACGCCGACCACGTCGATCCGGTTGAATGCGCCCACCATGGCGTGAAAGCCGGTGGCGAAGATGAGCACGTCGAGTTCGTGCTCGTGTTGGCGAGTCCGGATTCCGGTCGGCGTCACCCGGTCGATGGGATCCTCGGACACATCGACGAGGTGAACGTTGGGCCGGTTGTACGCCTCGAAGTAGTTCGTTTCGAGTGGGAGCCGTTGGTAGCCGAAGCCATGGTCGCGAGGGATCAGCTTCTCCGCGATCTCCGGGTCGTCGACTCGCTGGCGGATGCGGTCGGCGACATAGTCGGAGAGCTCTTGGTTCGCCTCGGGCTTGAAGAACGTGTCGGGAAAGTTGGCGAGTTGCAGTGCGAAGCCCGGCGCGTCGTAGAGCTCATCCCATGTCTCGCGACGTTGTTCGGGGGTGAGGTCGTCGTAGTTGCGCCGATCGGCAACGTGTTCGAACCCGCCGGGGGTTGCGGCGCAGTTGGCGAAGATCTCGGCGTAGCGGGACCGGATCGCTTCCATCTCCTCTGCGGAGATCGCCGAGTTGCGCAGCGGGACACTCCAGTTGGGGCGCCGCTGGAAGACCGTCAAGTCGCCGACCGTGTCAGCGATCGCCGCGATGATCTGGATCGCGGTCGCTCCGGTGCCGATGATCCCGACCCGTTTGTCGGAGAGGTCGATGCCGTCGCGTGGCCAGTCGTAGGTGTGGAACGCTGAGCCGCCGAACGCATCGATGCCCTCGACCTTCGGCATCGTCGGCACCGAAAGCGCGCCGAGACCGGTGATGACCCATCGGGCCAGGTATCGCTCGCCGTCGGTCGTCACGACGGCCCAGTGGCGCTGGTCTTCGATCCACGTCATCGAGGCGACTCGTCGACCAAACCGCATGTGCCGACGAAGGTCGTGGGTCTCCGCCACGAAGTTCAGATACCGCAGCGTTTCGGGCTGTGGGGAGAAGCGTTCCTTCCAGTGCCACCGGTCGAGCACCTCTTGGGACCAGGAGTAGCCATAGGTGTAGCTCTCGGAGTCGAATCGGGCGCCCGGGTAGCGGTTGCGGTACCACGTGCCGCCAAGGTCTTCGTCGGCTTCCAAAACCACTGCGTCGAGGCCAAGATCCACCAGCCGTTTGATCTGGTAGATGCCGGCGACACCGGCGCCGAGGACGAGTGCATCGAAGGTCTCGGCCTCACCCGCGACCGTGGCGTGGCGCTGCTCTGTCATGGGCGATCACCGTACACCGCTGGGGGTGGGTGGTACCCAGCCCGTCCGCTGTGCATACACTGTAAGTCGGACCGAGGAGCAGCCCAATGACCGACATGGCCCAAGAGACGCAGCAGATCTTCAACCCCGACGTCGTGACGCCGGAAATGGAGATGGCCGAGAAAGGCCTCGGCGTCCCGGCTGCAGCGGAGCTCTCGATCGAGGACATCAACCCGCTGAACGCCCACCTCTTCAAAGAAGACCGCTGGCAGGACCACTTCGCTCGGTTGCGGGCTGAGGATCCGGTGCACTTCAACGAGCTGGACACCGCAGGCCGGTACTGGTCGGTCACGAAGTACGACGATGTGCGCGCCGTCGACGGTGACTGGGAGACCTACTCGTCGGCGAGCGGCATCACCCTCGGCCTGTCGCTCGACAAGATGGAGGACCAGGCGATTCCGCCCCAGCTCACGCCGTTCATCGCGATGGATCCGCCGACCCACACCCAGCAACGCAAGACCGTTCGCAGCGTGTCCGCGCCGGCCAACCTGCGCAACATCGAGCCGATGATCCGTGAGCGCACGCAGATGCTGCTCGACTCCCTTCCCGAGAACGAAGAGTTCGAGTGGGTCGACACGGTGTCGATCGAGCTGACGACCCTGATGCTGGCGACGCTGTTCGACTTTCCGATGGAGGATCGCCGGCTGCTCACCCGCTGGTCCGACATCGTCTTCGCGATTCCGGCTCCGGGTGGCGTTGTCGAGACCCAGCAGCAAAAAATCGACGAGCTCATGGAGTGCGTCGCGTACTTCAGCAAGCTCTGGGACGAACGGCGGGGTGGAGATGGCTTCGATTTGGTCACCATGCTCGCCAACGGTGAGGCGACCAAGGACATGTCACCGTTCGAGCACCTCGGCAATCTGCTGCTCTTGATCGTCGGCGGCAACGACACCACCCGCAACACGATGACGGGCAGCGTGTACGGGCTCAACACGTTCCCCGATCAGTTCGACAAGCTGAAGGCCAATCCGGACCTCATCTCGAAGTTCGTTCCTGAGGTCATCCGCTGGCAGACGCCGCTGTCCTACATGCGCCGCACCGCCACCAAAGACACCGAGCTCGGCGGCAAGCAGATCAAGAAAGACGATCAGGTCCTGATGTGGTACATCAGCGCCAACCAGGACGAGGACGTCTTCGAGAATGCGCACGTGCTCGACATCGAGCGGCACAACGCCGACCGTCAGCTTGCGTTCGGCTACGGCATCCACTTCTGCATGGGAAGTCGGGTCGCCGAGCTGCAGCTTCGAGTGCTGTGGGAAGAGATGCTGACCCGCTTCAAGACCATCGAGGTCCAAGGCGAGCCGGAACGCGTCTGGTCTTCGTTCGTGCATGGCTACTCGACCCTGCCGGTGAAGGTCACCCGCCACTGACCCGCGGGTGACCGACTCGCCTGGCGAGCTCGACTCGGCCCGGGGCTGGGTGGTCGTCGCCAGTACGTTCCTCGCGCTGTTCACCGTCTTCGGTGTGGCCTACAGCTTCGGCGAGTTCTTTGGTCCAATGGCCGACGAGTTCGGCAGTGACCGTTCCGCCACCGCGTTCTTCTTCGCCATCACCACCTTTGCCTACTTCGCCATCGGCATCGTCACCGGCCGGGTGGCCGATCGTGTCGGGCCGCGTCGAGTCGTGGTATTCGGTGCGGTCGCGATGGTGAGCGGACTGTTCCTCACCGCCGAAGTCGAAACGATCGAACTCGGGTACCTCACCTACGGGCTCGGGGTCGGGCTCGGGGTTGCGTGCTGCTATGTGCCGATGGTGGCCACGGTTGGCGGCTGGTTCGACGAACGCCGCACGCTCGCGCTCGGGCTGGCGGTGGCGGGCATCGGCATGGGGACCTTGGTGGTGGTGCCGATCGTCGAGCTGCTGATCGACGCGAACGGATGGCGCGCCACCTATCGAACGTTGGCGATTGGGTCAGGAGCGCTCCTGGCGATCGCCGCCGCCGGGGCTCACGCCTCCCCGACGTCTCGCGCCGAACCTCCGGCCCCGGTGCGAGACGCGCTCCGAGGTCGTCACGATTTCTGGTTGCTGTACGCGTCGTCGCTGCTGATATCGATCACCTTGTTCACACCGTTCGTCTTCCTCGCCGACTATGTCGATTCGACCGGGACGAGGGGGTCAGCAGCGGTGTTGCTCGGCCTGCTCGGGATGGCCTCCGTCATCGGTCGGCTGGGCTTTGGCGCCCTCGCTGGGCGCATCGCCTTGACCGGGCTGTACCGGGCATCGTTCTTCATCTTGGCGACCAGTTTCGTGATCTGGATCGTGGCTGACACGAGCTACACCCTCCTCGTCGTCTTCGCACTCGTGCTCGGCGTTGCGTATGGCGGCTTCATCGCCCTCTCTCCGGCGGTGGTCGCCGACCGATTCGGAACGGTCGGTATGGGAGGTGTCCTCGGTGCGCTGTACACCTCAGCCGGCGTTGGCGGACTCGTGGGGCCGCCCACGATGGGTTGGATCATCGACACGTGGGGGCACAGCCAGGCGCAATGGGCGTCGCTCGGGGTCGGGCTTGCCGGGATGGCGCTTTTGTTGCAGATGCCATGAGCGTCCCTGGGGTCCGCCCGACGAATCATCGGCCAGTGCTGGACACGAGGTGACCACATCTGTCCGCCTCTCGGCTCACCATCCCGTGCTAACACGGAAGCCGTGTTCTCGAACATTCCTCCCGCGGCAAAACCCATCCTTCTCCTGACGTTCGTCAATGCGATCGGCGGCACCTTGCTGATCCCGGTGCTGCCATTCGTCGTCCGAGATCTCGGGCAATCCGATCTGGTCTTTTCGCTGCTGATCGCGGCGTATCCCGCCGCACAGTTCTTCGCGGCGCCGATCTTGGGAAGCATGGCGGACCATTACGGGCGTCGCCCCATCTTGTTGGTCTCCCAGGCTGGGACCCTCGCCAGCTGGGGCGTCTTCGCCCTGGCCTACGCCTTCACCGATTCGCCCGGGATCGCGGTTGGCCTCCTTGCGGTGAGCCGGCTGGTCGACGGGCTGACGGGTGGCAATGCGTCGGTCGCCGCCGCCTACCTCGCCGACAAGGTGCCGGCCGATGCCCGCACGGCCGTGTTCTCGATGCAGGGTGCCGTTGCCGGCGTTGCCTTGCTGATGGGACCCGCGCTTGGTTCCGCGTCCGCGGACACCAGCATCGGCTTTCTGGGGCCGGCGATCTTGGCGATCGCACTCTCCCTCGCGACCCTGGTGTGGATGGCGTCCTCGCTCCTCGAGTCGCTCGATCCGGATCATCGGACGCCCGCCTTTGACGCCAATCCCCTCCATCAACTGAACCTGATCGCCAAGGCCCGGACCCTGACCGGCCGCCAGACGCTCGTTCGGCTGTTCACCGTTCAGGCCGCGTTCACGCTGGCCTTCAGCGCCTACATGACCATCGTCCCGCTCTGGTACGTCGACCGACTCGGCATCAGCGAAGCCGCAGTGGGTTTGATGATGGTCGCCACCGGCGTGTTCTTGATCTTCAACGAGATGGTCACGCTCCGGTTCGTCGAGCGCCTCCGCGGCGACGTCGGCACACTCCTCACCGGGCTTGCGATCTTGCCCATCGCCTTCGTGCTCCTCCGAATCCCCACCACCGTGGTGACGTTCCTGCCCATTGCGTTCGTCGCAAACATCGGGATGGCGCTGGTCTTACCGACGCTCCAGTCGGTGGTGACCCAAGCCGCCGATGAGGCCGAGGAGGGCCAGGTGCAAGGAATCAACACGAGCATCTCGGCTCTCGCGTCGGCGATCGCACCCATCGTCGCAGGCGTGCTCTACGCCGGGCCGGGCGGTTCGGTGACAATCCTGGTCGCTGCTGGCGCGGCGGCGGTCGCGGCGCTGGTGGCCGGCGCGAGCGCACCGATGCTCCGAGCGGCGACCGGCGAGCCGCCAACCGACGCAGCCTCGGCCCACCGGGTCCACGGACCGATCCACGCACTGGCATCAAAGGTGTCGGGTGGGCAGCGCTCGTTCTGTCTTCGGGTCAACGGCGACGAGCATGAGCATCACGGCCTGCGGCAGCGTCAACCCTCGCCATGACTCGACCTCACGGTTGCCCCGGGGCGACAAGTCCAGTCTCGTAGGCGATCACGACGAGCTGGGCCCGATCGCGCGCATCGAGCTTGGCGAGGATCCGGCTCACGTGGGTCTTTGCGGTCAACGGCGAGATGATCAACCGCTGAGCGATCTCTGCGTTGGTGTACCCCCGCCCAACCTGTGACAGCACGTCGAGTTCACGATCGGTGAGCTCCCCCAGCCGATCATCTGCGCCGGGTTCGGGCCGGGCCGCAAACTCTTCGATCAGGCGGCGGGTGATCGAGGGTGCGAGTAACGCATCGCCAGCTGCAATCGTGCGAATCGCATCGAGTAGCTGCTGCGGCGGAGTGTCTTTGAGAAGGAAGCCTGAGGCGCCGGCGCGAAGGGCGTCGTACACGTACTGATCGAGGTCGAAGGTGGTGAGAATCAGCACCCTGACCTGGTCGAGGCGTGGGTTGCTGGTGATGCGTGCGGTTGCGGCAATGCCGTCGAGGTCGGGCATTCGGATGTCCATCAAAACGACATCGGGACGGGAGTGGTGGGCTGCATCGATCGCCTCGATGCCGGTTGCGCTCTCGGCAACCACATCGAGATCTGGCTCCGGCGCAATCAGAGAGGCGAAGCCCCGGCGCACGATCTCGTGATCGTCGACCAGCGCCACGCGAATGGGGCGGACCGCCGTCGTCATGCGAGCCTCGAATATGGCAGCTCGGCCACGACCTGGAACCCACCCTCGACCGTGGCTTCCGCGGTGAGCGTTCCGCCCAGCGATTCGGCCCGCTCTCGCATTCCAACGATGCCGACCCCCGTCGACCGCAGAGCTGTCGGAACCGTGGTCGTCGACTTGCTCGGTCCCGGTTCGTTTACGACCGACAGGCGGACATGATCTCCCGCATGGATCAGCTCGACCGCAGCGGCGACCTTGCCGGCATGACGGGCCACGTTCATCAAAGCCTCCTGGAGGATCCGATGGGTCGCCACCACCACCGCATCGCCGGCATCGGTGGGGAACTCGCCCACCGTGTGAACGCTGACGTGCACGCCCGCAAGCTCCGCCCGAGCAAGCGAGGCGCGGAAGTCATCAGGTGTTGTCGGGGTTGGCGTCACCGGCGCGTCGGCGGTCGATCGAAGCGCACCGACCATCGCACGAAGGTCTTCCAGCGACGACCGCCCCGTCTGGTTGATGAGCTCCAGGGCCTCCCGAGCCTGGTCAGGATCGTCATCGAGGCGACGGGCTGCGACACCGGAGTGGATGGCGATGGCCGACAGGCCATGAGCGACAACATCATGAAGGTCACGGGCAATCCGTAGCCGCTCGGCGTGGAGCTTCGCCTCTGACGCCGCCTCGATCAGATCGTGGATGCGGTCGTCGCGCGCTCGCAACGCGTCACCGACGGCGACGGGGAGCAGCATCAACGCTCCTTCTTCGAGGAGCTCGACCGCATACGCATCGTCCCCGAGCGCGGCGGCTGCGACCGCCATGACAAGCGCAGCGGCAATCGCAATCGTGAGACTGCGGCGCCGATCGCCGTGGCGGGCCATGGTGTAAAGCGCCACGGCGACGACCGGCAACATCGCCAGTCCGGAACCGGCGGCGCCCAACAGCACGAGCCGGGCGCCGATCGTGATCGCCAGGACGAGCTCAGGCTGGCGCCGACGGCCGAGCAGGACGAGCGCGCTGATGACGGCGAGCGCCACGACCCAGGGCGATGGTGGCGAGTCGGCTTCGCCGAGCTCTGCAACCAGCACGACCATGACGAGCACGACGACCGCCGCCTCCATGGCACCGGGCGTTGCGAGGTGCCGGGTCAGCCGGCTCGCGGCGCCAGGGTGTTGCTTCATTGCTTCCAGTGTCCCCGACGCTGGACGCGAGCGCGTACTCCTGTGGGTGTACGGCACGCCTCCCCGCGGCTGACGACGGTTTGCCGGGGTGCGGTCACGCTGAAGATCCCACGGCAAAGGACCTCCATGACCGCCACCCTCGAGCACACCTCCCCGTCGTCGCCGCCCAGCCGGTGGGCGACGGCTCGTGACGTACTTCGTCGTCCGGTCTGGAATCGCTTCACCGTGCTCCAGTGCCTCGTGCTGGTCGCCGGTGCCGTGGCTCCGGCCATCATCCTCGGCACCATCGGCGCGCGATTGCTCGGGCTGATCACGACCGAAGCCATGATCGAAACGGTTCTGGGCGCGGGCGAAGAACCGGGCATGTTCACCTTCGGCGCAATGTTGTTGGCCTCACCGATCCAGTGGCTCACCGGTCGGACGCAGGTGCGGGTCCGCAAGTATCTCGGGATTGTGTTCTTCTTGTTGGCGCTCAGCAACGGCGCAATGTTCGCCATCGAATCTGGTGTGGCCGCGTCCTTCAGCGCACCCTTCTTGATCGCCGGCAGTCTTGCCCTCTTGGTCTCGGCACCGCTGTTCTTGACCAGCAGTCGCCGTTCGCAGCGGGCCATGGGCATGCGCCATTGGCGGATGCTGCACCGAGCGACCTATGTCGTCGGGGTCGCGCTGCTCAGCCACGTCATCTTGATACCGGGCGAGAGCGAGATCGGGATCTCCGCGATGCTGATCGCGCTCGGCCTCGTCCTGCGGGTGCCGCCGATCGCCCGCCTGCTCCAGCGTCGACAGGAGCGGCAGGCTCGCTCGTCCGTCGTCGCTCAGGCCGACGGTTGGGCCTGAGCGGTCGTGAAGACGGCACGAGCGCACCAGACCACGCATGCGATCTCGAGCACCATGATGACGAAGAAGGCGGCGTTGAATTCCACCATGACGTCGCTCAGTTCTCGTGCCACGCCTCCGGCGAACGCAGCGGCGTACGCGCCGGCCTGCCGCAGCGCAACGGCGATGAGCATCGCCAACCCGAGGCCGAGGTTTCGACCGGCCCACGACGTCGCGAGGTCGTCAGCACCGTCGATGAAGTTCACGGCGGACGTCGGGTCGGCGAGTGCCGTGATGCCGATGATGGTGCCGCCGAGCCCCATCAGAATCCCGAAGATGGTGATGGCGATCGGGACGCCCTCTGCCTTGATCATGTTCACGTCGTGTCTCCCCCATGGTCGCGGTGTTCGTGACGGGCGAGAGTCTCATGCTGGGACACCGACGCGTCGAGGCGGTGCCTGGACGACCGGTTGCCGTTTTCGGTCAGGGGATACGTCGACGATCGGACGGTCCCGGCACCGGCGGGATCGGCCTGCCAGACTCACGGCCATGTCGTTCACTCAGTACCGCATCGATCGCGACGGCGCCGACCGGCTGCTCTTTCTCATGCACGGCTACACCGCCGAACAGCATCATCTCGCGTCGTATGTGCCGCTGGTCGACCCGGACGAACGGTTCACTGCGATCGCCCCGCGGGGCCCACTCACGATGCCCGACGGCGATGGCGCAGGATGGTGGCCCATCGACCTCCAGACGTTCGAACAAGACACCGCGGAGGTGACGAGTCTCCTCGACACACTCGAGGACTTCGTCCAAGCACAAGCCGCGCTTGCGAACGTTCCGCTCGAACGGTGTGTGGTCGGCGGCTTCAGCCAGGGGGGTTGGCTTGCCCTCGCGCTCGCGAGCAAACCTGATGCGCCGCGTTACGCCGGCGTCTGGGCCATGTGTTGTGGGGTCCCGAGTGCGCTCGGGTTCGAAAGCGATCTCGGCAACGGCGATGGCCGTCCCGCACTCTTCCAGTGGGGTACCAAGGACGGCTTCATTGGACCCGACCAGCCCCTCGATGTCATCGCTGCGCTGCAGGACGGCGGCTGGGATCTCCGAGATCACGCCTATGAGATGGCGCACAGTCAAACGATCGAGATGATGGTGGACGCTCGGGAGTGGCTCGCCGGCGTTCTCTGACCTGGCCCGCGGCGGCCAATCAAGGCTCGCCGGCTTTACATAGTCATATTGCGATGTCACTATGTAACGGATGTCGGCGAACCGCACCACCTATCACGACGACGCGTTCGCGGACGGCGCCACCCTGCTGAAAGCCATGGCGCACCCGCTGCGGCTCGCCATGCTCGCGTCGCTCCTCGACGGCCCCCGCTGTGTGCACGAGTTGGTCGAGGCAACCGGTGCAACCCAGCCACTCGTCTCGCAGCACCTGCGAATCTTGCGCGGGGCCGACCTCCTCGTGCGCCAGCAACGAGGTCGCGAGGCGATCTATGCCCTCGCCGACTCCCACATCCATCACATCGTGGTCGATGCCATCGACCACGCTCGACACGAAGGAAATCAACATGACGACCATGTGCACGAAACATGAGGATCACCCCCACCAGCACGGCCCGGGCTGCGGCCATCAAGCAATCCCTCACGGTGACCACATCGACTACATCCACGACGGCCACGCCCACCGTGAACACGACGGCCACTGGGACGAGTGCGTGCCCGCCGAACACATCGTGCACGAAGATCACCCGCACATGCACGGACCTGGTTGCGGCCACGAAGCCATCCCCCACGGCGACCACGTGGACTATCTGCACGACGGCCACCGCCATGCGTTCCACGACGGCCACTGGGACGAACACTGACGCCACGCAGGCGACGGCGCGGCTCCGACGTGAGAGACTGAGCGCGACGAGTGGGAGGAAACGTGGACATCAGTGTTGCGGGCCTGTTTGGCGTCTCACCGAGGAGCGACCCCGGCCATGTCCGCGACTTCGCCCAAACCGCTGAGGCGTTGGGCTTTCGCGGGCTCTATCTGCCCGAACACGTCGTCTTCTTCCCCAGCTACGAGTCGGACTACCCGTACAGCGATGACGGCTCGCCGACCTGGGGCCCCGACCTCGGTCTCTATGATCCCCTCTTCGTCGCGGTTGCCGCCGCCCAGGCAACCACCACCCTGCGCTTCGTCACCGGCGTGATGATCGTGCCGCAACGGCCCGCATTGCTCACGGCCAAGGAGCTGATGACCGTCGACCACTTCACCGGCGGGCGCTTCGAACTCGGCGTGGGGGCCGGCTGGTCGTGGGAGGAATACGCCGCGCTGGGTGTGCCCTTCGAGCACCGCGGACAACGGCTCGACGAGTACCTCGATGCCATGCGTCTGTGCTGGACCCACGACAGAGCGACCTTCGAGGGTGACTTCGTCTCCTTTCGCGACGTGGTGATGAACCCGAAACCTCACACCGAAGGCGGCCCGCCGATCATCGTCGGCGGCGACTCCCGCGCCGCGATGCGTCGAGCCGCCCGCCGCGGCGACGGCTGGTATGGCTGGTGGGTCCAGGACGACATCGAGGCCCACCTCGACCTGCTCGCTGTAGCCGTCCAGACCGAAGGGCGCCACCTCGATGACGACGCCTTCAGCGTCCGCTTGGGCCGCCCCCTCGCGACTCCATCAGCCGACGAGGTCGCACCGATCGTCGAACGGGCCCGAGCGCTCGGCATCGACGAGTTGGTGCTCGCACCCCCGATACGAGTGCGAGAACTCGAGACCGATCTCGAGCGGCTCGCCGCCGCGGCGAGCCTGACATGACGACCTTCGTCCTCGTCCCTGGCGCATGGCTTCCTGGAACCGTCTTCGATGCGGTGCAGGCGGCGCTCCACGCCCACGGTCACACCACCGTTGCCGTGACGCTCCCCGGTATCGGCGACCCGACCCGACGCGACGTCACCCTGGCGGACTGGGTCGCCCATGTCGTCGACATCACCCTCGCCGCAGCCGACGACTCGACCGGCGGCGTCGTGCTCGCCGGCCACAGCTACGCCGGCTGCGTCGCTGGGCCCGCCGCGGTCGAAGTTGCGGACCGGATCGACCACCTCGTCCTCATCGACTCGAACGTTCCCCGACCAGGCTCATCCTTTGCCGACTCCTGGTCACCGGCCGGGCAGGCCTGGCTCGCAGACCACATTCGACACAACGACGGCGTCTGGCCCCCCGACATCGACCAGGCCGCCACTGGCCTGGCCGATGACGCACAACACCGGCTCGCAGAGCTGGCCTCCCCCATGCCGACTGAGCCGTTGTACGCGGTGGCGTCAGACCCGGCACTACCGACGAGCGTTCCCACCACGTACATCCACTGCACCCGGGCCCGAACCTCGCTGCCCAGCGACGTCACCGACCCCGCCGCCCAGCTCGGATGGACGATCACCGAACTCGACGCCACCCACTGGCCAATGCTCTGCAGCCCCGACCCGCTCGCCCGCCTCCTGATGGACTGCGGCGCCGCATCCACGCCGCCCTAACCCTCCGGGTGCCCATCACCACCGGGCCCACCGTCCGGGTCCGCGGTGCGCTGCAGCAGCCGGCGCATGTGGCTGGTCGAATCCATCTCGACCACGGTTGCACCCCGCCCTTCCAGACCGTCGAAACCCGGCATCACACCGAACCCGATCGGGACCGCCACCTCCAACGTGTGGGTACGCGGCAAAAAGCAGCGCTCGTCATCGCACGCCTGATAGCGAACCGAAATCGTCATGGCGATCGAGGTTTCGCCGGCTTTGAGCAGCGGCACCAGGCCGCTGTTGGCGAAGAACGGCACGACGAGATCAACGCTCCCGTCCCAGACCTGTAGCGGATCGGCGAGACCAGGCAGCTCGAGTCGACGCGTAGGTGGCGCCATCATCGGCTCGAACCGCACGCCATCGGGGGCCTCGATCTCGACCGACGTCGCGACCATCCCGCTCGGCACCGGCTCGTCGTAGATGTGGAGCCCGTCGGGCAACTCGAAACGGAGCACAAGCTGCCGCATTGGGCCCACCCGAAGGACCCCGCCACCACCTCGAACGAACGCGGTGATCTCGATACCGTCGTCGTCGATACCGGCACGGAGGGGCTCGGCATCACGGGGATCAGCCCGGCCGAAGAACCGATCGATGATCTGCTCGGCGCCGTCGCGGTTCGCGAGGTGCCGGTTGAACAGCTTGTCGACGATGAACCCGTCCTCGTCGATGAGGAAGAACCCGGGAAACGGGATGCCGTAGAACGGCACATCGTCGGGCTGCACGATCGTGTTGAACACGCCGTAACGCCTGATGGTCGCAGAGTCGACATCTGACAAAAGCGTGAACTCGACGCCCGTCGCGGCCACAAACGCAGCAAGCGCCTCGCTGTCGTCGTAGCTCACGGCGTACAGCTTGATCCCCGCGGCCGACAGGTCAGCCTGTCCCTGGTGCAGCTCGACCAGCTGCGTGAGGCACGGCGGTCACCAGACCGCCGAGCGGAAGAACAGCAGCGCCGCCCGCGACCCCTGGCGGTCGGCGTGGAAGGCAACCGGCTCGCCGCGGTGATTCGGCAGCGTGAAATCGGGGGCGGCCTCGCCGATGGCGAGCCCGGGATCAAACGCACCAGTCGGAACCACCCGTTGGGTGCTGGTGACCGGGAGCGGACCGGTGAAGCCATAGTCGTCGGTGTAGCGCTCGGTGGCCATGACGCACCCTACGTCACGCCAGCGGTCGTCGGGCTATGACCGCGGTGTGATGGTTCGCAGTCGCGACGCCAGATCGGCGTCGGAGGCAAACAGGACACCGCGATGGCCCATCGACGTGCGTTCGCGTCGATTGAGATCGAGAGCTCGGCCCCCGCTGTCGGTCGCGACCGCACCAAGCTCGTGAAAGAGGCACGCGGTTGCTGCAAAGTCCCAGAGGGACCCGCCTCCTCGCGCCACCGGAAGTTTCAGGTAGCACGCGGGCGAATGGTCGAGGACCTGACACGCATTCATTACTGCGCCGGCGCCGGTCTCGACTCGAACGCCCGGTCGACCGAGATCGCCCGCCACCTGTTCGAGGTCGATCATGGTCTGGTCGGCGCTCGGATGGGCCAGAAAGCTCCGGTCGGCAAAAACCATCAACGGGGTGGCGGAATGCGGTGTCGGTCGCGTCCAGGCCTCACCATTGCGGTATGCGCCACCGTCACGGATGGCATGGCGGACAATCCCGGTGGTGGGGTCGTGCACGACCCCGACGAGCGGTTGACCATCTCGGGCGACCAGCGCGACCGACACCGCAAAGCCCGGCTGGCCTTCCACGAACGGAAGAGTGCCGTCCAGCGGATCGATGCACCAGAACGCGTCGGCGAGATGGCGGCTGCCATCGTCGGGCTGCTCCTCGGTCAGCATCCCAATGCCGAACCGGTCCATGCTCGGAGCAAGGTGTTCGAGAAGGAGCCGTTCGCTCGCCTGGTCGACATCGCTCACCAGCTGGGCGGCCTCGCTCGCCTCCCCTGGTTTGGAGCGAACCTCGGTGGGACGCGACCGAGCGATCAGTCGGGCTGCAGCGTTGGCCGCGTCGCAGGCGACCGAACCAAGTTCCATGAGGTCAGTGGCCGAGAGCGTCATGACCGCGCCAGCGCTTCGGCTACCCGCTGGTCGCTGTAGCCGTGGAGCTTCCAATGGCCGGGGCTCCAGCCTTCGAGGAATCGGGCGAAGTCAGCCCACGCGACCGAGTACAGATCTCGCCACTCCGCTTCGAGCGCATCGGACCCGACATCCCGTCCAGTCGTGGCGATCTCCGCCCGCAGCCGCTCGAAGTATCGATCGAGCAGACCCGGCGCCTGTTGCTCACACTGCTCCGCATCGAGACAACTCCCGATGAAGTACGCAACATCGCGCATCCCGCAGCCGCCACCGACGTACTGAAAGTCCACCGCTGCGACCCGGGCGCCGTCGGCCGAAAAGCAGAAGTTCGCCAGCTTTGCGTCACCATGGACAACGGTCTGGAACCGGCTGGCCCGAAGCTGCTGATCGAGCCGGCCGGCTCTGCGCTTGAGCGGACCGTCGTGCATCGCCGCGAATTCGTCGGGACGGGTGTCGAGGTGCCAATAGGTGCCGGTCGGCCACAAGCCCTCCGGGGCGACACCGAGATGGGTCGCATGAAAGACGGCGAGCCACTGGATGCACGCGTCGAGTTCGCTCTCGCACACACGTTGGCGGCGGCCAGCGAATCCCGCGGCGTCGAGATCTTCGAGCACGATGGCAACACCGTTGGGGTATGAGGCACTCGCGATGTGGGCGGGAACGCGGCTGTGCTCACCGCAGCGCTCGGCGCCGTGCTCGTACCATGCGGTCTCGACCCGGTACGACTGGACCTTCCGCTGATGGGAACGGTCCGTGCCCCAACCTCTCGGGTGCTGGGGATCGTCAGGCCAGCGCACGTGCTTGACGATGACGGTCGAGACGGTGGCGCCGCGAAGGTCGCACCGCACGATCTCGCCATACCCACTCCACAGGCGCTGCACGACCTCGGTGTCGGCGATGACGTCGGCGCCCGTCGACGCCCGAACCAACGCGTCGACGTCGGGGGTCAACCGCGCGGTGCCGGCCATCGTCGCAGGCTAGCGATTGCGTCGTGTGCTTGGCGGACCCGACCGGGTCCTAGCCGTTGGTCGCTCAATGGTCGAACGGGTCGGGCAGCGTCTTCCAGCCTTTGAAGCCGAGGCTGAGTTCGTCATAGGTCAGCAAACACGACTCGAACTGGGCGGCGACGTCGTCGTGATCCATGTCGACACCGATGATCACGATTTCCTGGCGTCGGTCGCCGAACGGCTTGCGCATGATCGACTCGATCTCGCGACGCGATTCGGCATCGGTGGGCCACCGTTCCTTGGGCACCGCTGACCACCAATAGCCGAGTTTCTGATAGTCGGTCATTCGACCGGCCTTGGAGATCTCCCACGCTTGCGCCGACCTCGATGCGATCCAGGAATACCCCTTCATCCGCAGCACGCGTGGAAGGCCGGTCTGCAGGAGGTCATAGAGCCGCTGCGGGTGGAACGGAACCCGATCTCGCCAGACGAAACTGGTGACCCCGTACTCGTCGGTGTCCGGGTGCTCGTCGCCGCGCATCGTCGCCATCCAGCCCGGCGCTTCGGCCGCCGCCTCGAAGTCGAACCGCCGGGTGTCGAGCACGTCATCGAGCGCCACCTGGCCATACGTCGTCGAGACGATCTCGGCGTGCGGGTTGAGACGTTGCAAGATGGCGGTGAGGCGTTCTTGGTCGTTGGGAGAAACCAGATCGGTCTTGTTGACCACGATGGTGTTGGCGAACTCGACCTGGTCGATGAGCAGGTCGGCGATCGAACGCTCATCCTCGGGACCGACGGCCAGGTCCCTCGTCTGCAGCAGGTCACGGGTGTCCACGTCATGGAGAAATGCGTCGGCGTCGACCGTTGTTACCATCGTGTCGAGTCGAGCCACCTGGGAAAGCGCCGAGCCGTACTCATCTTCGAAATCGAACGTCTCGGCGACGGGTAGCGGTTCGGAGATGCCGGTCGATTCGATCAGCAGGTAGTCGAATCGATCTTCCTTTGCGAGCTTGGCGACCTCCTCGAGCAGGTCTTCGCGCAGGGTGCAGCAGATGCATCCATTGCTCATCTCGACGAGCCGCTCGTCGACTCGATCGAGGTGGGCATCGCCGTCGGCGATGAGCTGGGCGTCGATGTTGACCTCTGACATGTCGTTGACGATGACCGCGACCCGCTTTCCCTCCCGGTTGGACAGAACGTGGTTGAGCAGGGTCGTCTTTCCCGACCCGAGAAAGCCGGAAAGGACCGTCACCGCGAGTCGCCGGTCGACGGCTGCGAAGGATGAGCCAGCGGACATGATGCAACGCTAGCGAGAACGAGTCTCAGTCACGGGAACCGGTTCGAAACCAATGTCGCGCCGGAGCGCGACGATCTACCCTCGCGCCATGGGGCTCATGTGGGAACAGGTCGTGATCGAGTCGGCGGACGCGGTTCGGCTTGGCCGCTGGTGGGCGGAGGCGTTGCAGTGGGTGGTGGTCGACGAAGAGGACGGCGTGCTGTTCGAGATCCGGCCGACTGTCGATGAAACGCCGGGCATCTTCTTCATCACCTCCCCGGCCGAGCGCACCGGGAAGAACCGCCTTCACCTCGACTTTCGGCCCGACGATCAAGGCGCCGAACTCGAACGGTTACTCGCCCATGGCGCGACCCGGGTCGACATCGGACAGGGACGCGACGTGCCATGGATTGTCCTTCGCGATCCTGAGGGCAACGAGTTCTGTTTGCTTGGGGCCGCGCACTGAGCGAATCTCAGGTCGTCACGTCCAACGAGCAAAGGTGCGTTCCGTGTTCACGTACTCCGACAAGAAGGTGGTCCTGACCGGCGGGGCCTCCGGTGTGGGGGCAGCAGCGGTGGAGATGATCGCCGCCCTTGGCTGCACCGATCTGACCGTTCTCGATGTGAACGAACCCACCGGTCCCGCCACCCGGTACATCCCGACCGACATGTCCGATCCGGCGTCGATCGATGCGGCGGTTGCCGAGATCGGTTCCGGCGTTGATGTCTTGTTCAACAACGCCGGTGTGGCCGGGGTCCACGAGCCCGACCTCGTGCTTCGCGTCAACTCGCTGGGCCCGCCTCGCCTTACCCGAGGCCTCGTCGACGGCATGCCGCGCGGGGCGGCCGTCGTCAACACGGCGTCCATCGCCGGGCAGGGCTGGCCGCAGCGCCTCGCACCGATCCTCGAACTCCTTTCGATCCACGAGTGGGACGCGGCCTGTCAGTGGGTCGCCGACCACCCCGACCTGACGAGCGAAGACCCGTACAGCTTCTCCAAAGAGGTCGCACAGGTGTGGACGATGCCGGCGTCGAGGTCGATGTTCAACGACCGGGGGGTCCGCATGAACTCGGTGTGCCCCGGGCCGATCGACACCCCGCTGATCGGTGACTTCATCCAGCACATGAGCGAGGCGCTCATTCAGTGGGCCGTCGACCAGGCGGGCGGAGACATGTTGACCGCGGAGGACATCGCCCAGACCCTGGTGATGCTGGGATCGGATGCCTCGGTTGCGATGAACGGACACAACCTGATCGCCGACAAGGGCCTCAGCGCGTCTGTAGCGACCGGCCAGGCCGACTACTCTGCGCTCGGATGACGCTCTGATCAGGTGCTGGGGACCTCGAACGTGAGGCCGAGCAGCTCCTCGCTCAGCTCCCAGAGACGCGAGGCCGCAGCCGCATCCTGCGCGGTCTTGGCGATTTTGCTGTCGCCCACGGGGCCTCGCATACCGCCGAGCTTGGTGGGGCCGTAGTACGCCCCGTTCACTGCCTCGGTGCCGGCCGCGGCGAGCACGGACGGGACCGCACCCTTCTCCGAAGGCTGGGCCATGAGTGGGTTGGTCAACTTGTAGAACTGTTTGAAGAAGCCGGTCGGACCGCTGCTTTGCAGATTCGTGGCGCTGTAACCCGGGTGGGCGCTGACCGACCGCATGGTGCTGCCCGCGGCGTCGATGCGACGGGCCAGCTCCAGGCCATACATGAGGTTCGCCAGCTTGCTCTGGGCGTACACGACCGTCGCGTTGTAGCTCGAGGTGTGCATGACGTCATCGAAGTTGATGCCCTTGCTCTGGAGGTGGGCGATCGACGACACCGGCACGATGCGCCCGGCGCGAGCGGCAACCAGGTCAATCGTCAACGCGTTGAGGAGGAAATGACCGAGATGGTTGGTGCCGAACTGGAGCTCGAACCCCTCGTCGGTCGTGAGCTGCGGGGTCTGCATCACGCCGGCGTTGTTGACGATCGCGTCGAGACCATCGGCGAACCGTTCGCGCACATCGTCGGCTGCCGCCCGAACCGAGTCGGCCGACGCAAGGTCGATCGTCACGAGTTCGAGCGCACCATCGCCCGTGATCGACGCCAACGTCTCCAGGGCCGCCCGCCCCTTCTCTTCTGAGCGGGCGCCGACGATCACGTCCGCGCCCGCAGCGCGGAGGTGGCGGGCGGTGTCGAGACCGATGCCGGAGTTGGCCCCGGTGATGAGGTATCGCTTCCCGGCAAGCGACGGAAGGCGATCGACGATCCAGTTCGAGATGGCCATGGGGCGATGCTCCTCGTGACGGGGTCGGCGACTGCTGACCAACACCTGCAAACGTACCGGTCCCGGCTCAAAAGGAACGTCACCGATGGTTCCGAACCGCTCGGGTATGTGAGCCTCGGTCCGCTACCGAGCGGGGTAGAAGATCGGGCCGAGGTGCCACCCCTTCGGCACCGTCATCTCCTCGGGCAGATCGAGCCCCAGGGCCACCATGTCGGGCAGGAGATGGGTGTGGGAACCCGTCGGCGACACCCCGCCGGGAGGCGGGATGGGTGCATCCACTTCGACTCGACCGAGCGCGGTCTCGACCACGCGGGTCGGTGACACCTCGACCAGCGCTTGCCACACCTCGGTTGGGACGTCGGGCAGCATCAGACCGGTAGCGGTGCGCAAGAGTGCCGCGAGCGCCGCATCGCCGACCCGGACCATGAAGTGCGCGACATGACGGCCAAGGCCGATGTCGAACAGCGGTGCGTCGCCGTCGCGGGAGAGGATCGGATCCGGATCCGGGCCCAGCTCGGTCAGACCGTGACGGGCGATGAGCCCGGCCGACGTTCGTACCAGGAGGAACGATTCGATCTCTTCGGGGGCATCCTCGCGGCCATACGCGAACGCGCGGGTCGATGGGTCGACGTGGAGCCGCATCGCACCGGAGCCACCAGTTGCCGTGAGCACCGCCCTCTCGGCGCTCGTGTTGATGGCTACGCGTTGGAGATCAGCGGTGTCGAACTCGGCGATCGCACCCGGCACCCCCATCGTCCAGGCGCCTCCGCCCCTGGTGAGCATCGCGCTGAAGTCGGCCAGGTCGGGGCCCCGCTCCGGAAGCAATCGGCGCCGTGACCGCTCGCCGGGCGCAGCGAAGAGATGGGATGCAAGATCCCCTGGCAGCGGCTCATCTACGGCTTCGAGCCACTCGGCGACGAGCGGGGTCTCCGCATTTCCGATGCCCCCAAGCCAGTGCCGCTGCGACCCATCGCGAACGACAACGACGTTCTTTTCGCTGCACGGACCCAGGCAGTCGACGACATGGAATCGGGCGCCGACATCCTCGGCCGCAGCGCGGAGGTCACCGACTTGGGCGTCGTGATCGATGTCGGGCAGTTTCGTTGCCGACCCACAACAGCACCCGCGGCACACCAGCACCGACGATGCGGGGCGATGGGCCTCGGTCAACTCCGGGCCGGCAAGAGACATGGCGGTGGTTCCTCGGGTCGTCGGCCGCTGCGGCGCGAGGCTATCTCGCAACCGTCGCGTCCTGAGAACCCACCGAACCCTGACCGACAGGCGCCGACGAGGCCCGCGGCGGCCGGAAGAATCGGCCCGGGCTGCGGCGGTTGCTTGGACTGGGCATCGCAAGTGTGTTCCAATGGCGGGCACATGGGGGAAACAACTGTGGAAGCGCAGCAAGCCGTCGCGGACCGACCAACGGGTGACGCGGAGACGCCGATCTTGGAGATCGACAAGCTTTCGGTGGTGTTCGACACCGCCACCGGGCCCTTGGTCGCCAACAATGAGATCAGCTTGTCGGTCGCGCCGGGGCAATCGCTTGGCATCGTGGGCGAATCGGGCTCGGGCAAGTCGGTCATGATGAAGGCGGTCATGGGGCTGCTCCCGCCGACAGCGCACATCACCGGCTCGGTGCATTACGACGGCGAAGACGTGTTCGCCATGCCGAAGAGCCGCCTCAAGCACTTCTACGGCGTCGATCTGGCCATGGTGTTCCAGAACCCGATGACCTCGCTCAACCCGGTCAAGCGCATCGGTGCCCAGATGACCGAGGGCATGCGCTACCACCGCGGGCTCTCCAAAGCCGATGCCGAAAAGCGGTCCATCGAGCTGCTCGACCGGCTCCAGATCCCGAAGGCCAAGGAGCGGATCCGGCAGTACCCTCACGAGCTCTCTGGCGGCATGCGCCAACGGGTCGTGATTGCGATGGCGCTCGCCAACGACCCACGCCTGCTGATCGCTGACGAGCCGACCACCGCACTCGATGTGACGGTCCAGCGGGAGATCCTCGAACTCCTCGACGAGTTACGGCGCGACCTCGGCCTCGCCCTCGTGCTGATCACGCACGATCTCGGCGTAGCCAGCGACCGTACGGACAATGTGCTGGTCATGTGCAAGGGCGACATGATGGAGTACGTCGAGACCGAGCGGCTCTTCGATGACGATCGCCACCCCTACACCCTGTCCTTGCGCGAGGCGATGCCCGACATCAGCCAAGCGCGAGGAACCACCCCCGAAGGGACGACCACCGGCACCAACGGTCATCTGCGCGACGACGACGCGCTGATCCGGGTCGAGGATCTCGTCGTCGAGTTCGGCAAGAAGCAATCGCTGTTCCGGGCGGTCGACGGTGTGTCGTTCGACGTGCTCGAAGGCGAGACGCTGGGCATCGTCGGTGAGTCGGGCTGCGGGAAGTCGACCACGGCGAAGTCGATCATCCAGATGCCCGCACCAACATCGGGGTCCATTCGGTATCGCGGCCGCGAACTCACCGAGCTCCCGGCCGACGAAATGCGCAAGGTTCGGCCCGATCTCCAGCTCATCTTCCAGGATCCTGTCTCTGCGCTGAATCCTCGCCGTTCCGCGTGGGATCTGGTGAGTGAGGGTGTCGAGGTCTGGGGCCGCCACGGCACCTGGACCGATGGCCGGATCGCGGAGCTCATGCATGCGGTCGGTATCGATCCCGACCACATGGATCGCAAGCCGCACCAGTTCTCCGGTGGCCAGTGCCAGCGGCTCGTGATCGCTCGGGCGTTGGTCCTCGATCCGCAGGTCCTCATCTGTGATGAGCCGACCTCGGCGCTCGACGTGTCGGTCCAGGCCCAGATCCTCGAACTCCTCGAGGAGCTGAAGCATCAGTATCAGCTCACGATGATGTTCATCTCCCACGATCTCGCGGTCGTGCGCAACATCGCCGACCGGGTGATGGTGATGTACTTCGGCCGCATCGTGGAGATCGGCGACACCGACTCGATCTTCGAAGACCCGCAGCACCCGTACACGAAGCGGCTGCTGTCGGCGGTGCCGGGCCAAGAAGCGATGGGCGACGGCGAAATGCTCGGCGAAGCCGATGCCGAAGTTGCCGCATGGCGCGCACCCGACTGTGCGTGTGGCGATGGCGAAAAGCCGCCCCTGGTTCCACGCGGCCCCGACCACTGGGTCGCGTGCTGCCACAACGATCCCATCATTCAGCTGTAGCGGCCGATCAGCGCGACAGCACGACGGCGGCTCCCGTGCCCGAGCCGCCGGTTGCGACGGCAAGCCCTCGTCGCCCGTTCGTGCGGGCCAGCTCGTGGGCCACGGCGGTGATCAAGATCGCGCCGGTCGCCCCCATCGGGTGGCCCATCGCCAGATGTCCACCGTTGGGGTTGACCCGGGACGGGTCGACGTCATGGTGGCGCCGGAACCGGGCCGGAACGGCGGCAAACGACTCCATGTATTCAACAACGTCGATGTCGCCAAGGCGCGAGCCGGTTTGCGCCAGCACCCGTTCCATCGCCCGATCACCGGCGTCGAGCTGGTGCACCGCGTCACCGCCCGCTTCGGCGATGGCATCGATGTGGGCGAGCGGCGTCAGACCGTGGCGTTCGCCTGCGGCCGCTGAGCCAACGAGGAGCATGGCCGCCCCATCGGCGATCGGGGGACAGTGTGCGATCGTGTGCCGATGGTCGATCGCCACGTCGTCGGGCGAGATGACCCGGTCGTAACGCTCGATCCCCATCGCCGCAAAGACTGGCTCGAGCGCGCTGAGCTGCTGGGGGGTCAGGTCGTCTTTGACCGTCTCGTCACGGCTCACCAGCCCGTCAGGGGTGGTGATCGACACAACCTGTCGGTCGTAATGGCCCTCGTCCCACGCCACCCGGGCCCGACGGTGCGACTCGATCGCCTGTGCGTCGAGCTCCGAGCGCTGGATGTCTTCGCGGACGGCGAGGTGGTCGGCCGCGACCCCGACCGGTGCCCACCGGAACTTCTGGGCGACGGCCGGGTCGGTGTAGAGGCTGGCTTCGTCGCCCAGGAAGGCGACGTGCGACATCATCTCGACCCCACCGGCGAGTACCAGATCGGCTTGGCCGCTCGCGACGGAGCCAACCGCCGACGCAAGCGCGCTGATTCCCCCGACGCAGTAGTTGTTGATCGTTCGGGTTGCACAGGAGTCGGGTAGCTGCGCTTCGAGCTTCGACACGAGGGCGAGGTTGCCGCCCTGGGCCCCGACCTGTCCGACACAGCTCAGGTGGAGGGCGTCGGCTTCGTCGACCGCGCCGGGGGTCGTGCGGGTGCGCAGCTCGGCGATCAGCTGTCCGACGAGCTCATGAGGAAGCAACGACGAGAGGGCGCCACCGGGCCGTCCCTTGGTCCGAGGCGCACGAACGGCGTCGTAGAGGAAGGCATCGATCACGCTCGTCACCTTAGGTGATCCCCGGCTTGTCGAATCTCGGTTGGTGCCGTCAGGTTCCTGGCGAGGAGCGCAAGCTGATCACGGCACGACAATGTCGGCTGCGGGGAGCGGTTCACCGTGCGCTGCCCGTCGGATGTTCTCGAACATCCGGGTGACCGTCGGCCCGAAGTTGTCCGCCGCCATGGCCGCAAGGTGGGGCGTGAGCGTGAGGTTCGCAATGCCGATCAAGGCACTGTCGGGCGGGAGTGGCTCGACCTCGTAGACGTCGACGGCTGCAGAGTGAATCTCACCGGCCGCGAGCGCCTGAACCAGTTCGTGCTCGACGACGACACCGCCCCGCGCCACATTGATCAGAACCGCTGTGTCCTTCATCCGGCGCAGTGCGTTGCGATCGATCAGCCCGGCGGTCGAGTCGGTGAGCGGACAGTGCAGCGAGACGATGTCGCTCTCCTCGAGCAGCGTGTTGAGATCGGCAAAGTGGGCGCCGAGCCGGCGCTCGTCGGCGGCCGTCAGCGGGTTCGGCTTGTAGTACCGAACGACGCACCCGAAGCTCTGGAGCAGTCGGGCGACGTTTTGGCCGATCGCTCCGAAGCCGACCAGCCCGACGGTCTTTCCGCTCAGCATCATCGGCGGGTTGTTCGACCAGTTGCGCCACTCCCCTGCCTGCAGCAGGTGATGCCCATGGGCGATGTTGCGAAGGGCGCCGATCATCAAGCCGATCGTGAATTCCGCAACCGGAACCGCATTGCTACCCGTTGTGCGGGCCACCGTGATGCCGAGGTCGCGGGCGGCGTCGAGGTCGATGTTGTCGACCCCTACTCCCCACTTGTGCAGCAGCCGGAGGCGGGGGGCCTCGCTCAGCACCTCGCCGCTCACGGCGACCTGACCGGTCACCGCGAAGTCCGCGTCTGCGATGATCGAGGCAAGGTGCCCTTCCGTTCGATCGGTGGCGTGGGAGAGCACAAAACCGTCGGGCAGCAGGGCCCGCAGGCGGGCGGCGGCGCCATCGTCGATCGCGTCGAGGACCACGATCCGGTTCGTCATCGCTGCACTCCTTCGTCTCGACTACAGACCGGAGAACCGGACGCCTTCGCGCGCCAGCCCGCCGGCGATCGCGACCGGTGTGCCGTCGGCTCGCCAGCACGCCGCGCCGGTGAGCGACCCGTCATCGTCGAACGCGATGGCGCTCATGCCGCCCGCCACCCGGCCGACTCGCTCGACCTGATGACCGCGGGCCCCGAGTCCTCGTTCGACCGCCTCGGGGAACGTGTTCTCGATCTCGACCGCGCCGCCTTCCGTCCAGATTCGCGGCGCCTCCACCGCTTCCTGTGGCGACATGCCGTGGTCGATCAGGTTGATGATGGCTTGGAACGCGGACGGGAAGATTCGTAATGCGCCCGGGAGGCCGAGTGCGAAGCGGATGGCGCCGCGGTTGCTCACCATCATGGGCGCCATCGAGGTGAAGACCCGTTTTCCGGGCTCGACCGACAGCGCATGGCCGGGGTGAGGGTCGAAGTTGTACATGTAGTTGTTGGCAATCATGCCGGTTCCGGAGATCTGGAGGCAGGCCCCGAAGAGGCCGTTGATCGTCTGCGTCGTCGAGATCACGTTGCCGTCGGCGTCGGCCGCAGTCACGTGAGTGGTCGAGTGCGAGTCTCCGTGCACCCCGGCGCCCCAGGTCCGGGTGTGGTCCATGTCGATCAGGGCGGCCCGTTGCTGGGCGTAGGCCTTGCTCGTCAAGCGATCCACCGGGACATCCACGAAGGCCGGGTCGGCGGTTGCGACGGCACGGTCGGCGAAGGCGATCTTCATGGCTTCGGCCAAGAGATGGGTCGACTCGGTCGTGCCGAACCCGAGCCGCCCCATCTCGAAACCCTCGAGCAGGTTCAACATCTGCACGATGTGAACGCCTGCGGACGCCGGCGGCGGCGGTCCAGTGATGTCGAAGCCTCGATAGCTGCCCTGAATCGGCTTGCGTGTCAACGGCTCGTAGGCGGCGAGATCAGCCGAGGAGACAATGCCGCCGTCGGCGCCGACCGCGTCGACAAACGCCCGTCCAAGCTCACCCTGTGAGAGTGCGGCGCTGCCGTCTTGGGCAATCGTGCGTAGCGTCGCGGCGTACTCGGGTTGTCGAAGTCGACGCCCGGACTCGACCGGCGAGCCGCCGGGAAGAAACAGGTCGCGAAGGCCGGAATCGCGGGCGAGATCGGCCGCGGTGTCGCGTACACAGTCGACGAGATACGGGGTCACGGTGAAGCCCCCTTCGGCCAACCGCACCGCCGGCTCAACCGCGTCAGCGATCGAGATCGTGCCGTGGTCCTCGAGCGTCCGACACCAGGCGGCGAGCGCGCCCGGTACGGCGACCGCAAGCCCGCCGATCAGGTTTGCTCGATCTCGTGTGTCGCGGCGGGTCGCGAGTTCCTCCGACATGGTCTCGTACATGTCCGGAGCGGCTGCCTGCGGCGCTGCACTCAAACCGTCGATGATGATGTGCTGCCCATCGGCTCGGCGCACATGAGCAACGCCACCACCGAGCACACCCACCATCATCGGCTCGACGACCGTCAGGGCGAACAGCGCAGCGACAGCCGCGTCGATCGCGTTCCCACCGTCGAGCAGGATCTCTGCTCCGACGGCTGACGCCCGTGGGTGATTGGTGACGATCATGCCGTTCGACCCTCGAGCGCTCTGCTTTTCGCACGAGAACGGAAGCCGGTAGTCGCTGGACGGGGGACCCATGCCCGCCACTATCCCCTACTTCGGAGCGCGCTGCACGAGCCTGCTCGGTGCGCATGCCACACCACCGGGTGCGTCGTTCCTACGATGACCCTGCCCGTGGCCCGCAACCTGCGAACCGAGGATTGATGACAACTGACCTGGCCGATGACTTCACCGGCGCCCACCTGATCGGAGGTGAGTGGATCTCGTCGGGACCCACCGCAGAGAGCCTCAACCCGGCCCGGCCCGGTGTCGCCGTCGGCACCTACCCGGTGGGCGATGCTGACACGGTCACTGCCGCAGTCACCGAGGCAACCACAGCTCTCGGCCGCTGGCGCTCGACGCCGTTCACCGACCGCGCCGCCGTCCTCGAGCGAGCCGCAGACGCCATCGTGGCCCGAGTGGACGACCTCGCTCGCCTGTGCACCTTGGAGGAAGGCAAGACGCTCCCTGAATCACGAGGCGAAGTGCTGCTCGCGGCGGAGACGTTCCGCTACCACGCCGGGATGGCCAAGACGTCGACGGAGCGAATCTTCCCGTCACCCACTGCCGGCGAAACGATCCGGACCGTACGCCAACCGCTCGGCGTGGTCGGAGTCATCACCCCGTGGAACTTTCCGATTCAGATTCCGGCGTGGAAAATCGCTCCAGCCCTCGCCGCAGGGAACACGGTGGTGTGGAAGCCGGCGTCCAACACCCCGCTTCTCGCGGTCGCCCTCGCTCGTCTCGTGCACGACGCGGGCCTTCCGCCCGGCGTGCTCAACCTGGTACTCGGCCCCGGGTCGATGGGGGCCACGCTGGTCGAGCATCCCGACGTCGATGGTGTGACCTTCACCGGCTCGGTACCGGTCGGTCTCTCGATCCGCGATGCCGTCACCGCTCGCAACGCACGGGTGCAACTCGAGCTCGGTGGCCACAACCCGGCCGTCGTGTTCGACGACGCCGATCTCGCTCTCGCAGTGCCGGCGCTGGTTGGTGGGGCCATGGGCGCGACCGGCCAGAAGTGCACGGCAACCCGCCGCATCATCGCGGTCGGCGCCATCTACAACGAACTGGTCGACCGGTTGGCGACATCGGTGTCGGCGCTGCGCGTCGGCGACGGTCTCGACGAGGCAACTCAGATCGGGCCGCTCGTGTCGGTTGGCGCCCACCGCGAGGTCACCACGGCCCTCCAGGGGGCGCACGCCGAGGGGGCCGAGACGCTCGCCGTCGCCAGCGCCGGCCCAACCGACGGATCGTTCTTCTCGCCGACCTTGCTCGCAGGCTCGGCCGATCTCGCCATCACACGAGACGAGGTCTTCGGCCCGGTCACCACCGTCCTCCGCGTCGACGACGACGATGCAGCGTTCGCGCTCGCCAACGACACCGAGTTCGGGTTGTCGGCATCGATCTTCACCAACGACATGTGGCGGATCGACCGTGCACTCAACGAGCTGCAGGCCGGGTTGATCAAGATCAACGGGCCGACCACGGGTTCGGAGCTCCACGCACCGTTCGGCGGGGAGAAGGCCTCCTCGGGCCACGCGGCGCGCGAACAGGGAGACACCGCCGTGGACTTCTTCACCCGCACCCGCACGGCCTACATCCGACCGGGCACCATGCGCTGACCCACCGGCGCACGGGCCACACTCGTTCAGCCCGACGACCAGCGCCGGTGGAAGGCCACCATGTCGTTGGTGAACAGAGCCGGCTGCGCTCCGACGCCGCCAATTGCGGCACCGAGATGGCCGTGCCCGCCCGCGATGGCGGCGACGAAGGCGTCGCGGTCGGTGGCGGTCGGGTCGGGCTCGCCGACCGTCGGCAAGATCATCGCCCCGTCGTCGGCGAGCATCACGGTCGGCGCCGCCGGCGCAACGCTCGCCTCGTCGATGGTGTAGGGCTCTTCCAGCCGATCGAAGCTGTGGTGGGCATCGGCCACCACCCGGAGGGTTGCATCGCTCCCCCGCTGGCGCAGCGCGTTGACTTGGCCCTGGACCTCTTGCACCGAACACCACTCGTCTCGTTCTCCGATGATCGCCCGGTAGACGGTCGCGCCGACGTCGGCGTCGAGAAACTGCTGTCCGCACCAGGGGTAGACGGCGTACGCCGCGGCGAGACCGGTGTTCGGTCCGACGATCGGGTCCGCGAAACGACGATGCGACGCAATCGTGACCGCCGAGCCGCCTCGACTGTGGCCCTGGGCGGCGATCCTGTTCGGGTCGAGATCGTCTCGATCCTGCAGCACGCTCAGCGCGGCAAGCACGTCGAAGGCCGACGCCGCGAAGCTGTAGTGGGTCTGTTTGGCCACGGTCGACTCGACCGAGCGGGCCCCGAACGGGTCGAGCAAACACACCGCAAACCCCGCCTCGACGAGGCGTGCGGCATGCTGCTCGTGGTTCGGTCCCACGCCCAGACTTCCCGGGACAACGATCACCGTGGCCGGCCGGTCGGCACCATCGGGAATGAACAGCTGCGCATCGATGTCGACCCGGTCGCACCCGTTCGGATCGATGATCGCCTGGTGGTGATTGATCGGGTTTGCACTCGGGATCGACACACCCTCGCCGGTTACCCCGGCGTAGCTGAGCGACCGGTCGCGGAAGCGTTCGGTTTCCATCGGGCGATGGTAGGTCGCAGCAGCCGGCGCCAACAGCCCCGCTCAGCCGTTGCGCTGATAGGAGTTCCGCAGGTCGTCCTGCACGACGTAGGCGCCCTCGGCAGCAAGCGCCACCTGGAGTGGTTCGTCGAGGGTGCGAGTGCGATAGGTCCAGCCGTCAGGGAGGTCGAGTTGGTCGCCGAGGGTTGCGAGATCGTCGATCGTCAACGAACGGTCCTCGATCAACGAGTAGGACTGCATCGTGTAGACGTGACCCTCAGGGTCGATGAGTTCGTACACCTCGGTCCCCGCGTCGAACGTCCAGGTCGTCGTTCGTTCGACGAGGTCGGGCACGTACGACCTGCTCTCCTCGCTCACGTCGGTCGTCGCGAGCAGGCTCATCGTGATGTCGCCGAACTGCTGGATGATGCTCTCGCCTCCTGATGCCGCGCCGGTGCCGCCACTGCCGTCGCCCGTGTCAACGGTGCCGTCGACAACGAAGTAACGAGGCCCGTTCATCTCGATGAACGACGCATCATTGTCGGCTTGGATGACCGCCGGGTCCAAGGCGTACCAGGCGTCGTCGGAGCAGGGGTCGACGCCTGGCGTCCCCCACACTTCGGTGATCTCGCTGCCATCACCGTCGACCACGGTCATCAAGATCTCGCAGTACCGAACGTTCATCATGCTGAAGCCGTTGCCGGCCGAATTCGGCGCCTCGGTGACTGGCGGTGCTTCGGTCGTCGTTGCGGGCGCCTCGGTGACTGGCGGCGCATCCGTCGTCGTTGCGGGCGCCTCGGTGACGGGCGGCGCATCGGTCGTCGTTGCCGGCGCCTCGGTGGTCGAGCTCGCGTCGGCCACCTCGGCGTCATCGTCGGCGCTGCAGGCGGTCACGAGCACCGAGAGTGCAATGAACGCGGCCAGGGTTGTCTTCGTCATGATGGTTCCTTCCAATCGTCGACGGCTCCTCAGCCGCCCCTGTGTTTGGGTTCACATCGTCGGGAATCTGCCGACGGTGGGAATCCGACGACGGGAGGCTTGTTCGCTACTCTTCGCGGAGTACCGCACGAAGCGAAAAACAGCGTGATTTACGACCATCAGAACCCTGTGGCCCGCGCAATCACGCGCCTAAGGTGCTCCAGTCGCAGCGCGCACGGCGGATTTCGATCGCCAGCAGACGAGAGGCAAAGAAAAAATGTCGGATTTTGAGGCAGTCTTCGAAGCGGCGGGACTCACCAACACCGCGGTGCGTGACTTCGTCACCGAGTACGCGGCACTCACCGGAGCCGAAGCCATCGAAGTGGTCAACGCGGCGGACGACGCCCGCTATCTCCGTGAGGCCGTCGACGCGGGCGAGCTGCTTCCGGCCGGCGAAGGCCTGTACTACTCCCGCAGCTACCACAAAGACACCGCTCGAGCCGAGGAGCGCACCATCGTCGCAACCGCCTCTGAGCGCGATCGGGGCGTCTACAACAACTGGCATCCGTCGGCGGAGATGAAGCCGAAGCTGCACGACTTGATGCGTGGCGCCTCGGCCGGGAAGACCATGTACGTGATTCCCTACCTGATGGCACCGAAGGGCTCGCCGCTCGACCGCTTCGCCGCCGGGGTGGAGATCACCGACAACCGCAATGTCGTGCTGCAGATGATCCGCATGGCGCGCGTCGGAGTCTCCTACATCAACGACATGGGCGATGACTTCGTTCGCGCGGTTCACGTCACCGGCGACCTCGAAAACCTCGGGCAGGGCACCCCCGACGACAAGCGATACTTCGTGACCGTTGCCGACGAGCGCACGATTCTGCACTTCGGCTCGTCCTATGGCGGCAACGCCCTCCTCGGCAAGATTGCCCACGGTTTGCGCCAGAGCTCCTATGACGGTTGGAAGAACGGCTTCCTGGTCGAGCAGTTCATGCTGCTCGGCATCACCGACAAGGTGACCGGCGAGAAGTACAACATCGCGGGCGGCTTCCCGAGTGCGTCCGGCAAGACGAACCTGGCGATGACCCTCGCCCCCGATGCGTTGGGCGACCGCTACTACGTCGAGTTCTACGGCGACGACATCGCGTGGGTGTGGGTCGACGATGACGGTGTCTTGCGGGGGTTCAACCCCGAGAACGGGGTGTTCGGCGTTGCCAAGGACACCAATGAGGCGACCAACCCGACCGCGATCGATTCGATCACGCCGGGTACCGGATCGATCTTCACCAACGTGGCGTACAACCCTGAGACCCACGACGTGTGGTGGGAAGGCAAGAGTCCAGAGCCGCCATCGGATGTGACCGGTTGGCTCGACTGGAAGGGCGACCCGATTGCGGCACGGTCCGACGACGAGGCCGACGCACCGTGGGCCCATCCCAACTCACGGTTCACCACCCAGCTCGGCAATGTGCCAAACGTCGCCGATGACTACGACGACCCGCAGGGTGTCGAGATCCACGCCATCATCTTTGGCGGCCGCGCTCGCGATCGCGAACCGCTGATCCGGGCCATCAACGATGTGGCCGAAGGCGTCTATGACGGCCTTACCCTCGGCGCGGAAGCGACCTTTGCCGCCGACGGCTTGGAGGGTGTGCTGCGCTACGACCCGATGTCGATGCGCCCGTTCATGTCCTACCCCGAAGCCGACTACGCCGAGAACTGGCTGAAGGTCATCGGCGATGCCACGACGAAGCCGATTTTCGCCCACGTCAACTGGTTCCAGCGGGGCGACGACGGCCGGTTCCTGTGGCCGGGCTACCGCGAGAACCTGCGGCCGCTGCTCTGGCTGATGCAGTACCGGGCCGGCGAGGTCAGCGGGGTCGAAACGCCGGTCGGGGTCGTGCCGTCGCGTGATGAACTCAACCTCGAAGGCCTCGACGAGCAGGCGTTGGCCGACCTCGACGCAGTCCTCGAGATCGACGTCGATCGGTGGCGTCAAGAGATCGGCTATCGGGCCACCCACCTCGAGCAGTTCGACGGGCTTCCTGACGCGATCTGGGAAGCCCATCGCCGGGTGGCGGCCGCCCTCGACGCCGAGAGCTGACCGTCACCCGCAGCAGTACTAGGGGCTGACCATCCCGCTCAATCGGGCGGTGATGATCGCTTCTGCGTCGGCCACGATTCGATCGACGAGCTCTTGCACCGTCGGGATGTCGTCGATCAGGCCCTGGACGAGCCCGGCGGACCAGATACCGCCGTCCGGGTCACCATCCTTCATGGCTTTTTGGCCGCGGCTACCGGCGACGAGGTGTTGCACGTCGCCGAATTCGGCGTCGCCCTTTGCTTCGATGTCGACAACCTCGGAGCTGACCTCGTTTTTCATGACCCGGGCGGTGTTGTGGAGGGTGCGGAAGATCAGCTTGGTCTGCCGTTCGTCGTTGTCGACCATGCGCTGCTTGAACGCCTCGTGAATGGGCGCTTCTTGGGTGACACAGAACCGGGTCCCCATGTTGATGCCATCAGCACCGAGCGCGAGGGCCGCTGCAAGACCTCGACCGTCGCCGAAACCACCGGAAGCGATCATCGGGATCGACACCTTGTTGGCGGCTGCGGGAATGAGAACGAGGCCGGGAATGTCGTCTTCACCGGGATGCCCGGCGCATTCGAAGCCGTCGATCGAGATCGCATCGACGCCCATTCGCTCCGCCGAGAGGGCGTGGCGCACCGCCGTGCACTTGTGGATCACCTTGATGCCGTGTTCTTTGAAGTGGTCAACGTGTTCTTGCGGTTTGTAGCCAGCGGTCTCGACGATCTGGATGTCGCCTTCGATGATGGCGTCGCGGTACTCGGCGTAGGGCGGCGGCTTGATGGCGGGCAGGATCGTGAGGTTGACGCCGAACGGCTTGTCGGTCATCTCCTTGGTGCGGGCGATCTCTTTGGCCAGGTCTTCCGGGGTCGGCTGGGTGAGTGCGGTCAAGAAGCCGAGCGCGCCGGCATTGGCGACGGGTGCCACCATTTCGGCGTAGCCGACCCACTGCATGCCGCCTTGCACAATCGGATGTTCGACGCCGAACATGTCGGTGAATCGGGTACTGATGGCCATCGCAGAAGCTCCTGGTCGCGATCGCAGAGACGAGCTCCCTGCTTACGGCGTAAGCCTAGGGGGATGGTGGACGGCTCACCGTCCGGCGATGGCGGACCGCACCTGCTCGGGTGTCGCGCCGGTCCACGTGTGGAACGCCCGGTAGAACGAACTCGGCTCTTCGTACCCGATCAGGAAGGCAATGTCGGTCGCCGAGAGGTTCGGATCGCTCAGGTAGTGGCGAGCAAGGCTCTCTCGAGTGTGGTTCAAAATGTGCTGGAAGCCGGTCCCTTCGGCCTGCAGCTGCCGGTGCAACGTTCGCGAGCTGACCGCCAATTCGGAGGCGACCGCAGCGACGGTCGACCGACCGACGGGCAGAAGCTCCAACAGGGCCGCGCGTACTCGTTCGCTGGGAGGCGCGTCGGCCTCCAGGTCGGTGAGGCGGCGACGGAGCTCCGGCTCGAAGACCTGCCAGATCGACTCGTTTGCGGTGAGGAATGGTTGGGCGGCATCGGCCGCGGAAAAGCTCACCCGGTTGGTGTCGCTCTCTTCGATCTCGACGCCGACGACCTCTCGGTAGACGTCGACATCGGTTGGGGTCTGTTGCGCGCACATCCGGAGTGGTTGGATCGCGGCTCGGGTCCCCAAGCGGGCGATGCTCACCCAAAACAGCAGTTCGGTCAGCGCGAGCGTCATCGGTGGCCGAGTGTCGGCCGGCCAGACGAGACCGATGGTGGTTTCGGTTGAGGTGATGTCGACTGCGACGTGCAGGGGGCCGTTCAGCCGCTTGTACTGGCTGATGCGACGGGCGGCCGTGTTCAAATCGGCGCTCATCACCGCGGCGAACAGCGTCGGCGCAAAGATGTCCGGTGACAGCGACTGCTCAATCAACAGCGGCAGGTGGGGATGGTCGGCCTCCACCTCCACGGCCCGCCACAGGGCGAAGAAGTCGGCTTGCTCGAGCCACACGGGACCGCCGGCCAACAGGTCGGTGCGCAGACCAGCGCGGCGCAGCACCGCGGTTGTGCTCAAGCCCATGTCGGTGAGCAGCGCTCGGGTGCCGGGCTCGATTGCATACCGGTGGCGCATGCGGAGTCTCCTGGCGCTGGCGGGTAGACCGACGGTACCGGCTCTGGGGGCCTAGACGACTGGCAGATTCCGCCAGATGGCC
>JBCCYT010000024.1:0-38672 GCA_039188975.1 Actinomycetota bacterium
CCGGAGGAATGATGGCCAAGTCCATTCAGTTCGATGAGCAGGCCCGCCGTGGCCTCGAAGCGGGCATGAACCAGCTCGCTGACGCCGTGCGCGTCACCCTTGGCCCGAAGGGCCGCAACGTCGTGCTCGAAAAGAAGTGGGGCGCTCCCACGATCACGAACGACGGTGTCTCGATCGCCAAGGAGATCGAGCTCGAAGATCCGTTCGAGCGCATCGGCGCCGAGCTGGTGAAAGAAGTCGCCAAGAAGACCGACGACGTCGCCGGTGACGGCACCACCACCGCCACTGTGCTCGCCTGGTCGATGGTTCGTGAGGGCCTTCGCAATGTCGCCGCGGGCGCCAACCCGATGTCGCTCAAGAAGGGCATCGAAGCTGCTGTTGAGGCCGCCGTCGGCTCCATCCGCGAAAACGCGCAGGACGTCTCGGAGAACAAGGACCAGATCTCCAACGTTGCTGCCATCTCCGCAGCTGATGCCGAGATCGGCGCCACCATCGCCGACGCCATCGACAAGGTCGGCAAGGACGGCGTGATCACCGTCGAAGAGGGCCAGACCTTTGGTCTCGAGCTCGACTTCGTCGAGGGTATGCGCTTCGACAAGGGCTACATCTCGCCCTATTCGGTCACCGATGCCGAGCGCATGGAAGCCGTGCTCGACAACCCCTACATCCTCTTTGTGTCGTCGAAGATCAGCAATGTGCGTGAGCTCGTGCCGGTTCTCGAGAAGGTCATGCAGTCGAGCCGTCCGCTCCTGATCGTCGCCGAAGACGTCGAGGGCGAGGCGCTGGCGACCCTCGTGGTCAACAAGATCCGCGGCACGTTCACCTCGGTCTCGGTGAAGGCTCCGGGCTTCGGCGAGCGTCGCAAGGCCATGCTGCAGGACATGGCGATCCTCACCGGCGGCCAGGTCGTCAGCGAAGAGGTCGGCCTGAAGCTCGACGGTGTCGGCCTCGACATGCTGGGCCAGGCCCGCAAGATCGTGGTCACCAAGGACGAGACCACCATCGTCGAGGGCTCCGGCGAAGCGGCCGATGTCAGCGGCCGCATCGCCCAGATCAAGGCCGAGATCGAAAACACCGACTCCGACTACGACCGCGAGAAGCTCCAGGAGCGTCTCGCCAAGCTGTCGGGTGGCGTTGCCGTGCTCAAGGTCGGCGCCGCCACCGAGGTGGAGCTGAAGGAAAAGAAGCACCGCATCGAAGATGCGGTGTCGACCACCAAGGCCGCCATCGAAGAGGGTGTCGTCGCCGGTGGTGGCACCACGCTCATCCGGGCGCAGGCTGCGGTGAACGCCATGATCGACTCGCTCGACGACGCCGACGCTCAGGTCGGTGCCCGGATGGTCGCCCGTTCGCTCGAGGGTCCGCTCACCCAGATCGCCGTCAACGCCGGCATGGAGGGCGGCGTCGTCGTCAACACCGTGCGGGGGCTCGAAGGCAACAACGGCCTGAATGCCGCGACCGGTGAGTACATCGACCTGGTCGAGGCCGGCATCATCGATGCCGCCAAGGTGACCCGTTCGGCTCTGCAGAACGCGGGTTCGATCGCCGCACTGTTCCTCACCACCGAGGCCGTCATCGCCGACGCGCCGGAGGACGGCGCGGGCGGCGGCATGCCCGACATGGACTTCTGACCCACATCTAGGTTGAGAAGTTCCCGCAGAGCGGGACTTCGTCAACCCAGATCCAGAGATCAACGAACGGCCCCCGCTTCGTGCGGGGGCCGTTTCGCGTCTGGCGTGAGCTCAGGTTGCATCGAACGAGGCCGATGGTTCTCGATGGGATGGCGATCGGGCTTCGATGCGGTGGTCTACGTCATCCGCGGCACTGCGCTTGGAGTGATGGTCGGCTTGCTGGCAGGTCTGAAGGCGCTGGCGCTCGTCTCGGCTGCCGTCCTTGGGTTCTTCATGGTGACCGGGAAAGACCTCGGCGGTCTCGGCGTCGTGATCGGTGCCGGGCTCGTCGTGGCTTCGCTGGTGGGCATGGTGCTCGGCGGCATCGGTGGGTTCGTGGTGTCGGCGTTGAGGCAGGAGCAGCGGGCTCCGCAGATCTTCCCTGTGCTCGCCGGCATCTTCCCGGCGGGAGTCATGGTGTGGGCTGGACCGGGGTCGTATCCCGGCATGCTGCTCTTCTCCGTGCCCGTGCTCTTCACCGCCTGGCGAGGAGGGCGCATCTATGCCGCCATGGCTGGCGATGATCAGTGGCGCGAAACGTACGGCGGAGGTTGGATCACGGTAGAGCGAATTCACTGGGACGGTTGACGGCATCCGATGATTGCGCTGGTGTTCCCGGAGGTCCGGTACCGTGCGAGCCCATGGACGCCCCGGACCTCCATCCGCTCAACGCACCCCTCATCCCGCTGTTGGGAACCTGGCAGGGACCCGGCGATGGTGCGTACCCGACGATCCAGTCGTTCGCCTACGGCGAGACGCTGACGTTCGGCCACGTCGGCAAGCCGTTCGTCGCGCTGCAGCAACGCACGAAAGAACGTGACTCGGGTCTGCCATTGCACGCCGAGGCCGGCTACCTGCGGCCGCAGGGCGATGGCACCATCGAGCTCGTCCTGACCCAACCGTCGGGGATCGTCGAGATCCACACGGGCACCGTCGCCGAGACCGAGGCGGGGGTCGAGATCGACCTGGCGACCGAGGCGGTGCACATGTCGCCGTCAGCCAAGATGGTGAAGGAAACCCGGCGTCGCTACGTGGTCGAAGGCGACACGCTGACGTGCGACTTTTGGATGGCGGCGATGGGTGAGCCGCTCACCCATCACCTCAAGAGCGTCTTGACCCGCCAGGGTTGAGCGGCAGAGCGCTCGCTCAGCGTTGGAGGCGGGGGCGGATGTCGGCGGCGAAACGCTGGAGCTGTTCGATCGTTTCGCCGAAGGGCACGATGATCATCGAGTCGATGCCGGCATCGAGCACCGTCTGAAGCTGCTCGACCATCTCGTCAGAGTCGTCGGTGACCGCTGCCCAGCCCCCTTCGGGTCCGTCGGTGGGCGGCGGCGGCAGCTTGGCGAGATCGCCCAGGTAGTAGCCGACATAGAGGGTGAAGCGATGCGACGGCGGCGCGCCGTCGACCACTCGACCGGCGCGGATACGTTCGTGGGCGGCGCGCACCTGATCGGCGTCGTGGCCTTCGGACAGCACCGTTCCGTCGGCGACCCGACCACTCAGCTCCAGCGACTTCGGCCCCGTCACCCCGGCCAGCACCGGCGGCACGATGTCCGGTGGGAAGACCAGGTCGATGTCGCGCAGCTGGACATAACGGCCGTCGTAGCTGACAGGACCGCCCCGCAGGATCTGGCGAACCGACTCGATCGTCTCGCGAAGCAGGGTCAACGGCGAGGCGACCGACTGGCCGATGCGGCCCATCCAGTCGGGGACACCGTGTCCGATCCCGGCGTGGAGTCGCCCGGGATACATGCGGGCGAGCGTCGCCCACTCCATTGCGAGCGCAGCGGGGTTTCGGAACGGCGCAGGAGCGACGCCATGGCCGATCACCGGGGCGTCGGGCCCCGCCGTCGCCTCGAGCACGCTCGCCAGTTGGGCGACGCCGCCGGGCCAGTCGAGATCCTCGACGATCCAGAGTTCGTCGAACAGAGGAGCGATCGCCTGCGCCGTGTCGAGGAGCTGTTCGGGCGGCAGGTCTCGTCGCAGCATGGCGCCGATGTCGGTCATGGCCGGACGCTACCGTGCCCACCGATGCCCCGACGGGCGTAGCCTTGCGAGGGTGAGCCCCCGAAAGCGTTCCGAGACGCGGCTTGTCCGGCCGTGGTCCCACGACGATTCTTCTCGCGGCCGACGGCCGGTCGTCTTGGCTGCTGAAGAACCGATGGCAATCGAGCTCGACGGCACTCGGGTCAGCACCACGATGCGTACACCCGGCAACGATTTCGAGCTGGCGGTCGGCTTCTGCCACAACGAAGGGCTGCTCGCCGGTTTCCCGGTGCGAGAGGTGAAGTACTGCGCCAACGGTTCGGCCGCAGCCAGCGCGTTCAACATCGTGACGGTGTCGACGGGTGGACGGGCTCCCGAGCCGACGCCTCGTCTCACCACCACGACATCGTCGTGCGGGTTCTGCGGCACCGACGAGATCGACGAACTCGCCGCAACGCTGGAGCCGGTCACCGGTGAACCGGTCGATTGGCGTGTCTTGGCCGACGCGCCCGACAAGCTTCGAGCCATGCAGGATCTGTTCGACTCGACGGGCGCCGTACATGCGGCGGGGGTCGTCGCCGCAGATGGTGGAATCGCATTGGCCCGCGAAGATGTCGGCCGTCACAACGCGGTCGACAAGCTGGTCGGTCGGATGGTGCTGGATGGCCAGATCCCTGCGACGGGCAAGGCCGTGGTCGTGAGCGGCCGGGCCAGTTTCGAGCTGGTCCACAAGGCGTGGGCGGCCGGATTTCGTGCGCTCGTCGCCGTGAGTGCCCCGACGGCGCTGGCGGTGGCGACTGCCGAGCGGGCCGGTTTGCAGCTCGCCGGGTTCGCCCGGAACGGCTCGCTCGAAATCTATGTCGACGCCTGACCCGGGCCCGACGGTTTCGCTTCTGGGCGTTCCCTACGACGTGCATTCGTCGTTTCTCCGTGGTCCTGCTGGCGCGCCCGCCGCCGTGCGAGCTGCGCTCGATTGTGGCTCCACCAACTGGTGTGCGGAGTCGGGGCGCGATCTTGGTCCGTTGCGGGGCGAACGGTGGCATGACCTGGGCGACCTCGAACTCGGGCAGGAGGTGTTGCCGGCGCTGCATGCGATCCGGACGGCTGCGGAGCATGCGATCGCCGATGGTGGTCGGCTGCTGTCGATCGGTGGCGATCACCTGGTTGCGTGGCCGCTGGTGCAGGCGATGACAGGCCGCTACGACGAACTCACCGTCCTGCACTTCGATGCCCATCCCGACCTGTACCACGAGCTCGACGGTGATCGGTATTCCCACGCCTGTCCGTTCGCTCGCATCATGGAGGAGGGCAAGGTCGCCCGGCTGGTCCAGTTCGGGATCCGTACGATGACGCCTCATCAGCGCGACCAAGCCAACCGGTTCGGGGTGGAGGTGTACGAGGCTCGGACGGGGATGATCTCCATCGATGATCTGCGCGGCCCGGTCTATGTCTCGATCGACATCGACGTGCTCGACCCGGCGTTTGCTCCTGGCATGTCGCACTACGAGCCCGGTGGCTGGTCGAGTCGTCAGCTGCTCGATGCCATCGCTGCGATCAAGGCCGCGGATGTTTCGGTGGTGGGCGCGGACCTGGTGGAGATCAACCCGCAACGCGACGTCAACGACCTCACCGCCATGGTTGGCGCCAAGATCGTGCGGGAGCTGCTCGACCTGTTGTTGACGTCGCCCTAGTCGTTGCCGGTGCGGCCGGGGATGGCGAGACGTCGTTCCCAGGCCTGCAACCCGAGGCTCAACAGCAGCGTCAGGCTCACGTAGATCACGGCCAGGATGAAGTACGACTCCCGGATGCGGAAGCTCGAGCCGAGGTAGATACGGGCCTCGTAGGTGATTTCGCCGACGGCGAGCACCGAGACGAGCGAGGTGTCCTTCATCAAGGCGATGAAGTCGTTGCCGAGCGCAGGTAGGGCGTTGCGCAGGGCCTGCGGGAAAACGATGTGGCGGAACGTCCGGTAGCGGTTGAGGCCCACCGCCTGGGCAGCCTCGATCGTGCCGGGATCGACCGACTGGATGCCGGCACGGAACACCTCGGCGATGAAGGCGGCGTAGAAGAGGCAGAGCGCTGCACCGCCGCGCCACACCATCGAGATGTCACGGGTGCGGATTCCGAGGATGTCGGCGATGTCTCGGGTCAAGACGAAGGCGACGACGAAGAGCCACACGAGCATGGGCATGCCCCGGATGAACTCGATGTACACCTGGGAGATGGTGTTGATCGCCCGGTTCTTCGAGAGACGCCCGAGGCCGATGATCAAGCCGAGCGGCATGGCGACGAGGAAGGCGCCGACGGTGAGATAGATCGTGAGACGGAAGCCAGGGATGATGTTGTCCCACGCTTCTCGATAGTTGTCGTTGGTGACGACCTGGAACCCCATCCAGGCGATGACGGCCAACATGATGAGCAGCCATGGTTCGAGGCCGCGGATCTTGGTGACGCTGGACGTGGTCGTCACCGTTGTCTCGTTGGTTGCAGTCATCGTTTCCCCCGGGAGAACGAGAAAGGGTGCGCCGGAATGATCCGACGCACCCTTCCTACAGCAGATTGCTCAGCCGATCAGCCTTCGATGTCGTCGTAGGTGACGGTGAAGGCGTCGGTGAAGTACTTCTCGCCGAGCTCGTCGAGGAAGCCGCTCTCACGCATCTGATCGATGGCGAAGTCGACAGCCGGGATGATGTCGGAGTCCTGCGGGAAGATGAAGCCGAGCGGGTCTGCCTGCAGGGCGTCGTCGATGAGCTCGACGGCGTCGGCGTTCTCGCCGACATAGCCCTGGCCGGCGGCGTCATCGATGATGACGGCATCAACGTCGCCGTTGATGAGGGCCTGGACCGCGAGACCGAACTGGTCGAAGGCGCTGATGCGGTCGTCGCCGCCGAGGAGCTCCTGGGCCAGTTCGAAGTTGGTCGTGCCGACCTGGGTACCGACGATGGCGTCGCCGTCGATGATGTCGTCGGCGGACGAGAAGCGATCGTCGCCGACTGCGACGATGAACTTCTGGTCGACGGTCATGTAGGCCTGCGAGTACGCAACGATCTCCTTGCGCTCGTCGGTGATCGAGATGCCGTCAGCGGCGGTGTCGAGTTCGCCTTCGGCGACCTGGTCGATGACGTCGGGCCAACCGGCGACGACGAACTCGGCTTCGCAGTTGATGATGCGGCAGATCTCGCGCCAGGCGTCGTAGTCCCAGCCTTCGCCTTCGGTGCCACCGGCGGGCACGAAGTTGAACGGCAGGTAGGCGTTCTCGACGCCGACGGTCACGGTGCGGCCGCCGAGATCGTTGTCCGAGACTTCGCCGCTCTCGTCGTCGTCGCCGCAGGCAGCAGCGATGAGACCGAACGCGAAGACAACCGCGAGAATCCGCACGAGGCGGGTACGGGTGGTCATGGTGTTTCCTCCAGTGGACGGGGTGGTCCCGTCGCAACTCGGAAACGCTATCGGCGGTCCTGCGGGGTGTCGCCATGGTTTCGCAAACGTCACAGCGGGGCTTCAGCAGTTCGAAACAGTACGGTCACCGCCGTGAGCCCGATTCGTTTCACCGCCGCCCTCGTTCGTCCGCCGTCGCCGAGCGTTGTCGATGGGTTGCGGGCGATCGACGGGCCCGATCCGGACTTCGACGCGTTCGTTGCGGAACATGCGGGCTACTGCGATGCGCTCGCTGCGGCGGGCATGCGGGTCGAGGTGATGGAGGAGCTCGACGCCTTTCCCGATGCGGTGTTCGTCGAGGATGCGGCTCTGTGCGTTGGTTCCCATGCGACGGTGTTGCGGCCCGGTGCCCCGTCTCGGGCGGGGGAGGCGGATGCGATCGTCGCTGATCTCGAAGCTCGGTTCGCGACGGTGGCGCGGGTCGAGGACGGCTTCGTCGATGGCGGTGACATCCTCGTAACGGCGACCGAGGTCCTGGTCGGCCTGTCCGCTCGCACCGATCGGGTCGGGGTGGAGGCGTTGGCGGTTGCGGTCGAGCCGGCGGGTCTGCCGGTGCGAGTTGTCGAGACGCCGGCTGACGTGCTCCATTTCAAGACCGACTGCGCCATCATCGACGACACCACGATCTTCTCGACCCGGCGCCTGGCCGTCAGCGGCTGCTTCGACGGCTACGACGTCATCGAGTGCCCCGATGGCGAGGAAGCGGCGGCCAACCTGATCCGGGTGAACGACCGGGTGCTGATGCGGACCGGCTTTCCGAAGACCGAAGCGCTCCTCCGGGCTGCCGGCTATGAGGTCGTCACCGTGCCGGCCGATGAGGCCGCTCGCATCGACGGTGGCCTGTCCTGCATGTCGCTCCGCATCGCGATCTAGGTCGACGAGGTCCCGCTGGGCGGGAACTACTCAACCTAGATCGCAAAGGTGAGGAGGCGGTCGTACAGGGGGACGGCCTCGTCGAGGACCGGCCCGAGGCGGTCGGGGGTGGGGTGGCTCGACGGGCGGTACGGCGAGAAGCCGGTCGACTCGTGCACCGACGCATACCAGGCGGGTGCCCAGACGCCGTCTTCGGGCTTGGGGCCCGGCGGCCATGACAGCATCGCATCGTCGAAGTCGAGGTCGAGCCGATTGCAGACGCGAGCGAGCACGCCGGCGGGATCCTCGAGTAGCTGACGTGAGTCGATCACGATCGGCGAGCCACCGTCTGCGAGGATCGCATCGAGGAGTTCGATCTGCTCGGTCAGCCCGGTGTCGGCGAGGCCGCAGTCGGGCAGCTGCACCGAGAGGGAGCGCAACATGTCGCGCGGGTCGCGGGTCAGCAAGATGTTCTCGGTCTTGTGGAGCCATCCTCGAGGAACGCCCTGGAGATGGTGTGCCATCTGCTTCATGAAGAAAACCGGCGTGTCGACCGGTCCGAGGATCACCTCGCCGATCACCTCCCACGGGTCGATCGATTGGGCGGTGACCACCTCGTCGAACATCGGGTGTTCGCGAGCGGTGCGGTTCAGGTAGTGGGCGTAGAACGGCTCGTCGTACACGGTGGTGTCGGCCCGCTGCCGCCACGAGTACATGAGCGCGGTCGAGACGTTGCGAGGTCCCGACCAGCACTGGATGCGCTTCACATTGCTGGTCGCTGCATGCGCAGACCCGCCCGATCCTGTGCTCATGGCCCTAGCTCTGCCCGGCCACGTCGGCTTCGATGGCCGACTCGTAGAGCGCTCGCAGCCGCACCGTCATCGGGCCTTGCTCGCCGGTGCCGATCGTGCGGCCGTCGATCGTGTGCACCGGGGTGAGGCCGCCGAACGTGCCGGTCACGAACGCCTCGTCGGCCGCGTACACGTCGGTGAGCGAAAACGGGTGCTTGTGCACAGCAATGCCGGCCGCCTCCGCCACGTCACACACCAGCGCGGCGGTGATGCCGTTGAGGTTGTACTGACCGGTCGCGGTGTGGAGGCCATCAGCATCGATGATGAAAAAGTTCGTGGCATTGCAGGTCGCGACGGCACCGGTGGGGTCGAGCATCAGCGCTTCGTCGGCGCCGGCCTTGGTCGCTTGGATCAAGGCGATGACCTCGTGGAGCTTCGAGTGGCAGTTGAGCTTCTGGTCGAGGGTGTCGGGCGGCGGCCGCCGGACCGTCGCCGTGAACAGCGAGATGCCGCGGTCACGAACCTCGGGGTCGGCCGCCTTGTGCTCGGCGATGATGACGACGTTGGGCCCACCGATGTTGTTCGACGGATGCTGCGACGGCGTTTTCTTGTCGCCGCGGGTGATCATCAGGCGCACATGGACGTTGTCGTCCATCCCGTTGCGCTCGACGGTTGCCCGCAGCGCGGCCTCGACGCCGGCGCGATCCATGCCGATGTCGAGGTCGATGGCGGCGGCCCCGGCGAAGAGGCGGTCGAGATGGCGGTCGAGATGAGCAAAGACGCCATGGTGCAGCCGGATGCCTTCCCAGATGCCGTCACCGACGAGGAAGCCGGAATCGAAGACGGAGATCTTCGCCTCGTGTCGAGGGAAGAACTCCCCGTTGATGTAGATCTCGATGGTTTGGTTGCGTTCGTCGGCGAGGGCCTGATGCGTACTGCGCGTCATGTCGGGCACGCTACGCCACCGTCAGCGCGGCCGGCGGGCTGCGACGAGGTTGCCGAACCGATGCCGCGTCGTGCTGACGGCCTGCTCTCGTACGTAATGCAACAGCTCGATCCGTCCGCTCGGCACGACCGGCTGGTCCGCGAGGTGCACACCGGCGGCGGCAGCGCTGCGCCACAGCGCTTCGCTGGCGGTGACACCGACGAGGCGGACCCGGGTCACGCCGAGTTCCGGCAGTCGCGCTGCGAACTCCTCGTCGGATTCGGCCGTCGCGTCGCTGTCGATGACCTGCACACCAGCGACCGTTGCGGCCCAGCGCGCCCGCCCGACGTCGGCCGCTGCATCGGCAGCGTGCCGCAACACGATGCGGTCGAGCGGCCGGTATCGGAAGACGTTCGCCTCGCACTCGAGCCCCGCTGGGTCGTGCTCGACCGCAACGTGATCCGCCCACACGGCTGCGAAGTCGTCGGCTGCCGCAGGATCGACCGATCGCCACGTACCGAGCTGCGCGACATAGTTCGGGCCGCCGGCTTTGGCAGCAGGTCCGACCGCTGATCGTTTCCAGCCGCCGAACGGTTGGCGTTGCACGATCGCGCCTGTGATCGGGCGATTGACGTAGGCGTTGCCGACCTCGACCCGTTCGGTCCAGGTTGCGACCTCGTCCGGGTCGAGGGAGTGGATGCCGCCGGTCAGTCCGAAGTCGCTGCGGTTCTGCAGTTCGATCGCCTCGTTGAGCGACGATGCCGTCATCAGACCCAGCACCGGTCCGAAGCACTCGGTGCGGTGGAACCACGAGCCAGGGCGAACGCCCATGCGGACACCGGGTCGCCAGAGGTGCTGGTCGGCGTCGATGAGCTGTGGTTCGACCAGCCACGTCTCGTCACGGTCGAGCTGCTCGAAGGCTCGGGTCAGCCGGTCGTTGGGCGGGCCGATCAGCGGTCCGATGTTCGCCTCGCGGTCTTCCGCAGGTCGAACGTTCAGCGTCTGGACGGCGTCGATCAGTTGACGGCGAAAGCGCGGCGAGTCGGCGACGCTGCCGACGAGGATTGCCAGGCTGGCTGCCGAACACTTCTGGCCGGCGTGACCGAATGCGGACCGCACGAGATCCTGAACGGCGAGGTCGATGTCGGCTCGTGGCGTGATGATGAGGGCGTTCTTGCCGGAGGTCTCGGCAAAGAGCCGCATCGAGGGGTTCCACGAGCGGAAGAGGTCGGCTGTTTCGGTGGAGCCGGTCAAGATCACGGCATCGCCGGCTTCGACCATGCGGCGGCCGGCCTCACCGTCCTCGGTGGCGATGAACGCAACGAGCGGTTCGGGGATCCCGGCGGCGAGCATCGCGTCGTGGATGAGTTCGCCACAGCGGATGGCTTCCGGTGCCGGTTTGAACAGCACACCGTTGCCGGCGGCGAGGGATGCAAGGACGCCTCCGGCGGGGATGGCGACGGGAAAGTTCCATGGTGGGACCACCGAGATCAGCCCGAACGGCTCGAACTCGACACCATCGCGGTGCAGCTCAACGGTTTGCTCGCCGTAGTAGCGGGCGAAGTCGATGGCCTCGCTGAGTTCGATGTCGGCTTCGGCGAGCGTCTTGCCGCACTCGTCGGCCATCGTTCGCATCAGGACCGGTCGCCGTCGTGCGAGCTCGTCGCCGACCCGGTGGAGGTGTTCTCGCCGGGCTCGAGGGTCGAGCGTCCACCAGTCCTTTTGTGCGGCGCGGGCGCGTGTGGCCAGCTGATCGACTGTTGCCGGATCGACGATCGCGGACGCGGCGGCCTTGTGGGGGGCCGTCGCCGCAACAGTGTCGAGCCAGGTTCGGTTGGCCGGAAGGGTCGGGTCGGTTTCGGGTTCGTTCTGGAACGGCTGGCCCGCCTCGAACGCCCGCTCAGGCGCGGCGCTGCGATCCTGAGGGCGGCGCGGGCCGGTCGACGGGTCATGCCGGCCGATCACCGACGCAGTGAAGCGGGTCTGCTCTCGGTGGAAGCTCGCCGATCCGGGTTCCAGGTCGAACAGCGAGCGAAGGAAGTTCTCGGCCGATGCGGTCTCCTCGAGCCGGCGGAACAGGTACCCGATCGCAACATCGAAGTCGCGGTTGTCCACCGCCGGCGTGTAGAGCAGGGGGCGAGCTGTCGTGGCGTCTTCGGCCACTGCCGCGGCGTGGGCCTCGGCCATCCCTTGCAACATCTCGAACTGGACATGACCGGCCACCCCCCGTCGGTCGGCCAGGAGCATGGCCCACGCCACGTGGAAGAGATTGTGGCTGGCAACACCGATTCGCAGGCCGACGAGGTGTTCGGGGGTGAGGACCCAGTCGAGGCAACGCACATAGTTGGCGTCGGTCTCCGCTTTGGTGTCGTAGGGCGCTTGGACCCACCCGTGCATCGCCGCGTCGACTCGCTCCATCGCCAGGTTGGCCCCCTTGACGAGCCGGACTTTGACCGTCCCGCCCCCACTTTCGTGGCGACGAGCGGCGAAGGCCGAGAGTCGCTGCAGTGCAGGCAACGCGTCGGGAAGATAGGCCTGGAGCACGATGCCGGCATCGAGATGATGTCGTTGCGGCGTGCCCAGCACCCGCTCGAACGCGTCGAGTGTGAGGTCGAGATCGCGGTACTCCTCCATGTCGACGTTGACGAAGGTGGGTGGTGTGACCTGGGCTGCGGTGTCGATGAGGTGGGCGAGCCGATCGGCGACGGCGTCGACCGATGCGTCGTGGGCCCAGGGGTTGAGCTGGGCCTGCACACTGCTGAGCTTGACCGACACATAGTCGACGTCGGGTTGGCCGAGGAGGGCGGTGAGGGCGTCGAGCCGTGCGTCGGCTTCGGCTGCGCCGAGCACCGCCTCGCCGAGCAGGTTCACGTTCGACGCCCAGCCCGCATCGCGCTGCCGGCGCAGGTGACGGGCGAGTCCGGTCGGCTCGGCCGGCGCGACGAGATGACCGACGATCCCGCGCATCCGCCGTCGGGCGAGCGGGATGACAACACCCGGAAGGATCGGCGCGAGCCGGGCGCCAGCTCGCAGCAGGAGCCGATCGATGGAGCTCAGAAAGCCCGGCAGTGACCCCGATGCGACCAACGCGGCGAGCTGCTGCGCCGCGACGTTGCGGTCATCAGGTCGAGCCACCCGGTCGATGAATGCCATGACGAAGTTGACGCCAGCGTCGTCGATCACGACGCCCCGGAGCTGGTCCATGGTTCGGCGACCGGTCGACGTTTCCAGGTCGGGTGCTCGGCGAAGCCAGGTATCGACCAACAAAACCGCGTCGTCGATGACGGCGTCGGCATCGGTGTGCACATCGGTGGTGGGGCTGGTGCTCATGGCTCCAGCGTGCGAAATCGGAACGGGAGGGGTCTTGTACGATGCGACGGACCATGGTGGGTGTTCCGCACAACGCGCCGCATGACGGCCTCTTCTCCTGTCAGCCCGAACTGCTCGGGCTGTTCGAAACCCTCATCAACGTCATCTTCTGCGCCAAAGATCTCGATGGTCGCTACGTCGAGGTCAACACGGCGTTCGTGCGCCGCACCGGCAAGGCATCGAAGGGCGAAGTGATCGGCACGACGGCCGACGACCATTTCATTGCCGAACTCGCGCAGCGTTTCAAGGAGCAGGATGCCGAGGTCTTCGCATCGGCCGAACCGCTCTACGACGAGCTCGAGTTGATCCGCCGCACCAATGGCGAGCTGGGCTGGTACCTGACGACCAAGCTTCCCGTTCGGCAAGCCGACGGGGATCGACTCGTCGTCGGCTTGGTGTCGGTGAGTCGAGATCTCGTCGCGCCGTCCGACAGCGACATCGGTGCGGAGGGCTTGCGCGATGTCGTGCATCACGTGCAGGAGCACTTCGGCGAATCGATTCGCGTTGCTGATCTCACCGCGGTCGCCGGGTTCAGCGAAGCTCAGCTCGAACGGCGGATGAAGCGGGTGTTCGGTGTCACGGCGACACAGCACGTGTTGCGGGTCCGGGTTGAGGCGGCGACGCGGCTGCTCGCCGAGACCGACGAACCGCTGGCCGCAGTCGCCGCTCGCTGCGGGTTCTATGACCAGCCCGATTTCACCCGTCGGTTCTCGCGGCTCACCAACGCCACCCCGGCCCAGTTTCGTTCCGCAGCGAAGGCCGCCGACGGCAGCGGTGGGTCGGGGCGCTCGTAGACTCGAGGCCATGCTCGATCCGGTCACCACTTCCGAAGGCGTTGCTGTCGTCCATCTGTTCTGCACCCGCAGCCCCGAGACCGATGACGAAGCCGTCGTCGCCGCCGTCAAGGCCGCGCAGGCTGACGATGTCCAGGTGGTCACGGTGGCGGTGCTCGGCCACAAAGCCGAGCTGTGCTTCATGGCTCTGCACAACGATGCGTGGAAACTGCGCGACCTGCAGACCGGATTGACCAACGCAGGACTCTCGGTGATCGACAGCTTCGTGTCGATCACCGAACTCTCCGAGTACGCCAAGGGCATCCCGGAAGAGATGAAGAACATGCGGCTCTATCCCGATCTCCCACCGGATGGGAAGGCTGCGTGGTGCTTCTATCCGATGACCAAGCGCCGGGAGGCCGAAAACAACTGGTACCGGCTCGAATACGACGAGCGCAAGGAACTCATGTACGAGCACGGCACCTCCGGGCGACAGTTCGCTGGCCGAATCGTGCAGCTCATCACCGCCTCGACCGGGCTCGATGACTGGGAGTGGGGCGTCACCTTGTTCGGGGTGAAGCTCGACGACCTCAAAGACACCGTCTACACGATGCGTTACGACACGGCATCGGCGTTGTACGCCGATTTCGGCCCGTTCTACACCGGGATGATCGGCCCGGTTGAGGAGATCGTCGGCCGTACCGCGTGAGCCGGTCCGGCCCTTTGGCCGATTCCTTCGCCCTGCGGCAAGGATTCGTACAAGACCGGGTTTTCGCCGGTCGAGACACTGGGCCTGTCGTTTGACTTATACGGCGGCTAACCTCTGTCGCCGAATGCACGGCCTCCGTGGTGCCGTGTCCAAACCACTGCGGAACCAATCCCATATGGAGGGGATCAACCAATGAAGCTTTCACGCAAGCTGATGATGCTGCTTGCCGTGCTGCTGTCGTTTTCGCTCATCGCTGCCGCCTGTGGCGACGATGACGACGACACCTCGGCATCGAGCAGCGACTCGGACTCCTCGTCGGAAATGGCCGAAGAGGACGGGGGCGACTCCCTCGGCGACGGCTCCCTCGGAACCGTCACCGTCGAACCGGGTGAGGCCATCCAGATTCGTTCGCTGAACGCCATCTCGGGTGATGTCGCCTTCCTCGGCGTCCCGAACCAGCGCGGCATCGAAGCCGCCGTTGCCGACTACGGCGACATCAAGGGCTTCGAGGTCACCTCGGGCGAAGGTCTCGACGATCTCTGCTCGGCTGAGGGTGGCGCCGCTGCTGCCCAGCAGATCATCGCTGACGAGCAGGTCGTCGGTGTCATCGGCACCTCGTGCTCCGGTGCCGCCACCGCAGCCGCCCCGCTCATCTCCGATGCTGGCCTCGTCATGATCTCGGGCTCGAACACCTCGCCTGACTTGACCTCTGACCTGCAGGGCACCGCTGGTCCCGACTACCACGTCGGCTACTACCGCACGGCGCACAACGACCTGTTCCAGGGTGCGGCCATGGCAGAGTTCGTGTTCAACGACCTCGGCATGACCACCGCAGCTGCGATCCACGACGGCGACCCGTACACCAACGGTCTCGCCAAGGCCTTCACCGACGCCTTCGAGGCGCTCGGCGGCACCGTGACCGGCTTCACCTCGGTCAGCAAGGAAGACACCGACATGACCCCGGTTCTCACCGAGGTCGGCGCCGGTGAGCCCGAAGCGCTGTTCTTCCCGATCTTCCAGCCGGCCGGCGACTTCGTCGCTGACCAGGCGCCTGGCGTCGCTGGTCTCGAGAACACCCAGCTGCTTGCCGCTGACGGTCTGCTCAACACCAACTACATGGAGCTGCCCCAGTCGATCGGCATGTTCTTCTCCGGCCCCGACACCCGTTTCGGTGAGAACCTGAACGAGTCGACCGGCAAGACCGCGGCCGACGTGCTCGCCGAGTACGAAGCTGCCCACGGTGAGGCTCCGGCCGCGCCGTTCTGGGGCCACAGCTACGACGCCGCAGCGATGCTGCTGGACGCCATCGACGCCGCATCCAGCGTCGACGATGACGGCCACCTGATCATCGACCGTGCTGGTGTTCGCGAGTACCTCGACGGCATCTCGGGCTATAGCGGCTTGATCGGCACCATCAACTGTGACGACTTCGGTGACTGCGGCTCGCAGAAGATCACCGTGATCGATCACGACAGCGAAGATGTCGCTGCCTCGATGGAAAACGTCGTCTTCGAATACGCACCGTAAATCCATGATCCGTAGCAACTGCGCTGCGGGCATGTTCTGACGACAGCGGCCCCCGCTCTCCCCCGGGTGGGCGGGGGCCGCTCGCGTCACTCCCAAAAGTTCCACGCATTCGAGGGGGAAGCGTGACCACCGCAATGCGGCACAAAGCCGCACCACGGACAGGTGTTGACAAGTTCCTCACCGTCCTTCGAGTTCTGCTGACGACGCTCGTCGCCGCCGGACTCTTCGCCTTCATCTGGCAGCAGATCGATCCAGACAACCCGCTTGCGTCGGCCATCAACGACGACGCCACCCGGTTGTCATGGGACGCCTTCCAGGGCCTTGTCGTTTCGGGCCTGTCGCAGGGTTCGATGTATGGCCTGATCGCCCTCGGCTACTCGATGGTCTACGGCGTGTTGGGGTTCATCAACTTCGCCCACGGCGAGGTCTTCATGGTCGGCGCGATGACCGGCATGATCACCTCGAACAAGCTCTTCGACGCCGGTGTCTGGGACGACCAGTTCATCATTGCGATCCTCGTCGCGGTGCTGGTTGCGACCCTGTGCTCCACCCTCACCGCGGTGGTCATGGAGCGGGTCGCGTACCGGCCGTTGCGGGGTTCTCCTCGCCTCATTCCGCTGATCACATCGATCGGTGTGTCGTTCTTCATCCAGTACTCCGCCCAGCTCCTGCTCGGCCCCGGCGCCAAGGCCTACCCCCAGCTTCCGCAGTGGCTTCGCGACGACCTGTCCATCGGTCCGTTCGACATCGCATGGAAGAACGTCATGGTCCTGATCGTGGCGGCGATCTCGATGGTCGGTCTCTGGTACCTGGTCGAACGCACCAAGACCGGCAAGGCCATGCGGGCGGTGGCCGAAGACAAAGAGATCGCCTCCTTGATGGGCATTGACGTCGACCGCACGATCGTCACCACGTTCGCTGTCGGCGGCGCGATGGCCGGTATCGCCGGCATCCTCTGGGGCATCCTCTTCGGTTCGGTCACCGAGTTCACCGGCTTCTTGCCCGGCATCAAGGCCTTCTCGGCTGCCGTGGTCGGCGGCATCGGCAACCTCGGTGGCGCCATGGCCGGCGGCCTCACCCTGGGAAGCTCCGAGTCGCTCGCCCCGCAGCTCATCCTGGAGCCGCTCGGCGTCACCGGCCATACCCAGCTCAAGGACGCGGTGGCGTTCCTCGTGCTGATCTTCGTCTTGTTGGTGAAGCCCACCGGCCTCTTCGGTGAGCGTCTTTCCTCGGAGGACCGAGCATGAGTGACACCACTGAAACCGCGGCGAGCGCAGAGCTCGCGGCACCCCGCGGGGCGCTGGACCAGGACTGGAACAAGGTACGAAACACGGGTCTGATCCTCGTCTTGGTGCTGATCTACATCTCGCTGACCGACATGCCCGAGAAGCTCGACTCGCGACTCGTCGTCGAACCGTTGCTCTCGATGGGGTACCTCGCGCTCGTGGCCCCGTCGATGATCGCCGGCTGGTACGTCGGCCGCGAGGTCGTGCTCGAAGGCATGACGGCGCACCGGAAGGGGCCGCGTGAGCTGGTCGCCGGGTTGTCGGTCGGTGCGGTCGGTGGCCTGGGCATGGCGGTCCTGATCTGGCTGTTGAACAGCACCGATCTCAACGATCCGCTCGTCAACTGGAACGACGACCTCCTCAACATCCTCACGTTCGACGAGGGTGCCGGCTACGGCGCCGGGTTCTGGCTCCTCGCTGGCGCAGGGCTCGGGCTGGCCGGCGGTGCCGTGCACCTCTTGCCCCGGGTTGCGATCCGGTTGTTCCGGGCCGTCACCTTGACGATCCTGCTGGTCGCGATCCTCGAATCGGCTCTCGACGACCTCTCCGAGGGCTTCCGCCTCGAGTGGTTGGTCGATGCGATCTTCCACAAGGGCGGCGGCGTCAGCGTGCAGGGTGCGATCATTCTCGCCGTGCTGTCCTCGGCCTACGTCCTCGCCGGCTCGGCCCAGGTCGCCAAGGGCAAGGCCCAGGTTGCGGTGGCACGGGAAGCCAACCCGACCCAGGTCAATGCGATTGGGCTCGTGCTCATCGCAGCCGCTGCGATCATCTTGCCGCTGTTCCTCGGTCGCCTCACCAACGAGCTGCTCGCCAACGTGGGCCTCTTCTTGTTGCTGGCGCTCGGCCTCAACATCGTGGTTGGCCTTGCGGGCATCCTCGACCTTGGCTACGTGGCGTTCTTCGCGGTCGGTGGCTACACGACGGCGATCCTCACCTCACCCCGTTCACCCGGCATCACGCCGGAACTGCCGTGGCTCGTTGCGATCTTCGCGGTGATCGGCATGGCTGCCCTGGCGGGACTGTTCATCGGTGCACCGGTGATCAGAATGCGAGGCGACTATCTCGCGATCGTGACCCTTGGCTTCGGTGAGATCATTCGACTCACGGTGCGCTCCGACTGGGCGAGCGGTGTGACCGGTGGTGCCCAGGGGTTGCTCGGGATCCCGCCGGTTGATGTGTTCGGCGTCGTCACGATCGCCGGCACCGAGCCCCGCGACATCCTCTATCTGGTGATGGTGTTCTGTGCGATCGCCATCTATGTCAGTTGGCGGCTTGAACAGTCCCGTATTGGTCGAGCCTGGATGGCCGTACGCGAGGACGAGTCGGTCGCCGAAGCGATGGGTATCAACACCGTGAACTCGAAGCTCCAGGCCTTCGTGGTCGGTGCCATCCTGGCGTCGTTCTCCGGTGCGATCTTCGCCGCCAAGATCGGTGCGGTGTTCGAATCGAGCTTCAAGATCCTCGTCTCGATCGTGATCCTCGTGGTCGTGATCGTCGGTGGTATGGGTCGGATCGCCGGTGTCGCCGCCGGTGCGTTCGTGCTCATCGGCATCCTCGGTGGTCCCAACCAGCCGGGCCTGATCTCGGAGTTCTCCGAGTTCAAGATGTTGATCTACGGCACGTTGTTGATCTGGATGATGCTGCAGCGCCCCGAGGGTCTGATCCCGAATGTGCGCCGCAGCCGGGAGCTCCATCAGGAGGAGTTCTTGCAGGATGCGTGGCTGAAGGGGCAGGTCGACGACGATGACGAAGCTGCGGGTGGAGAGGTGGCGCCAGCATGAGTGAACGACTGCTTGACATCCGAGATCTGAGCGTCACCTTCGGTGGCCTCAACGCGTTGTCTCACCTCGACTTTCATGTTGACAAGGGCGAGATCGTGTCGGTGATCGGCCCGAACGGCGCCGGGAAGACCACGTTCTTCAACATGATTTCTGGCATGGTCACTCCTTCGTCGGGCGACATCGTGTTCAAGGACCAGTCGCTCATCGGCCTCGACCCGAACCAGGTCACGGCCCGCGGTATCGCCCGCACGTTCCAGAACGTGCGGCTCTTCGCCAACATGACCATTCTCGAGAACGTCATGGTGTCGCAGCACTGCCACACCAAGCAGGGCATCATCGGCGCACTGTTCCAGACCCGTGGCTTCAAGCGCGAAGAGCGAGAGATCCGGGAGCATGCCGAGGAAGTGCTCGGATTCTTCGGGAGCCGCCTCGTCGGGTATCGCCTGCACCAGCCTGCATCGGTCTTGTCGTACGCCAACCGGCGTCGGCTCGAGATCGCCCGAGCGATGGCGACCAAACCCGAAGTGATCCTGCTCGATGAGCCGGTGGCGGGCATGAACCCGAAGGAGTCCGAGGAACTCACCGGGCTCATCGGCAAGCTGCGCGACGAGTGGGGATTCACGATCGTGATGATCGAACACGACATGGGCGTCGTTCGTGACGTGTCCGATCGGGTGGTCGTGCTCGATCATGGCGAGACGATCGCCCAGGGTTCCTATGAAGAGGTTTCGACCGACCCGCAGGTGATCGAGGCCTATCTCGGTCGTCCCGCCGAGGAGGCATCATGAGCCCGAGCGAAGATGCCCGCACGCCGCTGCTGGAGTTTCGGGGGATCAACACCCACTACGGCGCGGTGCACATTCTCAAAGACGTCGACCTGGCGATCTACCCGGGGGAGCTCGTCTGCTTGTTGGGCGGCAACGCCTCGGGCAAGTCGACCACCCTCAAGACCTTGCTCGGCATGGTCACGCCCACGACGGGCGATGTGGTGCTCGACGGCGAGGTCGTGAACGACAAACCGACGTCGTACCGCGTCGAGCGGGGCGTGACGATGGTCCCGGAGAACCGGCGCCTGTTCAAGCGCCTCAGCGTCAAAGAGAACCTCGAACTCGGCGCATATCTGCGTAACGACGACAGGGTTGAGGCTGACCTCGAGCGGATCTACGAGATGTTCCCGCGCGTGAAGGAACGGCTGAACCAGAAGTCCGGCACCTTGTCTGGTGGCGAGCAGCAGATGGTGGCGATGGGCCGGGCGCTCATGGCCAACCCTCGTGTGCTGTTGATGGACGAACCGTCGATGGGTCTTGCGCCTGCGCTCGTCCAGACGAACTTCGAGCTGATCCAGCAGATCCATGAAGAAGGCGTCGCCATCTTCATGGTGGAGCAGAACGCCAACATGGCGCTGTCGATCGCGGACCGGGGTTGGGTTCTCCAGACCGGTCGAGTGGTGCTCGATGACTCAGCCGAGGCCTTGCTCGCCAACCCGGAGCTGCGAGCCAGCTACTTGGGCGACGGCGAGCGCTGACGAACGGTCGCGATCAGGCCCGCCCACGGGCCTGATCGACCGATTCCCACGGGGTCAACATCTCCGGTGGCATGTGAAGGTGGAGCAGCGCGCCCGTCGGTGACGCCATCGCCCGTTCGAACGCGGGTCCGAACTCTTCGGTTGTGCGCACCGGTTCGGCGTGGAAGCCGTAGGCCTCCGCGATGGCGACGAAGTCGGGGTTGGCGATCGGGGTGCCACTCACTCGGCCGGGATAGGTGCGTTCCTGATGGGCGCGAATCGTGCCGTACATGCCGTTGTCGAAGACGAGCACGATCGGCTCGAGCCCGGCCTGGCGGGCCGAACCGAGCTCTTGGATCGTCATCTGGAGGTCACCGTCACCGGCGAAACACACGACGGTGCGATCTGGGTGGGCGGCCTTGGCGGCGATGGCCGCGGGGAGCCCGTAGCCCATGGTGCCGTTTTGCGGGGCTAGTAGTCGGGCGCGGGCGCCGTATCGAAAACCCTTGTTGTTCCAGACGGAGAAATTGCCCGCGCCGTTGGTGAAGATGACATCGTCGGGGGCGTTCACTTGGAGCCAGCGCATGGCTTCACCCATGTCGAGCGGGCCGGGCTGGGGTGGAATGACGGACCCGTCGATGAAGGCGGCCCGCCGGGTTGCCCGCCATTCAGACCGACGGTCGCGGTTGGGCGCGAGCCGGTCGCGAAGCAGCCCGATCGTGATCGACGGGTCGCCGCAGATCCCGACCTCGGTCGGGTAGATGCGGCCGAGCTGGGTTCGTTCCGGATGGACGTGGACGATCCGTTGGGTGGGCTCGTCGAGGTCGATGAGGGTCCACGCCGCCGTGGTCATCTCGCCGAAGCGGATGCCGAGCCCGACGACGAGGTCGGCGTCGGTGATCGTGTCGCGAACCGCTTGCGGCATCGCAAGACCCGCTTCACCGCAGTACACGTCGCTGAGGTTGTCGACGACATCGTGAAAACGCCAGGCCGCGAGCACGGGAATGTCGTTGGCTTCGGCGAAGGCGGTGAGGTCGGTGCGGGCGTCGAGCGTCCAGCGGCCGCCACCGGCGATGATGACCGGACGTTCGGCCGCCGCGAACTCGGCGACGATGGTGTCGATCTCGTCACCGGTTGGTGTGGCCCGTTCGATCGGCAGCGGCGTGACGTCGACGTTGGCGGTCGCGGCCCGCAGCATGTCTTCGGGCAGTGCGACGGCAACTGGACCAGGGCGGCCGCTGACGGCGATCTTGAACGCTTCTTGCAAGGTGCCGGCGAGCCGGTCGACATCATCGACCTGCGTGGTCCACTTCGTGATCGGTGCCAGAAAGCGGCGGTAGTCGATCTCCTGGAACGCTTCTCGCCCCATCTCGTGGGTGGCGACCTGCCCGATCAGGACGACCATCGGTTGGGAGTTCTCCCGGGCGGCATGGATCCCGACCGAGGCGTTGGTTGCGCCCGGGCCGCGGGTGACCATGCAGATACCGGGGTCGCCGGTGAGGCGGCCCCATGCTTCGGCCATGTAGGCCGCACCGCCTTCCTGGCGGGCGATGACATAGCTGATGTCGGTGTCGTGCAGGGCGTCGAGCACGGCGAGGTAGCTCTCGCCGGGGACGCCGAACGCATGGGTGACCTCGTGGGCGACCAGGGCGTCGGCGACGATCTGGCCGCCGGTGCGGGTGACGCTCACCGGATCAGAGGTCGTCGACCGACGGGAAGGTGTCGGGATGCACGATGTCGACGGTGGCGGAGCGCTGCTGAGCCAACATGCCGCCGTCGATCTTGAGCACGTCGCCGGTCATGTACGACGAGTCGTCGCTCGCGAGGAACAGCGCCGGGCCGGTCATGTCGTACGGGTCGCCGATGCGGCCGGCGGGGATGTTGACGCCTCGGTACGCCCGCTCCTCGGCGTTGAGCCCGGCGGTGTCGATCGAGCCCGGCATGAGGGCGTTGACTCTGACGTTGTAGGGGCCGAGGTCGACGGCCATGGCTCGGGTGAGGGCCTCGATGCCGCCCTTGCTCGCGTCGTAGGCGGTGAAACTGCGGTGGGCTTGGGTGGCGCCACCGGAGCTCATGTTGATGATCGAACCGCCGCCGTTCTTGGCCATGATGCGGGCCGCCTTGTGGCCGCACAGGAAGTGGCCGGTGAGGTTCACATCGATGATGCGACGCCACCAGGCCTCGTCGGCGTCGAAGAAGTGCAGCATCGGTGACACGAGGCCGGCGTTGTTGACGAGCACGTCGACGGTGCCATAGGTCTCCATCGCCGTCTCGAACATGGCGGCTACGGCTTCACCGTTCGACACGTCAGCCGGTGCTGCGATCGCAGTGCCGCCCGCATCGGTGATGGCGGCGGCAACGGCCTCCGCTGCTGCTGCGTCAATGTCGTTGACCACGACGGAGGATCCGACCGAGCCGAAGCGTTCGGCGATCGCCTGCCCGATGCCTTTGCCCGCACCGGTGACGATGACGACCTTGCCGTTGAGATCAGGATGCGTCGACATGGGTACCTCGTTGCTCGTGCGGTTGAACGGATCTCTAAGCTAGCGCCGCACCAGCGACCGAGGAGCGGTGATGAGTTGGATCCAGACAGTTCCGGACAACGAGTGGGATGGCGATCTCGAACCGCTCCATGGGCGGGTTGTCGACCGTGATCTCGGCCGGGTCGACCACATCATGGCGATCCACTCGCTCAACCCGGGTGCACTCGCTGCCCACGACGGGCTGTACCGATCGGCGATGAGCGGCACCGGTTCGCTGCGCAAGGTCGAGCGAGAGCTGATCGCCTATGTCGTGTCGCTCGAGAACCACTGCCACTATTGAGTCACCCACCACCGGCGCGGTCTGCGCCGACTGCTCAAGAACGACCCGTTGCTCGCCGAGATCGACGCCGACTGGCGCACCGCGAGCATCGGCGAGAAGCGCATGGCGATGCTCACCTACGCCGTGAAGCTCACCCACACGCCAGGCCAGATGGCCGAGGCCGATGTCGAGTTGTTGCGGACGGTCGGCTTCTCCGATCGTGACATCCACGACATCGTCGAGGCGACCTCGTACTACGCCTACGTCAATCGCATCGCCGATGGGCTCGGCGTGACCGTCGAAGATTGGTACCCGTCGGACCCGCCCGAGGGACACTGGCCCGGACCAGACGCAGGGGAGGTGTCGTGAGGTTCTTCACCGATGCCGACATCGGAGCCGCGCTGCCGTGGGACGCGCTCATCGAGTCGATCGAACAGATCCTGATCGAGCCTGATGCGGTCGCACCGGCGCGCACGTTTCACACCGTGCCCGATGCCAACGGCAACGATGCGGCGTTCCTGCTCAAGCCCGGTTGGGTCGCCGGCGAGATCATCGGCGTGAAGGCGGTGACCGTGTTCCCCGACAACGGGGTACAGGACTTGCCGATGGTGCAGGCCGGCGTGTTGCTCTTCGATGGTACGACCGGCTCGCTGGTCGGTGCGTGCGAAGCGAACACGTTGACGACCCGCCGAACGGCGGCGGCTTCGGCGGTTGCCGCCAAGCGGCTCGCTCGTCGCGATGCACGCCGTTTGCTCATCGTCGGGTCGGGTGCGTTGGCGCCGATGGCGGCTCAGGCCCACGCGTTCGTGGGTGACTTCGACACGATCGAGGTATGGGGCCGCAACCCGGACAAGGCCGCGGCTGCCGTCGCCATGGTTCGGGCCGACGGCATCGAGGCGTCGGCCGTTGCTGATCTCGATGCGGCCGTCGCCGCGGCTGACGTCATCTCGTGTGTGACCGGATCGACCGAGCCGCTGGTGAAGGGTGAACTGCTCCGCCCCGGCGCCCACGTCGATCTGATCGGCGGCTTCAACCACGCGATGCGGGAGGCTGACGATGATGTCGTCCGACGAGCCTCGGTCTTCGTCGACACCTATGACGACGCAGCGATTGCGGGTGACATCGCCCAACCACTGGAGTCCGGTCTGTTGACGAAGGACGGCCTGCTCGCTGACCTCGCCGAACTCGTCGCCGGAACCCATCCGGGGCGGACCAGCGACGACGAGATCACCATGTTCAAGTCGGCCGGCACCGCGCTCGAAGATCTTGCGGCGGCCCGTTTGGCGATGAGCTGACATACGCTGACCGCTGCTCGAGGAGGGGTGGCATGGCGCTCGACGACGCCCGGCAGGATCGCAACGCACTGGTCGACGTGCTCACGTCGATCGACCGACCCGTCGTCGCATGCAGTGGTGGGGTTGATTCGCTCACCTTGGCTTCGGTTGCCCACGAGCATGCTCCAGCGGCCACGATCGTCGCCCACGCCGTCACGCCGGCCGTTCCGGCCGCGGCTACCGCACGGGTGCTTCGGTACGCCCGGGAGTACGGCTGGAATCTCGACCTCGTCGAGCCGGGCGAGTTCGCCGACGAGCGTTACCTCTCGAACCCCGTCGACCGGTGTTACTTCTGCAAGACCCATCTCTACGACGAGATCGCCGGTCATCTGGCGCGCGCCTTCGATGGGCAGGGAACGATCCTGAGTGGAGCCAACCTCGACGATCTCGGCGAGTATCGCCCGGGCCTGAAGGCAGCCGACGAACACGAGGTCCGCCACCCGTTTGTCGAGGCGGGGTTTGCCAAGGCCGACATTCGCCACCTTGCTGGTGAGCTCGGTCTCGATGCCGCTGACCTGCCGGCTTCACCATGCCTGGCGAGTCGGCTCTACACCGGCACTCGAGTCGATGCGGCGCGCTTGAAGGCGGTCGAGTTGGGGGAGTCGATGCTCACGGAGCTCACCGGTATCGAGGTCGTGCGCTGCCGGATCCGCGAGGACGAGGTCATGATCGAAGTCGAGGAGTCCATCCGGCCGTCGGTCACCTCCGACGTCCTCGAAGCCGTCGGTGCGGCCATGCGGGTGGCGGCGCCTGAGCTTGGCGATCCGGTGCTCGACGATCGTCCGTACCGGCCGGGTCGAGCCTTCCTGGTGAGGTCCTAGGTGCACGTCAACGACGACCGGCGCCTTGCCCGGATCGGGATGCCCGAGGCGGTCTTCTGCGAACCGAAGACGCCCGCTCAGCTCGATGGGATCGTGGCCGATCTCCTTCCCGGCGGGCGCCCGACCCTGTTCACCCGACTGACACCGGAGCGCTTCGCGGCGTTGTCGTCGGCGAGCCAAGCCCAACTCGTCTACGACGCCGATTCCTCCACCGCAACGCTGCACGGCTGTCTGCCGGCTGCAGCCTCATGCACGATCGGCATCGTGGTCGCCGGCACGTCCGACCTCCTCGTCGCCCGGGAGGCGGCCGCCACCCTCGACTTCTCGGGTGTGCCGCATGCGATGTTCGTCGATGTTGGCGTCGCCGGGCTGTGGCGGCTCGAGGAACGACTCGACGAGATCCGAGCATGCGACATCGTGATCGCGGTTGCCGGCATGGACGCGGCGCTGATGACGGTGCTGGGCGGTCTCATCGGCGCGCCGCTGATCGGCGTCCCGACCTCCGTCGGCTACGGCGTGGCCGAGGGTGGCACCGTGGCACTCGGGAGCGCGCTCGCGAGCTGTGCGCAAGGCGTCGCCGTGGTGAACATCGACAACGGTTTCGGTGCGGCCTGTGCGGCGATGCGCATCATCAACCAGTTCGGTGAGCGTTCATCGTGAACGTCGCATGGGTCGACACCAGCGTGGGCGCCAGCGGCGACATGTTGCTCGGCGCGCTAATCGACGCTGGCGTTGCCGTCGACATGTTGCAGTCGACCATCGATCAACTCGACCTCGGCGTCGAATACCGGGTCGAGCCGGTTCGGCGGTGCGGACTCGGCGCCACGAAGGTGCACGTCGATGTTCCCGATCCGAAGCAGATGCGGCATCTGCCCGAGATCCTCGAACTGTTGTCGGTGCTCGATGCGCCGATCCGGGATGGTGCGAGCGCCGTCTTTCAGCAGCTGGCCGAGGCTGAGGCCGCGGTGCACCGGATCCCGGTCGATCAGGTCCACTTCCATGAGGTGGGCGCGCTCGATTGTGTGGCCGACATCGTCGGTGTCGTCGCCGGCGTTGCCCATCTCGGGGTTTCGACCCTCGTGTGTTCGTCGATGGGCCTCGGGAGTGGACAGGCTCGAACGGAACACGGTGTGATCCCGGTGCCGGTTCCGGCGGTCGCTGAGCTGGTTCGTGGGCTGCCTGCGGCGGCGGGCCCGGCTGACTTCGAAGCGATGACGCCGACCGGCGCGGCCCTGCTCGTCACCCTCGCTGATTCGCACGGTCCGATGCCAGCCATGCGGATCGACTCGGTCGGCACCGGTGCTGGCGGGCGTGACCATCCGCAGGTTGCCAACGTCGTCCGCCTGTTCGTGGGAGCGCCCGACGAACGATCCGACCCGGTCGAACCCGACCGGTTGGTGCAGCTCGAAGCCAATGTCGATGATCTCGACCCCCGGCTGTGGCCGACGGTGATCGATGCGGTGCTGGATCGTGGCGCCAACGACGCCTGGCTGACGCCGATCGTGATGAAGAAGGGGCGTCCGGCGTTGCTCGTCGGCGTGCTCTGCCGGCCCGCCTACGTCGATGCTGTGCAGGCGGCGCTGTTCGAGCACACATCCACGATCGGGGTGCGGTCGTTCGATGTTCGGCGTCATGCGCTTGCCCGTCGAACGGCGACCGTCCTGGTCGATGGCGAGGCGATCGGAGTGAAGATCGCGGAGCATGGCGGCACGATTGTGAACCGCAGTGTCGAGTGGGACGACGTGGTTGCGGCCGCCGCAGCGTTGGGTCGACCGCCGAAAGTCGTGCTCGATCAAGCCACGGCGTTGGCCGCCGGGTTGGCCTGAGCACGGCCGCTAACCCAGCGTGATTTCCCCGTCGGGTGCGATCACCGCGCCCGAGGCGGCCGCAATCTCGTCGTAGGTCGCAACGTCGACGATGAGGATGGGCATGACGATGTCGTAGATCTCGTCGGCGACGATGGCGCCGAGCACGATGATTTCATCGGATTCCTGCAGAATCAGTGCGGCCGGGGCGGTGCCCTCTCGGATCGCTTCTGCCAGCACCGACGAGGCCGAACTCGAGCCGCGACCGACCGTCATCATGACGATCTTGCCGACAAGCGACTCGCCGACCTGCGGGTGGGCTTGGTCGATGATCGTTCCGGTTTCGGATTCGAAGCCACCCCAGAACGACAGCGGCTCATCGAGAACCAAGACCTCTCCCCGCGCCTCGCCAGCGACGAGGACTCGTGATGCGTCAGGCATCGGTCCAGACCGTTTCATCGCGTACGACCTCGCCCCGAATCGCCGACTCGACACAGTCCTCGACCGATCCGAACGCGACATCGAGGCCGAGATTGCCAGGGGCGTAGTAGGCCCACTTGGCCGAGTCGGTCATTGCGGTGCCATGGATGTCGGCCATCACGGGGGTGATGTACGTGCAGGTGTCGGTGACGATCTGTACTCCAGCATCGGCGAGGCGTCGGCTCCAGCCGCGGAGGTCGAGTTCGTGGGCGACACTGCGGCCGGTGTTCACATAGGCGTGAACGCGGGGATGGATTCGACGGTCGCCGAGCAGCTCGACGAGCCGGGCGAACTCGGGAACCGAGTAGTGGGGGGTGCCGAGACTGATGGCGCCGAGGCGCGGGTCGGTGGAGGTCGTGAGCTGATCGCGGGCGACCCGAAGGTCCGCCACGGTGACGACGTGACGTTCGATCGGGACGACACCGCCGCACGCGGTGTCGAGATCGGGGGCCTCGGGGGTGGAGCCGACGACGTGGAACATGGCCAGCGAGCCGGACGACGCCCCGGCGCTCCCGATCGCTTTCAACCGGTCCTCGCTCAGGCCGGGCGGAGCGCCGACGACGACCGGTATCGTGCTGCCGACCAGCTTGCCGATGTGATGGCCGATCACCGGATAGGCAACGTCGAGGTCGAGCAAGGCCGCTGGTACGTTCGAGACATCGAAGACGATCGTGGCGTGACGGGCAGCATCGAGATGGAGGCCCGCGGCAGGCGCTCGACCGGTGATGGCTGCCGCGATGTCGAGAAAGTCGCCGTAGCGGTGGGTGCGAGCGCCGAGCACCGCGTTGGCGAACACGATGGCGTTCGATTCGGCCCACGCGACGTTCTCTCCGAGACCGGGGCGGGCATCCATCTGGTAGGGCGCACACGTCCAGGTCGGCTCGCAGCCCATCTCTTCATACGCCGTCATCAGGGCTCGAGCTTGGGTCTTCGTGTGGTCGTCGCCTCGGTACAGCTCGGGATGGAGCAGATCGAGTGAGCTGACGTTGAGCGTTGTCGGCACCGCCACCCGGGCCCCGTCGGCGGCCAGTCGTTGGGCGAAATCGAGACCGGCTTGCCCGTGGTACAGGCAGGAGTCGATGTGGGCCCCGGTGATGTCGAGCAGATGCTGCGCCTGCATCGACTCGGCCGTTCGGACCACGACCCGCATGGCCAACGCTGCGGCTGGGCCGTGGGTCCCGTCGAGCAGTGCCTGGTCGCGAGAGTCGAGGGTGAGGGGCACGCGGGTCACCGTAGCCTGACCGGGTGGAGCCCCAGCCTGAGCCGACGCTCGCCGACGATGAGGCCACCCTTGCGGCCTATGCCGTCGCGTTGAGCGACGGGGTGCTGCTGGCGATCAACGGGTGGGTGCGCCGATCGCTGGTGACCGCAGCGGTTGCGGGCGGAGTCGCTGTCCGCGACGCCGAGATTTCGTCGATCGTCGAAGCGACGAGTGATGTCGTGATGCCGGAGCTGCGCCGAGTGCTCACCGCAGATGTCGACGCGGGTGGCGGGAGTCCGCTGGCCGCGGTGCGGGCCGGCGTCGGGCCGATGACCGATGCGCTCGATCGGTGGGGCGCGGCGCGGCCGCCGCGAGATGAGTTTCTCGAACGCCAGTTCCCTGGTGACCCGTATCTGCTGGGTCCGGCGGCGTTCAGCGACATCGATCCGGATCTGCACGAACCGGGTCTGGTGTGGGGCGCGGCGCGGGCCCACGTCCACCTCCGGCGGCGACGAGAGGCTGGCGATGGCTGAACGAGTGGTGATCACACGAGATCTGATGGATGGCGGGCGTTTCCGCTCGGCTGTTCCCGACGCCGTGATCGTGCGGCGGCTCGACGCCCCCGAGCTGGAGGACGCCACGTTCGTCGTGCTGGACCTTGCCACCGGGATCGATCCGGCACTCGTCGTGGCCGATGGCCGCACCGTCGTGGCCTACGGCGCCCATGTCGACACCGACGCGCTCGACGCGGCGATCGCGGCTGGCTGTGCCGACGCGATTCCGCGGTCGAAGGTGTTTCGTCGCGCCGCCGAGCTGCTCGGCTGAGTAGCCTCCTCCGCCGTGCCCCGTCCCGCCTTCCCCGATGTGCTCGCCTCGGTCGCCGGGGTTGAAGGCTGGATGAGCGATGATCAGGCGCGGCGGCTCTATGACCGCTCCTCCGAGCTCGGGGCAGGTGCGCGGATCGTTGAAATCGGCAGTTTCCGTGGCCGTTCGATGATCGTGTTGGCGTCGGTCGCGGCGGATGATGTTGCCATCACGGCGATCGACCCGCACCTTGGTTCTGATCGAGGGCCGCAGGAGATCGAGGCCGATCACGAGCGCGGCGACGACGATTTCTCTGTCTTCCACCGCAATCTCGAGTCGGCCGGGGTCGATGATCGAGTGCGCCATGTCCGCAAGATGAGCGATGCCGCGCTCGCCGACGTCGAGGGCGAGATCGACCTGTTGTACATCGATGGTGCGCACCGGTTCGCGCCGGCTCGGGCCGACATCGTCGAATGGGGCAATCGAGTCAGCGGTGGCGGCACGATGCTGATCCATGATTCGTTCAGCTCGATTGGGGTGACGTTGGCGTTACTGACCACCACGTTCGTGAGCGGGCGATGGCGTTATGTCGGCCGCTCACGATCGATGGCGGAGTACCAGCGGGCGAACCTGAGCGTCGCTGAGCGGCTCCCGAATCTGCTGCGCCAAGTCACCCAGCTGCCGTGGTTTGTGCGCAATGTGGTCATCAAGGTGTTGATCGTCGCCAAGCTCGGCCGGTTGACTCGGTTGCTTGGCCATCGCAACGCCGACGAGTGGCCCTATTGAGCCGTTCTGTGGCCAGCCCCGTCAGGTTATCCACACCTTTCCACCCTCGCTTTCCACACCCTGCTGTGGATAACAGGGTTCATGTCGGTTCGGTGACAACGTGTCGGTGTCGTGGCACGAAATGACGACGCGGGGTGACCTTCGGGTGTTCTCTGACATGCACCTGACCTATGAATCCGTCGTTTGGTAACACGGGCAACAGTCTCCGGAAACATGCTCGAAACAATTGATTCCTACGTTCGACCCTGATCCGCCTGGGGAGTGCGGGTCGAATGGAGAGGAATACACAATGGAATCCGGCGACATCGCCTGGCTCCTGATCAGCACTGCGTTGGTGCTGTTCATGGTCCCAGGCCTCGCATTGTTCTACGGCGGCATGGTTCGCTCGAAGAACGTGCTCAACATGCTGAACATGAACACCTACTGCCTCGGCGTCGTGCCGCTGCTGTGGGTGCTCGTCACGTTCTCGCTCGCCAACAGCGGCAGCGGCGAAGGCATCGGCAACTTCATCGGCAACTTCGACAACATCGGCCTGAAGGACCTGAAGGGCACCGACCTCATCGGTGTGGCGTTCTCCATGACCTTTGCCGCGATCACCCCGGCGCTCATCGCCGGTGCGGTCGCTGACCGCATGAAGTTCGTTGCGTGGGTCGTGTTCGTGCCCGTGTGGTCACTGCTCGTCTACACCCCGGTCTTCTACTGGGTGTACTACGGCTGGCATCACGATCTGAGCCCCGGCGCCATCGACTTCGCCGGCGGTACGGCCATCCACATCAACGCCGGTGTTGCTTCGCTGGCGCTCGTGATGGTGCTCGGCAAGCGAGCGGGTTGGCCCGACCAGGCCATGCCGCCGCACAACCTGCCGTTCGTGATGCTCGGCGCAGGTATCTTGTGGTTCGGCTGGTTCGGTTTCAACGCCGGTTCGGCGCTCGCCGCCAACGGCCAGGCCGCCCATGCCCTGCTCAACACGTTCGTCGCCGGGTCGGCCGGCATGATCGCGTGGCTCGCCCTCGAGTGGAAGCGAGACGGGCACGCCACGACGCTCGGCGGTGCCTCCGGCGTGATCGCGGGTCTCGTCGCCATCACCCCGGCCGCCGGTTTCGTCGGTGGACTGTCGCCGATCATCTTCGGCGCGGTCGCAGCTGTCGCCTGCTACTTCGCCATCCAGCTCAAGACCAAGTACGGCTACGACGACAGCCTCGACGTGGTCGGCATCCACATGGTTGGCGGCATCGTCGGCGGCGTGCTTCTCGGCTTCTTCGCTGACGAAACGATCGGTGGCGTGGACGGCGCGTTCTTCGGCGACGCCGGTCTCATCGTCAGCCAGGTCATCGCCATCGTCTCGGTGATGGTCTTCTCGTTCGCCGTCACCTATGGCATCGCCAAGGTCCTCGACAACGTCATCGGCCTGCGGGCCAGCGACGACGACGAGCGCACCGGGCTCGACCAGACTCAACACGCCGAAACGGCGTACGTCGACTGATCGACTCGTGACATCTCACCCGGCCCGACGCTGCGTGTGTCGGGCCGGGTACTGTCGACCCATGCGTCGACGGTTCCCCCACCTCTCGTGAAGACGATCGGTTCTGCCGAGAGTGTTCTGGCCGACCGGACGCTGGTCGGCGCGGAGCTGTCTGAGGCGTACACGGCCGAGATCGACGACTGGTTGCGTTCGGTCATCGACGAGGTCGGCGACCTTCCCGGGTTCGCGCTGGCTGCGGTCGGCGGTTACGGGCGAGGTGACCTCACCCCCGGGTCTGATCTCGATCTGTTGTTGATCCACCAGTACTCCGGCTCGACCGCAGAGGTCGCGGAGCGGATCTGGTATCCGATTTGGGACAGCGGCATGAAGCTCGGTCATGCCGTGCGGACCATCGATGAAGCGCTCGATCTCGCGGCCGATGATCTCGACACGGCGACATCGCTGCTCGAGATGCGGTGCCTGGGCGGCAGCGAGGCTCTCGTCGACGAACTGGGTCGCAAAGCACTCGCCCAATGGCGCGCCAACGGCGACCGCATGCTCGACACGCTGGCCGCTCGCGTTCGCGAACGCCATGTCGAGGCGGGCGAACTCGCCTTCCTTCTCGAGCCCGATTTGAAGCTGTCGCAGGGTGGGCTGCGCGACGTGCACTCACTGCGATGGGTCGATCTCGCCGACTCCGAGCTGCTCGAATCCAGTGAGCGGGCGGCACTGGCCGGGCCGCACCACACCTTGCTGTCGGCGCGCATCGAGCTGCACCGTTCGACCGGCCGCACCAACAATCAGCTGCTGTTGCAGGAGCAGGACGAAGTCGCGGCTGCGCTTGGGTTCGGCGACGCCGACGATCTCATGGCCGCGGTCGCGGGCGCAGCCCGAACCGTCTCCTGGATTCAGGATTCCGTCCTCCATCGGGTCCATCAGCGCGGCCGTCGCCGCCGCTGGTTGAAGAAGAATCGTGATCTCGGACACGGTCTCCAGCTCGTCGACGACACACTGACGATGTCGGCCGCGGCCGCCGCCGACGACCCGATCATGCCGCTGCGGGTTGCCGTGCACGCCGCCCGCAACGATGCGTTCATCGAGCGAGATGTGCTCGAACGAATCGAGGTCGAAGGAACCACGTTGCCGGACCCATGGCCCGACGAGGCCCGGGAGCTGTTCATCGACCTCTTGTTGTGTGGTCACGAGATGATTCGAGTCGTTGAAGCGCTCGACCACTTCGACCTCGTGACCCGCCTCATTCCGGAGTGGGAGCCCAACCGGAATCGGCCGCAGCGCAACGCCTATCACCGCTTCACCGTCGATCGACACCTCCTCGAGGCAGCGGCGGAGGCCGCCCGGCTGGTCGATCGGGTCGAACGGCCCGACCTGCTGGTGATGGGCGGCCTGTTCCATGACATCGGGAAGGGCTACCCCGGAGACCACAGCGAGGTCGGCGTCGGTCTGGTCAACACGATCGCCAACCGGATGGGGTACCCGTCCGACGATGTCGAAGCACTCGAGGCACTGGTTCGCTACCACCTGTTGTTGCCCGACATTGCGTCTCGTCGTGACCTCGAAGACGAGGGAACGGTCAAACTGGTCGCCGATGCAGTCGGATCGGTTGGCACGGTCGAGCTGTTGGCAGCGCTGACCGAGGCCGACTCGATCGCGACATCGAAGTCGGCATGGGGTGGCTGGAAGGCGGGACTCGTGGCCGAGCTCGCCAGCCGGACGATCCGTTACCTCCAGGGTGAACATGACCTGGGTGGGGAGAGCTTCCCCGGGCCTGAGCTCCTCGAGGTCGCGGCGCAGGGCGAAACGGTCGTACGCATCGACGGTCAGATCGTCACGACCGTCACGCCCGACCGGCCCGGCGTGTTCAGTCGAGTTGCGGGTGCGCTTGCGCTCCATGGGGTCGAGATCCTGGGCGCCAATTTGGCGTCGGTCGATGGGATGGCGGTCGAACGCATCCGGGTCGCGGGCGGTCACGGGCTTGTGGATCGGCCCGACAAGGTGCGCGACGACATCGAGCGGGCCTTGCGTCGCGAGTTGGCGATCACCGCCCGGCTCCTCCGGCGCGCCAAGACGTACCGTTTCCAGCGAACGACCTCGGCCCGCATCGTCGAGCCGGCCGTGCTCGTCGACAACGAGATCTCTGCCACATCCACCGTGATCGAGGTGCGCGGCCCGGATTCGATCGGCTTCTTGTACCGAGTGACCCGGGCGTTCGTAGAGCTCGACCTGGACATCGCGTGGGCGACGGTGCAAACCCTCGGCGCGGATGTGGTCGACACGTTCTATGTTCGCGGACCAAACGGTGCGAAGGTCACCGATCCGGTCTACCTTGCCGAGGTCGAGATGGCGGTGTTGTCCGCCATCGGTGCCGACGCCTAGGACCGCATGACTGACCGACCCGCCACCGAACGCGAACTGCTGCGCTGGGCTGAGTCGCTCGCGGCGACGGCCCAGACCGGGTTGGGCTTCACTGACAATCTGTATGAGCGGGAACGCTTCGAGGAAGTTCTGGAGATCGCCGCCGACATTCGCAGCCACGTCGTCGGCGGGCTCGATCCTGACCGCCAGGTCCAGGAGTGGCTCGATCGGGTGGGCGACGGTGTTGCTGGCTATGTCACGCCCAAGATCACGGTTGGGGCGGTTGTTGGCAACGACGACGGCGAGCTGTTGATGGTGCAGCGGGCCGACAGCGGCGTGTGGCTGTATCCGACCGGCTGGGCCGATGTCGGCTACTCGCCGGCCGAAGTCGTTGTGAAAGAAGTGAAGGAAGAAGCGGGCATCGAGTGCGAGGTCGTCCGTCCGATCGCCGTGCTGGACGGACAGCGGCGAGGGTTCACCCGGATTCCGTTGGTGTCGCTGGTCTTCCATTGCCGAGCAACCGGCGGCGAACTCGCGCCGCATCCGCTCGAGTGTCTCGATGTCGGGTTCTTCGCCGAAGATGCGTTGCCGGAACCCACCGCGGGCGCCGATCTGTGGGCGGCGCATGCCTTCCAGGCCATTCGGGGCGAAGATGTCCCGGTTCTGTTCGATCGACCCCGCACGCCGCCGTGGCGGGGCGACCCCCAAGCTGGCGAGGAGACCTCGTGACCATCACCTCCATCACCGATCACGGCACGACCCGTGACGGTCTGATCCAACTTCGTCGCCGCTGGTCGCCGACCGGCGATGCTCGGGCCGCGGTGCTGCTGGTGCATGGTCTGGGGGAGCACTCGGGCCGGTATGAGCATGTCGGTGGCCATCTGGCTGCGGCTGGTTTCGAGGTGATCTCGCTCGACAACCGCGGGTTCGGCGGATCGGGCGGCAAGCGGGCCTTTGTTGAGTCGTTCTCTCAGTTCCAAGACGATGTCGAGGATCAGCTGGCGGAGGTCCGAACGCTGGGGCTGCCGACGGTGCTGCTCGGCCATTCGCTCGGCGCGCTCATCTCAACCGGGTATTGCGTCGGCGGTCGACCGTTGCCTGACGCGCTAGTGGTGACGGGGCCGCCGCTCGGGTACGAACTCAAAGGCCCGGACAAGGCGCTGAAGGTGGTGGGCCCGCTCATTCGCAGATTCCATCCGGGCTATGAAGTCCGCGACGATTGGGACGCGACCGTGTTTGCCGAAGACATCTCGGTGGGCGAGACGTTCCTCCTCGACCCGTTGCGCACCGACTTCATGACGATTTCGTTGGCGTTGGAAACGATCGGCGAGATCGAACGGGTGCAAGACGCCGTCGCTGGCCTCGACCTGCCGACATGGGTCGGCCATGGCGGGGTCGACAAGATCGTGCCGGTGTGGGCATCGGAGCCGTTCGAGCAGGTCGAGTCGGCCGTGCGCACCGTGTACGACGGGCTCGGCCACGAGATTCTCAACGAACCGGTTGGTCTCGACATCGTCGACGACATGATCGCGTGGATCGAGGCGACCCTCTCCATCCCGGCGTAGCCCGCATCTCGGTTGAGTTGGTCCCGCTCTGCGGGGCGCAACTCAACCCAGATCGGGATCGCGAAGGAACTCTTCGACTTCGGCGACGAGGAGTTCGGGGTCGTCATCGAGTGGTTCGACGTCGTCCTCCTCGTCATCCCACGCCGCTTCCAGCTCACGGACGTACTCGGCGGTGTCGTCGTCTTCGGCGACGAGTTCGTCGACCTGGCGTTCGTAGTCGGCCGCTGCGATTTCCAGGTCGGTGACGAAGACGGTGGTGCCGAGCACTTCGCACACGTGATGTACGAGCTCGAGCGCCGCCTTGGGTGACGGCGCGCCAGGGACGTAGGACGGCACTGACGCCCAGAAGGTCGCGGTCGGGAATCCGGCTTGGACGGCCTCGGTGGTGAGCGCACCAACGATGCCGGTGGGGCCTTCATAGGCCGATGGTTCGAGGTCGAGCCGCTGCTGCAGCTCCGGGTCTTCGGTGGCGCCGTAGACCTGAACCGGACGGGTGTGGGGAACGTCGGTGAGCAGCGCGCCGAGGGTGACGATCGTGCTGGCGTCGACGATGCGGGCAACTTCGAGGACCTGGCGACAAAAGCGTCGCCACTGGAGCTGAGGTTCGAGCCCTATCAAGATGACGACGTCGCGGGTGGCGGTCGGAACTCGGGCGGCGAGGAGTTGGTTTGCGGGCCAGCTGATGCTTCGCCGGCGGTCTTCGTCGAGGTGGACGATGGGTCGGGTGGCGCTGAAGTCGAAATAGTGCTCGGGGTCGATGTCGACGAGGGGCGTGGCATCGAGGCGTTCGACGAGCTGGCGGGTGGCGATCGTGGCGGCATCCCCGGCGTCGTTCCAGCCCTCGAACGCAGCGATCAGGATCGGACGTCGAAGGTCGGGGACGGCCCGATGCCAGTTGAGGTCGTGGTCGCCAGCGTCTGCACTCACGGGGTCACGCTATCGGCGTGGCCGAGGCCGCGGGCCGCTGGTGGGGTTTCAGCGTCCTCGGGTGACGCGGTAGGTGCCGTCGACGTTCTTGCTGACGATTGCACCCGGGTGTTCGCGGCGGAGGCGATCGGCTTCGGCCCGGTCGATGCTGTTGGCCAGGAGGTAACCGCCGGTGGTGTTGTTGGATTTCGTGGTCATCGAAGAGCCTCTCGAAACACCACCCGTGGTGGCGCTCATCCATCCCGCTGGGCCGACCATAGAACATCTGTCTCATGTCGTTCCGTCACGAAACTGACATATTCGAGAATTTTCGGTGAACCCGGCGCATCACACGCCCACCGAGGGTGTGGATGGTTGGATTCCGTTCAGCTTTCGAGCTGGTCGGGCTTGGCGTAGCGGTAGACGTTGGTGTCTCGCTCGACGAATCCGACGCGCTGGTAGAGCCGATTGGCGGCTTCGCGTGACGGTCTCGACGTCAGATCGACGGTGATGGCGCCGTGCTCGAACGCGTAGGCGAGTGCCGCTTCGTTCACGAGTCGCCCGACGCCTTTGCCACGAGCGGCGTCGTCGACGATGACGTCTTCGATCCAGGCGCGGATGCCGGTCGGGATTCGAAACATGGCGAGCGTGAGCGTGCCGAGAATGCCGGTTTCATCGGCGGCTACGAACATGGTCGATGCCTCGGAGCGGCACAGCGCGTCGAGCTCGTCGAACGTCGGTGGCGGGTTCGAACGGGAGAGCTGGGGGACGAGCCGCTCCATGGCAGCGTGGAGTTCGGGAGTCGCTTCGGAGGCGATGGTGATCTCGACCATGGGACCACGCTACGGCGTCGATGGCGGCGGCGGGGCGGACCAGGGTGCGGTGGCGAGATAGTCCGTCGCAGGGATGATCTCGTCCTCGCGGTAGCCGACCGGAAACCACAGGTCGCCGGCGGCGGCGGAGTAGTGGATTTCCCACTGGTGGGCGGCGTAGTAGTTGGCCAGGTCGGCGCGGAACAGATCGGCGTAGGCCGACACGGCGGCGACGTAGGAGTCGGAGTTGTTGTAGCCCCACAGCGCCCGTTGCATGTTGTCTGGTCCCCCTCGGCGCACGAGATAGCGGGCGGCGGCCGGGATGGCGTCGTATGGGTCGCGGATGTCGCCGTCGCTGACCTCTTCCCAGGTGGTCGGTAGGAACTGCATGGGGCCCTGGGCGTTGGCGGTGGAGACACCGTCGATGCGGCCAAAGCCGGTCTCGATGAGGTTGATGGCGGCGAGATACGCCCAGTCGATCCCGGTGGCGTCCGATGCGATCCGGTACAGGTCGAGGAGCTCGTCGGCGGGAAGCGGTTCGATGATCTCCCACGCCGGCACGTTCCGCGGCGGGTCACCCGAGGGGATACCGCCGATCGATTGGCGGGCGGTGACGTGCCGCTCGACGGTGGCGAACAGGTCGTCGGGCACTGCGTCCCACAGGGTGAGGATCCAGTCGGGGTTGCGGCCGATGTGGCGGTAGAGCAGCTGCTGTTCGTGGGCCAGGTCCGCATAGGCGAGGTCGGCCGGATCGATTGCCCGCAACTGCTGTTCGACCTCGACGAGCCGGGCCGCGACGGCCGCACCGGTGTCGGGAACGGCGGGGTAGCGGCGCCCGTTCGGTGCAGCCGGATGCTCGGCTGGTTCGGGCGTCGTGGTCGTCGTCGACGGTGTCGTCGTGGTGCTGGTC
>JBCCYT010000025.1:0-38064 GCA_039188975.1 Actinomycetota bacterium
CGGCCGCTCGTCATCGTGGCGGCATCGGGGGGCGGCGTCCGTGCGGCATGGTGGGCCGCCGCGGTCATGGGGGAGCTCGCCCCGACCCTCGGTGATGAGGTCTGTGCGACCTCAGATGGCGCAGACAGTCGTGTCGTGTTCGCCACCTCCGGCATCTCCGGCGGCAGCGTCGGGCTGGCCACCCATCAGGCCGGCTTGGTGACTCGCGTACCGTTCGACGACGAGTACCGCTGGGTCGAGGACCGACTTGGCGTCGATCATCTCTCGCCGACGCTCGCCTGGATGACCTATGTGGAGTCCCCGCAACTGTTGCTCGGCTTCCCGACCGGCCGCGATCGAGGTGAAGTCATGGAGCTTTCGTGGCGAGAACCGTGGGGATCGGCATCCTCTGAGGAGCCTGTCGGTGTCGAGCTGGGTCTGCGTCAGACCTGGTTCGAGAACCCGCATCTGCCGCTACCGGTCTTGGCTGCTGCGTCGGTCGGCGATGGTTGTCGGATCTATCACTCGCCGTTGAGCGAGACCGTGGCGCCGGTCGACGAAGACGTTCTCGATTGCACTCGACCGGGTCTCACCTTTCCTCAGGCATATGGCCTGGACGCAGTGCTGTGCGACGATCAGGACATCCGGCTGTCGAGCGCAGCCCTGAACTCCGCTCGCTTTCCGCTCGTGACCCCATCGGGCCGACTGCCGGCTGAGCGCTGCGACGGCGATGCTGACCCCACGACGAGCGGGGCGAACGCGATCGAAGCGGTCGACGGTGGGTACCTCGACGCAAACGGAGCCGAAGCTGCTGCAGACCTGTGGGACCGAGTCGAGCCGCTCGTCGAGCGTTACAACCAGACATCTGATGAGCACTGCATCGTTCCCGTGTTCGTGCAGCTGATCGACGACTTTGCCGTGAGCGTCGACGACGACATCTCCCAACGCATGCCGACCCTTCTCGGGCCCCTGGAGTCCGTGCTGTCGGCTCGCGCTGCCCGCACCGGTCTCGGCGACGAACGCATGGTGGCTGCATTCACCCAGATCACCGAAACAGACGTGCTCGAGGCATCGACGTTCGGGTGTGCCGACGCTCAGCCGTTGTCGATCACGATTCAACCCGCGGTGTCACCCGGCGCGAACCCGAGCCTCGGGTGGACCCTGTCCGATGTCACCCGCGACAAGATGATCGTCGCCGCCAAATCAGCGGAAGGGCTCGGTCAGTACGTCGAGCTGATGGAGACCTTCTTCAGTTCGGACTGAACCCGCATACGGGCGCTTGAGCGCTCGGTCGAACTGCCGATTGGGTACCGTCATCGTGATCGACGGGAGCCAGCACGTTGCCTGGGGCTGAAGACAACCAACGCTCGACCAACGCTGCGGCCGACCGCGACCGCCGAGACCTCAGCGCGGCCAGCGACACCGCAGTCGACAACCGTCCCGGCTTGCTGATCCTCACCCCATCGGCCGACCTCTACGGCTCGGATCGGGCGTTGCTTCACGCACTCCCTGCCATCCTCGACGAGGTGCGGGTCGTGATCTTGTCCGCCGTCGACGGCCCCTTCGTGGATGAGGCCCGTGCCGCGGGTGCGGTGGTTCGGGTTGGAAAGGACTTCGCGATCCGACGCCGTGACCTCAGTCCGGTTCGTGCCGTGGCGCTCGCCGGCCGCGTCCTGCATACGCTTCGAACGGCCCGCTCGCTGACCGCTCGACATCGGCTGTCGGCGGTCTACGTCAACACGGTGGCCGTCGCACCACTCCCGCTGTTGCGCCTGCTTCGACGGCCGGTCGTGTTGCATGTTCACGAGCGGGCGCTCGGCGGCCGGCTCGAGACGATGGTGCTGAGCCACCTGCCCCGGTTCGCCCATCACGTGCTTGCGAACTCCGAGTTCACTGCGTCGACCTTCGTGCCGTCCATCGAGCGGCGGGCTGAAGTCGTCTACAACGGCGTCGCCGTCCCGGCCGATCCCGACTCGCGGCCGGCGAGCGCTCGAATTGTCGTGCCGGCCCGGATTCATCCAAAGAAGGGCCAACCAGTGCTCGTCGATGCTGTCGCCGAGCTCGGCCGTCGAGGCGTTCGCATCGAGGTCGACTTCGTCGGCGATGCCTTGCCCGAACATGTGGAGCTCGAGCGCGACCTGCGCGCTCAGATCACCGCTGCCGGTCTCGATGATCGGGTCAAACTGCTCGGGCACAAGGCCGATGTCGAAGCGATCTACGCCGGCTACGGGATCGGGATCGTGCCGTCGGTTGCGCCCGAGGAATTCTCCCTCGTGGCAGCCGAAGCGCAGATTCGGGGCCTTGCCGTGATCGCAACTGGCCCCGGCGGTGTGTGCGAGGTCGTTGCTGATGAAGACACCGGCATCATCGTTCCAGCCAAGGATCCGGTTGCGCTGGCCGACGCGATCGAACGGCTGATCGATGACCCTGAGCTGCGAACGCAGATGGGTGAGCGGGGGCGACAGCGGATGCTCGATCGGTTCACTGTCGAGCATTACCGGACCCGTCTCGTCGACGCGATCCGCCCCTACGTCATCCCGGTTCGCTGACCGGCTGCTGGATCTGGGGCGAGCCGAGGTCGATGCCACCTTCGGTCGCCGCAGCGCGACGCCGGGTTTCGGCCTCGCGGCGCATTTCTTGCGTCCACACCGCCGATGCCCACGCAATGCAGACGTAGAACCAGACACTCGACCCCGTGCCACCCTGAGCCCAGTACTGGGCGGTGAGACCGTTGGCGAGAAGCGATGCGAAGATCGCAGCGATCAACGGTCCCTGGGGGGTGCGGCGGATCGCGCTCAACACCCGGATCATGCGAAGGAGCAAGGCGGCGAGCAAGGCCACGCCGACGAGGCCCGTGCTCACCAGCACCTCGATGTACGCGTTGTGGGCACCGCCCAGACCGATCGACTCGAGAAAGATCTCCCGGGCCGAGAAGTACCCCCGACCAAGGATCGGGTTGCTCCCAACGGCCGAGATCGCTTCGGCCCACAACGTTGTTCGAGAGTTGAGGGTCTGGAGTTGCTCGATGGACTCACCGCGAACGATGAGCCCGAGCACGACGTCGCGCGACAAGAAACCCAGCACGGGGGCCAGGAAGGCCGCCATGATGAGGAGGTCTTGCCGGCGTTTGACCGCAAGCGCGAGCCACACGATCGCGCCCACGATGGCGGCGAAGATCGCACCTCGGGTCTGGGTCGCGGCGAGCGCTGCAACATGCACGAAGAGCAAGAGATAAACCGCAGACGTTCGGAACGGCCGGTAGCCGGTGTCGGCTCGCGTCCACGACATCAAGATCAGCACCGAGGTCACGAGCAAGGCGGCGGCGACGACGGGGTGGGTCGCTCCCCAGTTGAAGCGGTCGGCAACATTGTTGCTCGGTGCGATGCGCCAGACCAGACCCAGGCCGATGAAGCCGGTCATCAACCCCACGTAGGCGCCGGCGATGTTGGCGAAGTCGTGTTCGTCGGCCTGGCGACCAAACACCGTGGCCATCACCGCAAGGATGAGGTGCTGGGAACCTCGAACCGCGCTGAACACCATCGAAGGGGCCCACAGCGCGCTGATGACCAGCACCACCGTGAACACCCACATGATCAACAGGGGCGGAGGAAGGCGGCGAGCTTTCGGTGCAGCTGCGCCCAGGAAGAAGATGGCGGCGACACCGAAGTACACGAGGAGTTCGAAGACGATCGCAAAGTCGATCGAGCCCTCCAGCGCAGCATTGACATCGCGCTGCCGGTATTCGAAGTCGCTCACGAAAACGAGCGCACACACGGCCACCGCCGGGAACGAGGATCGTCGAACTCGAACGTCGGTTCGAGCAATGAGGGGGCGGGGGGCGAACGTACTCACGTCAGCAGCGGATCTCGCTTGCACTCCAACGGGTGGGCATGGTGAGGCCGGTGCCGCGGCCGTGCTCAGCCGCCTCGATCAGCAGATCTTCGTAGGCGCTCACCACGGCATCGAGGCCATATTCCTCCTCGATGCGTGACGCCGCAGCTTCGCGCATCTGCTGATCGGTCTCGGGGGAGGACGCGAGCACCGTCCGAATCGCCTGGCCGAGTCCGTCGTCATCAAAGACGAAGGTGGAACCGGCCGGGCCGAGCGCTTCGCGGTTGAACGGGGTGTCGAAGGCGACCACCCGAGAACCGACCGACATCGCCTCCACGATCGAGGGGTTGATGCCGCCCACCGAATGCCCGTGCACGTAGGCCGTTGCGTGGTGGAGAAGGTCGAGGAACTCGGTTCGCGAGCCGACATGGCCCAGGAGCTTGATGCGGTTGTCTTGCTCGGCGAGTTCACGGAGCTGGTTGACGACGGGTGAGTCGTAGTTGGCGGCGCCGAGTACCGCGAGCGGCAGGTCGAGATCGCTGGCCGCCACCGCTTCGGCCACCCGATGGATGTTGTTCTCCGGGTTGAGCCGGCCGGCGATGATCAGGTAGCCGCCCGGCACCAGGTCGTTCTTGGTGACGTTGTCTTCGTTCGCGTCCCACTCGATGCCCGGCGCGCAGTAGGGAATGACCGTTGAGTCAGATGCGAAGTCGTCGCGGTAGATGTCGCCCATTGCTTTGCAGTCAGCGATGAGGCCCGATGCACAGCGGCCCGCGATCTTTGCCGAACCGAGGAAGACCTTCTTTGCCGTGGTGCCCCACTTGCCCCGGTCCCACTCTTGCCCGTCGGTGTTGAGCACCGTTGGCTGACCCGTTGCCCGACCGACGACGGTGTAGGCCGCGTTGGCGACGTTGACCGCAAGGATGACGTCGTGACGCTTCGCTCGAGCGGCGATCGCTGCGACCAGCCCATGGCTGAGGGTGTTGAAGCTCTTTCCGGGGAGGGCCGGAAGCACCCTGCGTTTGACCCCGTTCCAGGGGGTCGATTCCATGCCTTCGCCGGTTCGGCAGTACATGGTGACGTCATGTCCGCGCTCGACGAGTTCGGGAAGCAGCGTTGTCAGGAACGTCTCATAACCCGAGTACGTCGACGGGACGCCACGCGCCCCGTAGACCCCGATCGACAATCCCATCAGCCGACGCCGTCGGTTCCTGGCCGGCGGTGGTCCCACAACAGCGCAACTTCTTCGTCGTAGTCGTCGTAATCGTCGTCGAGAAGGTCGTCGCCGGCGGCGGCACTCGGTGCCAGCTGGAGCCACTCGTCTTCAGCGAAGCGGGCGGCGAATGGCGACGCAGTGCGGCTGCCGGTCAACACCAGCAGGCCCTGCAGCGTGGCGTGGGCCCGGCCCAGTACCTCGGTTGCGTTGCTCACGTCCGCCATCGGGGCGTTGTCGGGCAGGGTGATCAAGATGTCGGTCACCTTGCCAGCGACGCGGACGGCTGTGGCATCGACGCGCAGCGGCGGGCTGTCGATGATGACGATGTCGGCCGTTCGACGCACTTCGACGAGCGCGTTGTTGAAATCGGCTGTCTGCACGAAGTCCAGCAGCGATCCCCGGAAGCCGACCTCGGTGACCGTCGCGCCATCTTCGCTCGCCCGGTACAGAACCTGATCGGCGTTGGTGCGAAGCAGCGGTCCTTGTTCGTCGCTGAAGATCGCGACGTTGACGCCGATGTCGGCGAGGGCGCGACACAGGCCTGCGACCACGTCCGCGGCCTGGGCCGTCGACGTGCCTGCGCCGACCAACAGCAGGGCCGGAGCTGGACCCTCGGTGACCAGATCTCGTTCGAGCTCGGCAGCGAGCTGCTCGTAGGCAACCGCCTGCTCGCCCGGCACTGGTGTGACCAAGGCTCGAATCGGCGTCGAGTAGCGAGACTTGATGTCCGACACGCCCCACAGGATCGGGTTGCGGTCGTCTGCGACACCGGCGAGCACGAAGGCCGCGGCCCCGGCCAGCAGAGCCAAGGCAATCGCGGGAAGCGCGAACTGCAAAATGATGCTCGGCGTCACGACTTCGACGGTGTCGGAGAACGCAACGCCGTCGCCGTAGATCGCCTGTTCGATCGCTGCATCGGCCTGCTGTTGCGCAATGCTCGAGCCCGCGCCGGGCCCCTCATCCACCGACGTCGTGATCGTGTCTTGTTGGGCGGCGATCTGCTCGAAACGCAGCTCTCGGAACGTGGCGACGAACGCGTCGAGCAATGCCGTGGCTTGCGCCTCCGATGAACCGGTGGCGACCATGCGCAAACCGTCGGCCGCAGTCACGTGGCGAGAGGTGATGCGGTCCTCGATCTCATCGGTGGTGATCCCGGTCGTGTCGGCGATGCGGGCTACCGCCTCTGGACTGGTCGCCAGGATCGCCTGGGCCTGCACGAACCGTTCGAACGCACCGGTTTCGTTCTCGTTGGGCAAGGTGCGGTCCACGGAGTACGCGTCGCGCAACACGAGCGTGGTGCTGGCGGTCGTATCCGATGACCGCAGCACACCGGCGACCAGGCCCAGTGCGAAGCCGAGCACGACTGCGCCCGCGACAAAACGTCGAAACCGCCACGCGGCACGCAGCAGTGTCGAGGAATCGTTCAACTGAAGTGGCGACTGGTACATCTCGTCCTCTCGGTGGGAACGTTGGGCCATCGGCCGTCGTGACGTGGTCTTGAGGCATCTTCAACACGTCGTGTACGAGTCAACACCGACGCAAGCCAGAAGCTCGCCAGAACCTACTCTCCGTGGTACCTTCGCCAGCGGCATTGCCGGATTTGAACAGAGTTCTCTGGACGGTAAGCATAAAGTCGTCCAGAGATGAGCCGATCGTAGGTGCGAGAAGGGGTAGTTCGGCTCATGAACCCCAAATCACGGGATGCCTACGCTCGGTGACTGTGTGGTCACCGGGCGAAAGAGGGGCGAGACATGACGACCAACGGAAACGTGACTGAGCGGGCGACCTCCGCTCGTCGGGCGCGCCCGCTCTCGTCTCAGAGGTCGGGGGCAACGGCCGCCTCACCGTCGTCGTCGTCGGTCGAACCGCGAGCGCGCGCCACAGACTTCAACCTGCCGACCCGCTATCTGGCGATCAAGTACGGCGCGTCACGACTGATCGCAGGGATCTTGCTCGTGGCGCTCGTGCCGGTGTTCTCGCTGGTCGGCGCTCTGTTGCGTTGGAAGCTCGGGAAGGGCGTCATCTACCGCCAGGCGCGAGTCGGCAAGGACGGTGAGAGCTTCGAGATCTTGAAGTTCCGCACGATGGCTCCCGACCGCCGAGTCGCCGGTTCCGACCGCCGCTCGGCTGCTCGATCGGGTGAGGGAGATCGGCGTCAAACCCACAAGTCCGACAACGATCCCCGCCACAACCGCCTCGGCCGGTTCCTCCGCAAGACCAGTCTCGATGAGCTCCCCCAGCTTTGGAACGTGGTCCGCGGCGAGATGACGCTCGTCGGTCCTCGACCCGAGCTCACCGAGGTCGTGGACAAGCACAATCTTCGTGACCATCCTCGCCATGTCGTCGTGCCGGGAATCACGGGGCTCTGGCAGGTTTCGCCGTATCGCCACGAACTTCTGCACAAGCACATGCACGTTGACGTCGACTATGTCCAGCAAGTCTCGCTGCGCCTCGACCTGCGAATCATCGCTCGCACGTTGCTCCTGGTTCTGAAACCAAGCGGCCGCTGACCTCCCACACCCGGAGAGCCTCACGATCTTGGGGCGGCGACCGATCTGAACGGCGAGGTGTCTCTACGATGACACCCGGAACAAGGCCAACATCATTCGAGGTTCGATCGTGATCCACTCTCAACGCCCGGGCATCACCCGCCTCATGCTCGTGCTCGCATGTCTCGCACTCCTTGTTGCCGCGTGCAGCGAGGAGGAAGCATCGCTCGACGGCTTCTCCGATCCCGAACCCTCGGCTTCTGCGTCTACGGCGCCCGAAACGAACGGCGATGACGCCGATGGTTCAGTCGACGCCGAACCGGGTGACTCGTCTGGGTCCTCGACCGAGACGGCCGACGCCGGTGACCCTGGCGATGACGACCCGGGCACCGACGATGCCGATGCCAACGACCCCGACGGCGCGGTCGATGCCGATGCCAACGGAGACGCTGCAGCCGACGGCGACGACGGCGACCCCGATGAGCCGGTGGAGACCACCACGACGACTGTCGCAGCTACGCCCGAGTCGACGACGACACTGCCCGCCGAGAGCGGTCTTCCCCCGGTTGACGAGCGCGGCCAAAACGACGCCGGTGTGCGATTGGACCTCGACGAGACCGCGACGCTTGCGTGTGCCAACGCCGAGTTCGCTCGTGATGCCGTCCGTGATGACCTTCTCGACGATGCGCGCTTCTTTGCGTCAGCAGCCGCCGACCGGGCCGAACCGTCGGCGGTGACCGAGCTGGCCGACCTCGTCGCAGAGATGCGGGCGGCCCAGACCGGCGATGAAATCTCAGCCATCATGACGACCACACTCGACGTGTGCGTCGATCACGGCCATCAGCTCTGATCTGGGCGTCGCAGCACCGTGATCAGACGGTGACGAGCTCGTCGCCCCAGTCGAGGCGCCACAAGAAGGTGGCGAGTTCAGCGCGAGTCGCCGTCCCACCCGGACTGAAACTGGTGGGTGTCGTCCCTTGGGTTGCTCCGGTGGCGACGAGCCAACCAACCGCTCGATCATAGAACGAGCCCTTTGCGACGTCTCGGAACGTCGCGGAGCCGGCGGCTGTCGACTGCTCCCCGGCGAGGCGCCACAGGAAGGTCGCGAGTTCGGCGCGGCTGGCGATGCCGTGGGGACTGAACGTCGATGGGGACGTGCCCTCGGTGGCCTCCTGTGCAACCAGCCAGCCGACAGCTTGGTCATAGAACGCACCCCGTTCGACATCTCCGAATGTGCGAGACCCTGGTGGGTCGGTGGTCGGCTGACCAGCGAGGCGCCACAAGATGGTTGCGAGTTCGGCCCGCGTGGCGATGCCATTGGGGTCGAAGGTGGTCGGTGTCGTGCCCATGGTGGCGTTGGTCGACGCCAGCCAGCCCACCGCTTCGTCGTAGAAGGCACCGGCGGGCACATCGCGGAAGGTCTGTGAGCCGAGCACTGAGCCGCCGGTGTTCCCGCCGCCGGTGTTCCCGCCGCCGGTGGCGCCGCCACCCGTGTTCCCGCCGCCGGTGTTGCCACCGCCGGTGGTGCCGCTACCGCTTGTTGCCACGCAGCCCGCACCGACGTTGGTTGCCGGTTGCCGGGCGAGACCGATGTCGTCGGTGGTGACCCCCAGCCGCCCGGCGATCCACGACGGAAGGGCGACACCGCGGTCATCACCGTCGGCGAGGTTCAGGCCAAACTTCGACTCGAACGAACCGGTTCCACCCGAACCCCGGCTCCGCCACTTCGCCACCGTGTCGTCAGCCGCGCCGCGGCCCCACCCGACGACCCATTTCGGGCTGCTGTTGGACGCCGGATTGTCGCGGTAGAAGTGGTTGTGATCGATCGTCAGGTTCATGTTGTCGGGCGCGACCCGCTGCTGCGGGTCCGACACGAGCAACATTGCAAAGTTGTTCCGGCCGTTGCTTTGCCCGCGCCGGCTCTCCGCCAGCACGTTGTTGCGAACGGTGACATCGTGCACGTTCCAGGTGATGGCGTCGGCGTCGTGGCTGTTCGCGTTTTGCCCGGGCCGATAGGGAGGCGCGAAGTCTGGGTTGATCGCGCCCGAGGCCGCATCGCGGTAGCCGTCGACCAGCGCGATCGCCTCGCCGCTGTTGGCATCGAGGCCATCGACACCAGCGTTGATGATCACGTTGTTCCAGATCTGGACGTTGTTGGATTCGCCGATCATGATGCCGCGCCGGCCACCCTCGAAGTGGTTCGATGCGATCAGCGCTTCGGCACTGACTTCGATCTGCACGCCGTATCGGTCGTTCTCGGAGAACGTGTTCGCCAACACATCGATCCATCGACTCGAGACATCGACCCACAGGGCTGTCGCATGGTTGGCTTCGAATCGATTGTCGACGAAGGTCGCGCCGTAGGTGCCCGTGATCTTCACTCCAGCCGATGCGGCACCGGTGCTGAAGAACTCGTCGTTGTTGTTGGCGAACAGCGAGCGCTCGATTCGGAGGTTGTCGGCGCGGTCGCCGTTGATGCCCATGCGGCCGTTCTTCTCGAACGTTGAGCATTCGATCGTGACCCCCGACGCCAGGATCTGGGCGCCAGCGTTGCTGTTGTCGCTCACGAGCAGATTGCGTAGACCGACGTTGCTCGACCCGCGGTCGACGACGATCGCCCCTTGCTTGCTGTTGTCGGTCGCGAACCGTCGAATGATGAACCCGGACAGGGTCGACCCGCTGGCATTGTTGAAAAAGACCGCCATGTTGCGGCGCGACACCTCGACATAGCGGCCAGCGGGGTTGTCACGGATGGTGATGCGACCGGAGCCGTCGACATGGAAGGTCGTGCCATCGACCTCACCGACCGTCTCGACCTGGGTGAGCTCTCGGCCGTCGACATACACCTGGGCCAGATGCCCAGCGATCGGTCGATCCCGCAGGAAAACATCACTGAAGTAGCCATCACGCCAGGTGGCACCGCCGCGACGGTCGAGGCCGGCTGCCGGGGTCGTCGTGGTCCGCCACCGGCCGCCGGTCGCCTCCCACTGGGTGCTCGAGATGCCCTCACTGCCGGTGAGGTAGACCGTGTCGCCGGCCCGAGCTGTCAGGTTGATGCAGGAACGCCCGATCGTGACCGACTCTCGGTAGTCGCCAGCTCGAACCTCGACGGTGTCGCCAGTGCGGGCGGCATTCACTGCCGATTGGATCGTCCGGTAGGGCCCGCCAGCCTGGTCGACGATCAACGTGCGACCGCTGGAGGAACACGATCCTTGGGCGGCGACAGGCGCCAGCGAGAGTGGCGCGACGGTGGTCAGAACCGCCGCCACGAGCGCCAGAACCAAAACCGTCACAGCGGGTCGTCGTAGGCCACCAAAGGTCGTAAACATCGTCTCCGAAGCTACCGCGCTCACGCATCGTAGCCGATAGCGGCCGAAAGCCTCATTCAGCGTGGTTCTCGGAGGAGCTGCCCCCGACGACATGCCTCAAGGAGGCGGCCATTCATGCCGACACCACGTCGTGCATCCGTTTGCATCGAGGCGGCCCCGAATCCGGGTGATGATGATCGTGTTGTGCCTCGCCGCGGCGGCGTGCCACCGGCCGATCGAAACAACGACGACCAACGGCTCAGATGGAGTACCCGTCAGCGCGGTTGGCGCGCCCGAGGTCGAACGACCAACCTCGTCGATCAAACTGGCGTCGGTGCCCCAACCCGGTGTGGTGATGCTGGGACCGGCGCCCACTGCGGAACAGCCGGCGCCCCCCACCACGACGGTGCCGAGCACGACGACCACGGTGGCTCCTGCGGTCCCCTCCGGTGCGACGGATGCCGCATGGGCGGCAACTTCAGCCGGCGCCCGCACCACAACCGTGGACGCCTCGGGGATCCATGTCGGGCCCGGGCAGGCCTACCCATCGATCGCCAGCGCGGCTTCCGCCGCGCCTGCGGGATCGACGATCGTGATCCACGACAACGGCGACGCGTACCGGGAATCGTTCACGAGCGACGGCTGGCTTGGAAAGCAGCTCCATTTCGTCGCTGCGCCGGGCGAGCGGCCGGTGGTGTCGGGGGCCGATGTCGTCACGGCCTGGACGACCGATGGCCACGGACGTTGGTTCCACGCCTACGTCGGTGATGTCTACGAATTCGACCTGCCGGTCGAGAACGCATCGATCATTCCTCAACAGATCATGGTTTCGGACCCGAACGCCGGGCTGCTCGAGCAGGTCTTCGTCGATGGACAGTCACTCGTGCAGCAGGCGAGCCTCGCCGACCTCGTCCCCGGGTCGTTCTACGTCGACCGTGATGCCGACCGCGTCTACTTGGCCGACGACCCCAGCGGCCACACGGTCGAGGTGACCAGCCGAAAACGTGCGGTCCTGTTTGCCTCCGGTGCCGCAGGCAGTTCGATCGAGGGGCTGACGATCACCGCCTTCTCGCCGACCCACACCGATGGTCGAGGCATGGTTGTCGTCGACCGCGCCGACGACATCGTCCTGCGCGATGTCGTGCTGTCGTACAGCAGCGCAACGGCGCTGCTCGCCGTTCGCGGTGACCGGCTGACGCTTGATCGCGTGTCGGCGATCTCCAACGGGGCTCGCGGTATGTCGGGTGATCGCCTCGATGAACTCACGATCTCTCGGTCGCGGTTCGAGCACAACAACCGGGAGCGCTTCGACTACCAGGTCTGCGGGAGCGGCACCTATTGCGTCTTGGCCGGGGTGAAGCTCACCAGAAGCACCAACGTCGACGTGACCTTCTCGGACTTCAGCGACAATCAGTCGACCGGTTTCTGGTGTGACCTGTCATGTTCTGATCTGGTGTTCGTGGGCAACCATGCGGCGAACAATGCGCGCCACGGCGCGTACTTCGAGGTGTCGGAACGGGCGACGATCGAGGCGAACCTGTTTGTTGCAAATGGTGACGCCGGAGTGAAGACCTCAGGGTCACGCGATGTACGCATCGCGCACAACACGTTCATGGCGAACTCGACCCACATCAACATCGGTGCCGACTACCGACCGGGAACCATTGCCCACCACACGTCGCAGGACACCCACATGCGCAACATCGACGTAGTCGACAATGTGTTCGCCGAAGACGCTGCACGGCTCAGCGTCATCGATCCCGTCAATCACGACTGGGCCCCGAACCCCTGGTCTCGGCTGGGTGATGTCGAGAACAACGTCTACCTCCTCACCGACAGCGCGACCGGCTCGTCGTGGCGATTCCGTCTCGCCAACGGCCACTTCGAGCTCTCACCGGCCGTAGCGGCCGACCCGGCGGGGGTGTACAGCGGGGATCCGCTGGGATATTTCGTCGACCCGGCCGGCGATTTCCGACTCGTCGGCTCGCCGGCCGCGCTGGTGGCGAGTGGTCTTTCGGTCGCTGCTGCGAGTTACTTCCCCGCGCTGGGCGACCTTCCACCCGGCGCGCCGCTCGGCTGATCGCGTCTCGCACGCGCCTACAGTCGAACCGTGCCTTCTCTCGACTTGGATCGTGCCAGTTCGGCCCTTCGCTCGGACCTGACGATCGACATCGTGACGCGCGGCCGTCGAAGCGGCGAGCCGCGGACGACCGAGATCTGGTTCATGGTCGTCGACCATGCCGTCTACATCTGTGGCACGCCGGGAGCGGGACACGACGAGCGCGACTACTGGCCCCGAGACTGGATGGCGAATCTCCAGGCCTCGCCCGAGTTCGAGTTCGTCCTCAAAGAATCGGTGTCGATGTCGCTTCCCGCCCGGGCGACGCCGGTGACCGACCCGGACGAGCGGCGTCGAGTGTTCAGCTCTCCGGTCACCGGCTGGTACCGCGATCAGACCGGATCGGTCGATGCGCTCGTCGCCCATGGTCCGATGGTGAGGGTCGACTTCATCGGGGATGCCGCAGCGCTCAACGACAGCGTGTGACGCCGGTGGGCCGGGTGAGGCCGGTGGGATCTCCAGGACGGGCGGTGGCGATCGGTCGTCTCCCCGGTGAGGTCATGAGGCTGGAGTCTCGTCTGCGCACTACGGTCCCGGTCACCGAGGAGGCCCCAGATGCCGATCACTGAGCAGATCATCGACACCGAGACTGCGGATGGCCCGATGGCCATCGTGCACAAACTCCCCGAGGCCGGCCACGGACCGCGGGTCCTGATCTTCATGGACGCGCCCGGCATCCGAGGTTCGTTGCACACCTTCGCAGCCGAGCTCGCCAACGCGGGTTACGAGGTTGCCATCCCCGATCTGTGGCACCGCCATGGCCGTATGGTCGGATTCGATCCCGTCGATGACGCAGAGGTCATGCAGGCGGCCCGGGCCAAGATCATGGAGATGCTCGCGACGCTCGACGACGGAAAGGTGCAGATGGATCGAGACGCTGCGCTCACCGCACTGGGCTGGGGCGACGAGCCGATGGGAACCATCGGCTTTTGTTTGGGCGCCCGCTATGTCCACAAAGCAATGCAGGAGCTGCCCGATCGGTTTCCTGTCGGCGCGATGTGGCATCCATCGTTTCTCACCGACGACACGGATGCGTCGCCGCACCTGAGCGTCGGCGAGATCGGGGAGCTGTGGATCGGCATCGGCACCGCCGATCAGGTTCAGTCGATCGAGATGCATCAGCGCTATTTCGCGGCAGCAGAGGCTCACGACAACATCACGGTTCGAATGTTCGAAGGCGCCGACCACGGCTACACCTGGCCGATCTCGCCGAACTATCACGAGCACGCCGCAACGGTCGGATGGTCCGAGACGACCGAGCGGTTCGCCCGGGTGCTCGGCTGACCACATGGGGAGGCGCTACGAGAAGGTCATGACGCCGTCGTCGATCGGGGCCTTGCCGATGAGCTTCTTGTCCTTGGAGACCGACTGGGTGTTGACCCACGGTTCTCGGTCGCCCTGCTTGGGTAGCATCGGCATCATGCGCTGCATGTAGCCAGCCGGGAAATCCTCGATGTACGCGCGGCGGGGCATGTCGAGGTCGCGTGGCCGCAGCTTGGGAACGGCGACTCCTGCACCGTGCTCGCGCATGTGGTTGAGGAGCCGGCAGGCGTACTCGACGACGAGGTCGGCCCGAAGGGTCCATGACGCGTTGATGTAGCCAAACACCGAGATCAGGTTCGGGATGCCGGAGTAGGAGATGCCTTTGTAGGTCCACGTCTCGGAGAAGTCGACCTTCTCGCCATCGAGGTCGAAATCCATGTCGCCGATCGTCACCAGGTTGAGCCCGGTCGCGGTGATGATGATGTCGGCGTCGAGGTGCTCGCCTGAATCGAGCAGGACGCCGCCTTCGGTGAAGCGCTCGATGGTGTCGGTGACCACCGATGCCGTGCCTGCGGTGATCGCTTCGAACAAATCGGCGTCGGGCACCAGACACAGCCGCTGGTCCCACGGGTTGTAGGTCGGCGTGAAATGCTGGTCGATCTCGTGTTGGGGGAGATGCTTGGCGAGTTCGGAAAGCAGCTTCTCACGGACCTTCTCGGGCTTCGTGCGAGTGCGGTTGTAGATGAACTCGGTGAAACGCCGGTTCTTCTCTCGCGTCAGCGAGTACGCGAGCGAGCCGGGGAGCACCGTGCGCAAGACTTTCGCGATCGGGTCTTCTGAGGGGGCCGAGACAACCCATGTCGGTGTTCGCTGGAGCATGGTGACGTGCGCAGCGTGTTCTGCCATCGCCGGGACGAGTGTCATGGCGGTTGCGCCCGAGCCGATCACCACCACCCGCTTGTCGCGGTAGTCGAGATGCTCGGGCCACTCCTGCGGGTGGATGATCTGCCCACCGAAGTCGCTGCTCCCGGCGAAATCGGGCTTGTAGCCGCCCTTGTAGGAGTAGTACCCGGTGCACATGAAGACGAACCCGGCCGTGATCGTGGTGACCTCGCCGCCATGTTCGACGGTCAGCGTCCAGCGCTGCTCCTGGGAGGACCAGCTCGCGCCCGATACCTGGTGGTCGAAGCGAATGTGACGGCGAATGTCGAACTCGTCGACCGTCTCGTTCAGGTACGCAAGGATCGACGGGCCATCGGCGATCGCTTTCGGATTGGTCCACGGTTTGAACGCGAACCCGAGCGTGTACATGTCGCTGTCGGAGCGAACCCCGGGATAGCGAAAGAGGTCCCACGTGCCCCCGAGCGCCGAGCGGCCTTCGAGGATCGTGAAGTCACGATCGGGAGCCATCGTCTGCAGGTGATATGCCGCGCTGATGCCGGAAATCCCCGCTCCGATGATCACAACATCTCGGTGCTCGACTCCAACAGATTCGCTGCTCGGTTGCGCCTCGGTCATGGCCGAGAGCGTAGGGGTGCGGATGGACCCGGCGAAATTCCGCGACTTCTGAGCAGGCCGCTGAGTCCGGAGGACGCCTCGCCTGCGGGCGGGGGAGCACAGAACCTCACGGACAGAAAGAAGCACCATGCTCGCCCAGATTGAGCTCGACGAGAGCATCCAACAGACCCTTGACGACATCGCCACGTTCGTTCCCAAACTTGTCGGGGCGATCATCATTTTCGTCATCGGGTGGTTCGTCGCCCGGATGATCCGCCGGGTCTTCCACACCATCCTCACCAAGGTCGGCTTCGACAACCTCGTCGACCGCAGCGGGCTCGGTGCCAACATCGAGCGGGCCGGCTATGCCGACTCCGGCGAACTGCTCGCCAAGCTCGTGTACTGGGGGCTGATGCTGATCGTGTTGAAGCTCACGATCGGCGTGTTCGGTGAGAATCCCGTTCAGGACGCACTCGACGACATCATCGACTACATCCCGAATGTCTTCGTTGCGATCGTGATCGTCGTCATCACCGGTGCGATCGCCAACATCGTGCGGGAGCTCGTCGGCGCCGCCGTCTCCCATCTCGACTACGACCGAACGGTCACCGGCTTCGTGGTCGGGTTGGTTTGGTTCATCGGCGGCTTTGCGGCGCTGGACCAGCTCGCAGTGGCCGAAGATGTCGTCGACACCCTCTTCCAGTACAGCGTGGGCGCCTTCTTCGCCATCTTGGTGATCAAGTTCGGCATCGGCGGTATCTGGTCGGCTCGCGACCGGTTCTGGCCGGGCGTCTATGACCGCTTCGAAGATGACAAGGCGGGGGCGGAGTCAAGCTGACGGTCTCGATCCCGGTCGCTATCGCCTCTCGCCGACCATTCAGGGGCGGGGCACTTTCCAGTAGCCCCGGATGGTTGTGTGGCTCCGAGCGACGCCACGCACATCGAAGAGGTGCTTGCGAATCGCCTGCACGGCGGCAGCTTCTCCAGCCGCCCACAGGCGAGTGCCGTCGTCGATGGCGACGGTCTCCACCGCCCGGCGCAACGACGCGCCGGGCGGTGCTCCGCGCTCGGCCTCGTGCCAGATGATGGTCGCCGCCGGGTGAGCAGGGAGCTCGAGCCGGGCGTGGGGGTGTTCGAGTTCGATGTGCACCTCGACCGCCGTGGCCGCAGGCATGGCCTCGAGCAGCTGTTCGATTGCCGGGAGTGCCGTTTCATCACCGAGGACGACGTAGCGGGTTGCGTCGAGATCGATCGTCTCGCCTCGACCTGGTCCCGACACGGCACAGGGATCTCCCGGCCCGACCGTCTCCGCCCAGTCCGAGATTGCGCCGCCGGGATGGCGAACGATGTCGAGCGTCAGCGCGTTTTCCTCGATCGAGACCGGCGTGAACGTCCGCAGCGCAGGCCGACGGCCATCGGTCAGGAGAAACTCGTTCCCGTTCCATGTCGGTAGCTCGAATGCCTCGCCCGGCCAGGGAACGAGGAGTCGAACGCTTGCGGCTGGTTCGGGCATCTCGAGCCCGTCGAGTTCGGGGCCGCCGACGACCACTCGCATCATGCGAGGCGATCGGGGCTGGGTGTGTACGACGGCGAGCCGGCGGAGCGGCGGTGGCTCGCGGCGCAGACGAGTGGGGGCGTCGCTCATCGGGTGATCCTTGCACGCCCGACGTCGGCGGGCCGATCGCATCCGCCGGGTCCGACCACGGCGTACAGTCCGGTGATGGTCTCCACCTCAGCTCCTGCGACGCCAGCCGTCACCGACGAGCGCATCGCCCGGCTCCGCCGCTTCAACCTGATCATGGGGGTCCTTCACCTCGTGTCGGGCGGCTTCATGTTGTTCGTGAGTAACGATTTTTCGTTGCCGGTCACGTCGTTCGCGACGAACGGTCCGCCCGGCACGCCACTTGCCGATGGCGAGGTCGTCGAAGCCTTCTCGTATCCGCTCGCCGTCGGCACCGCCGGGTTCTTGTTGCTGTCGGCGCTCGCCCACGTTTTTGTTGCGACGATCGGCTTCTCGTTCTACGCCGATGAACTTCGCGCCGGCCGAAACCGGGTCAGGTGGGTCGAGTACTCCCTGTCTTCCACCTTGATGATCGTGCTCATCGCATCGGTCGTCGGCATCTACGACGCGGGTGCGCTGATCGCAATCGCTGGTGCGAATGTTGCAATGATCCTCTTCGGCTGGTTGATGGAAACCGTCAACCAGCCCGGCCGCCCGGTGTATTGGTCGCCGTTCTGGTTCGGTTGCATCGCCGGGATCGCGCCATGGAAGGCCGTCACCGCATCGGTGTGGATCAGTGTCACGGTCGCCGACGATGGTCCACCCACGTTCGTCTACGGCATCTTGGTCACCATCTTCATCGCCTTCAATTGCTTTGCCGTCAACCAGTGGCTGCAGTACCGAGGCAAAGGCCGCTGGGCCGAGTATGCGCACGGAGAGTCGATCTACATCTGGCTCAGCCTGATCGCCAAGAGCTTGTTGGCGTGGCAGATCTGGGGCAACACCCTCATCGACTGAGTGGCCGCCCGCATCACTCGAAGTCGGGGGCTCGTTTCTCCACGAACGCCGCTACGCCTTCGAGCCCGTCGGCACTCGCCATTGCTTTGGTGATCATCTTTGCCTCGAACTCGCTTGCGGTTTCGAGCGTGGAGTCGATGCCGTTGTAGATCACCCGCTTGGCTTCACCGAGCGCGGCCGTGGCACCTGCCGCCATCGCCGTCGCCATGTCGATGGTGGCCTGCTCGACGTCGTGATCGGGCACGATGCGATTGATGAGGCCCCAGCTCTCGGCTTCGTCGGCGGTGAGTACCCGGTTTGTCAGCGTGAGGTCCAGCATCCGGCGCAAGCCAACGTGGCGGGCCACGAAGTAGCTCGATGTCCCGTCGGGTGTCACGCCCGCCTTGGTGTACGCCATCGTGTACTTTGCGCTCTCGCCCGATACCACCAGGTCGAACGCGCTCATCAGGCTCATCCCAGCTCCACCGGCTGCCCCCCGAACACCGGCGATGAATGGCTTCGGCGTGTGGTTCATCATGTGGATCGCCGCGTGGAAGTCGATCAACATGTCGTGGGCGTGGCGAGCCATCTGATCGCCCCATGCGTGGAAGAGCTTCAGATCGCCGCCGGCACAGAAGACCTTGCCCTCGGCGGTGACCGCAACGGCCTTCACCTCGTCGTCGTAGGCGATCTCCAACATTGCGGCTCGCAACTCGCGTGCGAAGGTCGGGCTGACCGCATTGGCGCCCTGTGGGCGGTTGAAGTGAAGCAAGCCAACTCGGTCGCGGGCCTCGTAGGTAATGGTCTCGAACTCCATGGTCGAAACCGTAGTGGCACCGAGTGGCTCGCTCCCAAGACGTCACTCGCTGGTGAGCGAACCGACCTCGGTTCGCAGAACCACCCGACCCGAGGAGGAGGGATCGCCGTCATCGTCTTCGAGCGTGATGCTGAAGATCGAATCGGGGTCGGGGGTCACCCCCGCCCAGAGGACGATCGAACCGGTCTCGGCTCGCATGTGGAAGGTGCCGGCGGACACGACCCCTCCGGCCCCGCCTGACGCGGGCGGAATCAACCACGCTTCGTAGAACTGGCCAGCGGGGGCCGGGGGCATGTTCTCGAGGTCGAGCATGATCCACAGCCCGTTGTCGAGCGCCGCGAGTTCGACGGTTCCGCCGCCGCCGTCGGCCAGCGCCGTCGGCTCGAAGGTGAAGCGGTCGCCCGCGATCTCAACCGGGTCGGTGGCGCCGGTCAGCGCAGCGCCCAGCCCGAAACCGGCAGCGAGAACGGCGAGGGCGGCGACCGCCCAGAGCCAGCGAGGTCGAGACGTCGACGCGGGTGCTGCGACGGCGGCTGGTCCCGCGGCCATCTCCGCGGCGATCGCCGCAACGATGTCGTCCTCGAGTGATGCCGCCGGCTCTGCCCACACCGCCGGCGAGGAAAGGTCGGCGTCGAGCGCGGCCAACACGTCAGGATCGAGATCATGCTCAGGGTGCAGGTCGTCGCTCATGAGTCCTCTCCATTCTCTACGGAGTGGCCGGGCTTTCGGTTTCGTTCGGGTGCCAAATGGCCCAGCGCAACCGCGAGCCGTTTCTGGGCGCGAAACATCCGCGACTTCACCGTGCCGATCGGGAGACCGGTCTGGGCCGCGATCTCCGCCTGCGTCCAGCCTTCGTCGTACGCCAGCCGGATGAGGTCGGCTTCCCCCGGATCGAGCTGGTCGATCGCGGCCCGGACCTCGTGCGCCTCCCACGTTCGTTCAAACGACAGCGGTTCGACCACCCCGTCGACTTCGGGCTCGTGCCCGCCTTGCGTCGGGCGTCGCTCGGTGCGCATGAGATCGATCGCAGTGCGCCGGGCGATCGTGTAGAGCCAGGGCGCCAGGTCACGAGTGCTGTCGAATGACGCGGCGTTCTTCCAGGCCTTGACGAAGGTCTGCTGGACGACATCGGCGGCCAGCGCGTCGTCGCGGGTCATCATGACCGCAACGGTGAAGACCGGTCGCGAGTACTCGCGATAGATCTCCCGGATCGCGTCAGGATCGCCGGCGGTGAACCGCTCCAGGACATCGGGCACCGGACCATGTTGGCCCGCGATGGGATGCTTGCCAGGGCAATCCGATTCGGGTCTACGATGCCGGCGCTCGCACGACGCGAGCGCGGTTACGAGGAGTTCTCATGAAGGTCGGTTTCATCGGTCTCGGCAATGTCGGCGGCAAGCTCAGCGGCTCGCTGCTTCGCAATGGCTACGACCTCATGGTTCGTGATCTCGATCGGGAGATCGCGCAACCGTTCATCGACGGCGGTGCGACCTTTGCCGAGTCCCCCAAGGAGATGGCGCAACAGTGTGATCTCATCATCACCTGCCTCCCCTCGCCGGCGGCGTCGGCATCGGTGATGGAAGCCGAAGACGGTCTGCTCGCTGGTCTTGGTCCGGGAAAGATCTGGGCGGAAATGTCGACCACCGACGAGGCCGAGGTGATTCGACTCGGTGCGAAGGTGAGCGCCGTCGGCGCATCCCCGGTCGATTGCCCGGTCAGCGGTGGATGCCATCGCGCCGCGACCGGCAACATTGCGATCTTTGCGGGCTGCGATCGTGAGGTTTTCGACCGCATGTTGCCGGTGCTGACGACGCTCGGACGGCGTGTGCTTCACACCGGTGGACTCGGATCGGCCTCGGTCCTGAAAGTGATGACGAACTATCTGGCCACCGCCAACCTGATCACCTGCGCCGAGGCACTCGTCACCGCGAAGGCGGCCGGCATGGACCTCAACACCACCTATGAGGCGATTGCGATTTCGTCGGGGAATTCGTTCGTTCACGAAACCGAAAGCCAGGTCATCTTGAATGGAAGCCGCGACATCAACTTCACGATGGACCTCGTCGTGAAGGACATCTCGCTGTTTCAGGCGATCGCCGATCGACACGACGTGCCGCTCGAGATGAACCCCTTGATGATCGACATCTTCAAGGACGGCATGGAGCGCTACGGCGCCCGAGAGTGGTCGCCCAACATCATCCGGCGCCTCGAAGACGCCACCGGGCTCGACATCTCTGCGCCCGGTTTCCCCGCCGAGATGATCGATGACGAACCAGAAGCACCCGGCTACGAGGTCATTCCCACCGGCAGGTAGCCCCGCCCGTCGTCGGGCACCGGCGGAACGTTTTTCGCGACTTTTCGGGTTGTTGTGGCGTCCTGGCGTGCATGAGCCCCCGTTTCCACCGAGTTGGGGCGGCCATCGTCGTCGCCATCGGGCTCGTCGGCGCGTTCAGCGGCCTCCTGGCTGCGGAGGGATCTGACACAGAAGCCGCCGCGTCGGCTGACGCCGCAGCCACCGTCGAAGTCGGTCCCCGTCTGCCGGCCAACGCCGAGGGGCTGATCGATCGGGCCGCCAGCGCGATGGCGGCGGTGGAGAGCGTTCGGTTCGTGGTCGATCGTTCGGGGGATCCGGTCTTCATCGACCTGGTCGAGAGCATCGAGCTCGATGCGGTCGTCGGCCGTTTCGCCGCGCCTGCAGATGCTGACGCGATCGTCACGGTCACGATCGACGGCACCCTGGTGACCGAACTTGGCGCAGTCGCACTCGGTCCCGACATCTGGCTGTCGAACCCGATCACCGGCGAGTTCGAACCACTACCGCCGAGCTATGACATCGATCCGTCTCGCTTCTTTGATCCGACCGGCGGTTGGCAGCCCCTCCTCGCCGGGCTCAGCGATCGCACGCTGGTCGCCGCCGACGACGCGTACCACGTGCGCGGCATCGCGCCAGAGACCGAGCTCCGGCGGGTGACCGCCGGTCTGGTTCGAGCCGATGACGTCGTCGTCGATCTGTGGCTCGATCCCCACTCCGCGCTGGTCGAGCGGGTCGAGTTCTCGGTCACCGACCCCCGCTACGGCACCAGCGACTGGCGTATCGAGCTCTCGGAATACGGCGAACCATTCGTCATCAGCGCACCTGACGGGGTCGACTCGTGACCGCCACCGACGTGACCTCGACCGGTCAACCCGTCGAGGGGCCGAGTCCCAAAGCGATTTTGCTCGCGGTTGCCTTCGCGGTGTTCGTCGCGGCCGACGACCTGACGGTCGTCACCACGATGTTGCGCCCGATCGTCAACGACCTGGGACTGGTTCTGCCCGATGGGCTCGACGAGGCGGCCTGGGTCGTCAACGCCTACCTCATCGCGTTCGTTGCGGCGATGCCGATCGCGGGTCGGCTCAGCGACGTCTACGGACGCCGCCAGGTGTTCGTCGTGGCCTATGTGCTCTTCCTCATCGGCACGATCCTCATCCCACTCTCCACGACGCTCGGGCCCTTCCTCGCCGGGCGGGTTCTGACCGCGCTCGGTGGAGGTGCGATGGTGCCGGTCGCCCTTGCTGTGGTGGGCGACGTCTACCCCGAGCACAAGCGAGCGCGTGCCCTCGGCGCACTCGCTGCGATCGAGACGCTCGGCTGGGTGTGGGGACCGCTCTACGGCGCCATGCTCGTCCGCTTCTTCGACTGGCGCATGCAGTTCTGGCTCAACATCCCCCTGACCGTCATCGGGCTTGCGTGGGTGTGGTGGGCCCTGTCGGCCCACCATCGCCCCGACCCGGCTCGGCGAGTCGACTGGGTTGGTGCGGGTCTGTTGACCGGGGCGCTGGTCTCGCTCGACCTCGCGCTGCTCGGCAATGCCGAGGTACAAAGCGTCACCGGACTCGACCAGCTCCGCGGCAACGCAGGAGAGGGCATCGACGTTCGCTGGCTGTGCCTCGTCGCGATTGGACTCGGGTGGGCCTTCGTCGTGCATCAGCGCACCCACGACGACCCGGTCATCGAACGGGGGTTGCTCACCGGGCGGGGGATTCCGACGGCCTTGATCGTCAACCTTCTCGTCGGCGCAGCGCTCGTGGTCGCCATGGTCGACGTGCCGATCTTCGTCAACGCCATCGAGCTCGACCTCGAGCGGTCGGCGGTCGTCGCGGGGTTCTTGCTGTCGGCGATGACGGCGGGCATGGCCATCAACTCCTACATCGGCGGGCGGATGACAGAGCGCACCACCCACCGACTCCCGGTGCTGTGGGGTGTCGGTTCCGTCGTCGCCGCGTACCTCTGGATGGGGTTTGCCTGGGCGCCAGACACCAACCGGGTGCTGCTCGCCGGATCGCTCGCCGTTCTCGGTTGCGGGCTGGGCTTGACGGTTGCGCCGACGACGTCGGCTGTCGTCGATCACGCCCATCCGGATCAGCGGGGGAGTGCTGCGGCCGCAGTCATGGTCGTGCGGTTGATGGGGCTGTCGATTGGCCTCGCCGCACTCACCGCATGGGCGCTCGCTCGGTTCAATTCCCTCCGCGCCGACATCGAACTCCCTCCGCTCGACGACCCCGGCTTTCAAGCTGCGGTGATCGCCGCCCAACAGACGCTCACCGCCGATGCGATCGGCGAGACGTTCCTCGCCACCGGCGCAGTTGCGGTCGTCGCCTTCCTCTTCGCCTGGCGCTTGTCGCCTCGTCCCAGCCCATCGCTCTCCACCGAGGTGTCCTCCATGCTTGCTGCCCTCGAACCAGCACCTCCGAGCCCGACACCGCCGGGTCCCGCGATCGGTCGGCCGGTGCTCATCGCGGCCGGTGGGATCCTCACCGCCGTCGTGATCGCACTCGTCGGCGCGCTCGTCTGGATCGGCCAGCTCTCCACCGATCTGGAGGAGACCCAGGCTGCGTTTGCCGCCGTGCAGGAGGATCTGGTCGCCTCGGAAACGGCGCTCGCAACCACCCAGGACGACCTGGCCCGAGTCGAGGCTGGCTCGGCGCTCTTCGCCTCTCAAGTGCAGGGCTTCGCCGATCAGATCATCGAACTCCAACCGACCGTGAACGCAGGGCTCGATGACGCGATCGCCGGTGTGGAGGAGTTCGCCTCATCGACGATCACGTTCGACGTAGCCGTCGACGAGACCGTCTCCATCGACACCGACGTCGTGATCCAGCGAACCGTCGAGGTCCCGATCAACACGGCGATCCCGATCAATCAGGAGTTCGATACGACCATCACGATCGACGGTCCGTTTGGGGTCGAGGTGCCGCTGGACATCACCGTGCCCGTGGACGTCGTCGTCCCGGTGGATGTCGTGGTCGACATTCCGATCGATGAGACCGTGCCCGTCAAGACCGACGTGCCGATCAAGGTCGACGTGCCGATCGACATCGACATCTCTGAAACCGATCTGGCCGAACTCGCGACGTCGCTTGCCGACGGCATGCGTGAGCTGCAGAACGTGCTCAACGGTCTCGACGTCAGCCCGAGCTGAACCGCTCAGCGAAGCGCGTCGCGAATGAATGTGCACACCTCCTGCATCGACGCTCGCGCCTCGGGGAGCTCGCGGTAGAACTCGAAGACGTGCCACATGCCCTCCCACACCCGGACGGTGACCTCGACCCCGTCGGCCTCCATGCCGGTCGCGATGCGCAGACAGTCCGAAAGCAGGAGGTCACGTGTCCCCGTCGTGATGAGGGTGGGCGGGAACCCGCTGAAGTCGGCGTGAATCGGCGACACGAGCGGGTCGTCGACCGCGGCGCCGCCCCGGTAGAGGTCGGCCATCACCTGCAGCTCACCGTTGCCCATGACCAGGGTCGGGTCTCGGTCGATCTGGTGGCTGTCGCCGCTGAATGCCAAGTCACCCCACGGTGAGAGCAGCGCAACCGCGTTGGGAAGACGGATGCCGGCGGCGCGCACCCGCTGCAACAGCGCGAGCGCGAGATTCCCGCCGGCCGACTCGCCGACCACCACGAGCGGCCCGTCTCCCACCTCGTCGAGCAGCGCCCGATAGGCGGCTTCGGTTGCGTTGACGGCGGCGGGAAACGGGTGCTCCGGCGCCAGCGGGTAGCGCACGGCCACCACCCGTGCGGATGCGTCGAGCGCGATTGGCGCCTCGATCACGATGTCTTCTTCGGGCGATCCGACCGTGTGGCCGCCGCCGAAACAGTAGAAGACGGTGCCATGCGGATCGGCAGGGAAGATCTCCACGCAGGGGATTCCGCCGTACTCGACCGGCGTTTCGGTGACGTCGAACTCGGCCCGAGCGGCCGCCATCGCGGGCGCCCACCCGTCGCGGATGTCGGCGCGGATTGCATCGGCGTTGTCGATGGTGATCAGCGCTCGGTTCTCGGGCGGATTCGCAGTGAGCCAAGCTCGAGCTTCGTCACTGATGCCGGAGCGGGAAATCGTGGGGCGGGAGTACATGGCCCTACAGCTACCATCCACGGCCATGCGCCCGCAGAAGATGGTGACCCTCGATGTCGAAGGCGTCCTGATTCCCGAAGTCTGGGTCAACCTTGCGATCCGCACGGGTATCGACGAGCTCAAGCGCACGACACGCGACGAGCCGAACTACGACACGCTGATGACGTACCGGCTCGAGATCCTCGACCGCGAGGGCGTCACCATGGGCGACCTGCGGGCGGTTCTGGCGGAGATGGGTCCGCTCGATGGCGCGAAGGACTTCCTCGACGACCTCCGCGACCGCTACCAGGTCATCTTGTTGAGCGACACGTTTCAACAGTTCGCGTCGCCACTCATGAAGCAGCTGGGGTGCCCGACGATCCTGTGTCATCAACTGCGGGTGAAAGACGACCGCATCGTCGACTATGTGTTGCGCATCGACGATCACAAGCGACGCTCGGTCGAGGCGTTCCGGTCGCTCAACTATCAGGTCGCGGCGGCGGGGGATTCCTACAACGATCTGTCGATGATTCGCTCGGCGAATGCCGGCGCACTGTTCCACGCTCCGCAAAACGTCATCGACGAAAACCCCGACCTTCCCGCGTTTGGCTCCTACGACGATCTTCGAGACTGGATCGACGACACCAACCCCGCCCCCGGCGCCTGATCGCCGGTCAGTCGGTCGGCAACACGGTCCGTTCGTCGGGGTGGTCGGCGAGAACCGTGTCGATGTAGTCGAACGCAGCGGACTCGATCGCGACGTCGACGCCGGCGATCGCGTTCATCGCCCAATTGTGTTCGAGCACGGCATGGTAGATCTCGGGCTCTTCGAGTCGACCCCGCAGGCTCTCCGGTACCAACTCGATCGTGGGCCGGTATCGCTCGGTCAACCAGCGATAGGCCACGACCGCCTCGGGAAGGACTTCGCCTTCGGTCTGGCTGAGCCAGGCGCCAAATCCGCGCAATGCGATCAACAACACTCGGGCCTGGTTCTCGTGGGCCGACACGCCGGTCAGGCGGTGCAGCGTGCGGACATGATGGCCCTCCTCGACGATGGTCGGCCGAAAGCGGGCGATGCCGTCAGAGGCGCGCAGCTCGTACTCTTCGGTGTCGAAGCCGAGCTCGTTCAGGCGAGCGAGCCGGGCGTGGATCCGGCCGAGCTCGGTGGTCGGGATCTCCTCTTCGTCGTTGAGCTCTGCCCACAGTGACCGGTATCGATCTTCGAGCTGCAAGGCCACGTCCTCAGGCATCACCTCGGGGTTGAGGAGCTCGCTCGCTTGGAGGTCGAGGAGGCCGCCGAGCACGTTCTCGGCGGCGATCTGGAGGTCGTGGGACCGCTGGCCGTCGGTCAATGACGCATGCCATTCGGCTGTCTCGGTGTCGACCACATAGGCCCGCAGCGAGCCGGCATCTCGGCGAAACAAGGCGTTGTTGAGTGAACAATCGCCCCAGAAGAAACCCTCGAGGTGGAGCCGGACGAGAAGGACCGCGAGCGCGTCGACGACCCGGTCCTGCATCGCTTCGAACTGTTGGTCGCTGAAGAGCATCCGGTACGGCAGCGAATATCGGAGGTGGCGGGTGACGAGCACTCCCTCGAGGGGTTCACCATCGGGTCCGAAGCGTTCGGTCGCAATGCCGATCAGGGTCACGCCGGGGAGCTTCTCGTCACGCAGCCGCTCCAGCATCTGATACTCGCGCTCGGCCAAACGGTCAGGCAGTTCCTTGAGCGCAACCGTGTTGCCGTCGATCTCCATGAAGCGCACGACATGGCGATGGACGCCCGCGGGCAACATGACCGATCGCTCGGCCGGCCAGTCCTCCAGCGCCACGTCCCAGGGCAACCCGATCAGGCTGAGTTCGTCTGCTCCCGTTCGAAACCGAAACGCCACCATGGCATCAGGCTACGGCCGAGACCGCGAGCCGAATCGCCGCTCAGGCGTCGATGGTGGGGACGGATTCCTTCGCTTCAGCGATCGCATCGTCGGACAGGTCGTAGTCGACCATCTCGCCGGCCAGGAAGCTCTCGTAGGCGGCGAGGTCGAGGTGGCCGTGGCCGCACAGCGCGGTGAGGATGACTCGTTCCTCGCCGGCCTCCTTGGCTCGGTTCGCCTCACGGATCGCCGCGGCGATCGCGTGGGTGGGCTCGGGCGCCGGAACGATGCCTTCGGTGCGGGCGAACTGGAGCGCCCCGGTGAAGCACTCGGTCTGCCCGATTGCTTCGGCCTCGACCAGACCGCTCTCGTACAGATGAGACACCAGCGGGGACATGCCGTGATAGCGAAGGCCGCCGGCGTGGATCGGGTCGGGGATGAAGTTGTGACCGAGCGTGTGCATCTTCACGAGCGGGGTCATGCCGGCGGTGTCGCCAAAGTCGTAGCGGTACTCGCCCTTGCTCATCGACGGGCACGCAGCCGGCTCGACGCAACGGATGGTCGGGTTCATCTTGCCGGCCAGCTTCTCGCGCAGGAACGGGAAGCTCAGGCCGCCGAAGTTCGACCCGCCACCGGTGCAGCCAACGAGCACGTCGGGGGTCTCACCCACCTTGGCGAGCTGCAACAACGCCTCTTCGCCGATGATCGTCTGGTGCAACAGCACGTGGTTGAGCACCGAACCAAGGGCGTACCGGGTGTTGGGATCCTCGACGGCCATGGCGACCGCTTCGGAGATCGCAATGCCGAGCGAGCCGGGATGATCGGGGTCTTGAGCGAGGAGCTGACGGCCGAAGTCGGTTTTGTCGCTGGGCGACGGATGTACCGTCGCACCCCAGATTTCCATCATCGTCTTGCGGTACGGCTTGGCTCGGTACGACGCGGCGACCTGCCACACCTCACACTCGATGCCGTACTGCGCAGTCGCGAAGGCGAGCGAGCTGCCCCACTGGCCGGCTCCGGTCTCGGTGGTGAGCTTGGTGATGCCCTCTTGGTGGTTGTAGTACGCCTGCGGTACCGATGTGTTGGGCTTGTGCGAGCCAGCCGGGCTGACGCCTTCGTACTTGTAGTAGATGCGGGCCGGCGTATCGAGCAGCTGTTCGAGACGGCGGGCTCGGAACAGCGGGCTCGGCCGCCACAGCTTGTAGACGTCGAGCACACCGCCAGGAATGTCGATGTAGGAGTCGGTCGAGACCTCCTGCATGATCAGCGCCATCGGGAACAGCGGGGCGAGGTCGTCGGGCCCGATCGGCTCGTGGGTGCCCGGATGCAGCGGCGGGGGAGGGGGCGTGGGGAGGTCCGGGATGACGTTGTACCACTGGGTGGGTAGCTCGGATTCGTCGAGCAGGATCTTGCTGTAGTCGGCGGCCATTGCGTCGCTCCTCGGGTGTCTGGGTCCAGTCGCACCATCGTCGCGTACATCGGTACCCGCCGCCCGGCGAGCAGGCGCTACAGCAGCGTGAAGAGGTCGTTGCGGTAGGCGCCCTCCGGGTCGGCTCGGACCCGGCGATCGAGTTCGTGGGCGTCGTCGCCGACGAGGATGCGCCATTCGCCAGCGAGGACGGCGTCGAGAATGACCCGCGCCGCTTCTTCGGCGGTCATCGGCGCCTTTGTCTCGAACTCCTCGGCGACGGCGAGCAGGAATTCGGCCTCTTCAGGCGTGGGTTCCTGCATGGCTTGGCGCATCGTGTTGGCGACGATCTTGGTGCCGATGTGGCCCGGCATGACGAGGTGGGCGCTGACCTGCGGGGCATGGACGGCGAGGTCGGCCATGAGCGCAACGGTGAAGCCTTTCACCGCGAACTTCGCCGCCGAATATGCCGTGTGGGGGCGATCGGGGCCGACGCTGGCGTAGAAGCCGTTGACGCTGCTGGTGTTGATCACGGCGCCGGCGTCGGCGGCGGCCAGGAGCGGCAGGAACACTCGGCACCCGAGATAGACGCCGCCCCAGTCGATGTCGAACGTCTTCTCCCACTGCTCCCGGGGCGAGTCGAACATCGAGCCGCCGCCCGCGATACCGGCGTTGTTGAACAACAGATTGATGTGGTCGGTTTCGAAACTCTCGCACACGGCGGCACGGAACGACTCGAGGTCGCCCTCGGAGGCGACATCGACCTGGTGGGTCAGGAGACGAGCGTCGGGGGCCTGATCGATCACGATTGCCGCGGTCTCGGCCATCGTGTCGGGGGCGATGTCACAGAAGGCAACATCGGCGCCCCCGATTGCGAGTTGACGGACGAGTTCACGCCCCATCCCGGTTCCGCCACCGGTGACGACGGCAATCTTGCCGTCGAGGTCGTTGATCATCGTTCGGCTCCTGGGTGCGGCGAAAGTGGTTCGGCGGAACCGTAGTGGCGCGGCTTGATCCGCACCATGTGGCCGCGCTCAGCGCCGCACGATGCGAACGACGACGTCCTCCACATGGGGCGAGCCAGCATGAAGGTGGTGGTCGCCTGGCCGGGGTCGGACCTCGTGGAGCTCCACATCAAAGCCGGTGGGCAACGCGGCGATCACATCGCCGGGCTGCACCCAATCGGCCGGGTCGAATGGGATTGCGCTGGGGTCGGCGGGCGGAGCATGGCCGACGACCAAGAGGAGGCCACCCGGTGCAAGGACTGACGTCAGGACCCGAGTGAGTTCGACCGTCCGGGCGATCGGGAAGGACAGGTACTGCAACGAGACCAGGTCGAACTCGCGCTGGACCGGGTTGGCGAGCAGGTCAGCGGCAAGCCACTCGATGTGGAGACCGCGGCGGGTGGCTTCGGCCCGGCCTCGCTCGATGGCGGTCGGGGCGACATCGAGCGCCGTGACCGTCCAACCGTTCTCGGCCAACCAGATCGCGTCGGCGCCTTCACCGCACCCGACGTCGAAGGCGAGACTCGGTTGGCGGTCGATGACCTCGGTGGCCAGGCTGCTGTTGACATGACCGCTCCACACCTGATCGGCCGAGCGGTACCGGGCGTCCCAGTCCATGTCTTCGGGTCGGACCTTGGCTGCATACTGGGGATCGTGGACATGGGTGGGGTTGGTGGGGGATTCAGACATTGCCGGACCGTAGGAACACCCGACCCAATCCGGCAAGGTCTCTTGCGGTATTCGCAAGACACGGCAGACTGGAGTGATGACCGCCGACGCCGCGCCCGGTATCGAGGAACTCGTCCGCACTCGGTTGCGAGGGCTGCGGCATGCAAACGGGATGTCGCTCGATGACCTGGCTGCCGCGAGCAACGTCAGTGCATCCACGATCAGCCGGGTCGAGACCGGGAAGCGCACGCTCAGCCTCGACCTGATCGTCGCCTTGGCCACCGGGTTGCGGGTCAGCCTCGACACGTTGCTCGAACCCGCCGATGACGATGACGTTGTCATTCGTCCCGCTCCCCAACGGCGTCCGGGCGTCACGTCGTGGGCGTTGAGTCGCCCATCCGCGTCGTTTCAGGCGGTCAAAGAGCGCATCGAGCCCGACGGTCCCGTCCGCACGCCGGTCGTGCACCCCGGCTACGACTGGTTCTTCGTCTTGTCGGGGTGCGTGCGGCTCACGCTTGGCGACCGCATCGTGCTGGTGGAGCAAGGCGAGGCGGCCGAGTTCGACACCATGACGCCGCACGCGTTCGCAGCGGAGGGTGGACCGGCAGAGATCCTCTCGATCTTTGATCGCGGCGGTCATCGGGCTCACGTCCACACCGTCGACGGGTAGCGTCTCGTCTGTGGAACACGATCCCCCTGGCGGTCCACCCGCAACGATCTCGACGATCGACGTCATGCGGGAACGTTTGCGGTCCGGCTCAGCGCCAGGCGCTCGCGACGATGGCTGGCGGGTGGCACTCGCCGTCGAAGGCGGCGGCATGCGCGGTGTCATCTCCGCAGGGATGCTGCTCGCGCTCGAACAGCTCGGATTGCGTTCGACGATCGACTTCGTGGTCGGTACCTCTGCTGGAGCCCTCGCGTCCGCGTTCTTCGTCGACGGCCGGACGCTCGAAGGCAGCGTGCTCTTCTACACCGACCTGAACGATGCGCCCTTCCTGAATCGCTCTCGACTCTTGAAGATGGAAGCGGCGCTCGACCTCGACTACCTGATCCGTGAGGCCGCACCTGCCCGCGGCCTCGACCTCGAAGCGATCGACTGCTGCGGCATCCCGCTCTATGCGACCGTCACACCGGTCGACCCAGACAACGACACCCGCGTTCTGCGGGTCGAGGGTCCTCCGGATCGGGTGGCTTCGATCCTGGCGGCGACCGCCTCGTTGCCGGTGCTGGCGGGAGGCGCAAAGGAGATCGATGGGTATGCCTACGTCGACGGCGGGTTGTACGAACAGGTTCCGTGGCGCACTGCGGCCGCACTCGGTGCAACCCATGTGTTGGTCCTACCGTCTCGACCGGTCAGCGAGACCGATGAGCTCGACTCGCTGACGTTCGTCGAACGCTTCACCGTGATTCCCGTCGTGAAGAGGGTGCACGGCGAGCATGTCGCCGACCTCGTCGCGTCGCTGCCGGAGCGATCGAGCTATGCGTCATGGTCGCTCCGAGCGGTGACCGACGGCCTCGCAACCCCCATCGACTGGATGGCGGGTCGTGGCCAGCCCCGGTTCGACATCGTCGACTTGGCCCCGGACCTGCCGTTGCCGGATCGTCTCGAACGATCGCGACCGGTGTTGGTCGACGCACTCATCGCCGGTGCGGAAGCCATGGTCGAGCACGCCGAGTTGGGTGGGCCCGGAGGGATCGCCGTCGAGCAGCGGGTCGTGCTCACCCATCCCGATGCCACGGTGAAGGACGTGCGCGCATCGCGGCTTTCGGCACTGCTCCACGACGACGGCTAGAACCATCCCATGACGACGCCGAGGATTGATGGGCTCGGGCCGGTCTTCACCGACCGGCAGGCTGCACCGTCCCAAAGCCGAGACGACATCCCCTACATCAAGGTCCGCAGCCAGAGGAACGCAGACGGAACTGACTCGCACGTCTGGGAGAAGTGGGTCGCCTTCAACGTCGAGCCCATGTACCTGGCCCTGTTCGCTCGCTATGACCCGGGCATGGTGGTGCGCCACCATGGGCACTACAGCCCCCACACCCTGCTCGTGCTCGACGGGTCGATCCGGTGCGGCGACGTCGACCTTGGACCGGGCGATCATGTCGAGCTTCCCCTCGGTGCCTCGTTCGGTCCGTTCGAGGCGGGTCCCCAGGGGGCCGAGTTGTATGAGGTGATGATGGGCGACCCGCGCTCATGGTCCGACGACGAGGAGTCGATGCTGGCCCTGCTGACGGCTCGTGGCATCGAACGGTTGCCCGACCCGCCGATCGACTTGCCGGCCGGGCTCCAAGATCTCCGCAAGGTGTACGCCCGAGCCGAAGAACAGGCGGCGGAGGCCGACGCTGTCTGAGCGGATCGGGCTGTCGCCGCTCGGGGTCGGTGCGCCGATCTGGGCCAACCGCGACTGGGTCGGACGCTCCCTGCCCCACGACACCGCCATCGGGCGAGAGCTGGAGGCCTACGGCCGGGTGTGTAACGCCGTCGAGGGCAATACGACGTTCTACGCGACGCCGGATCTGGCGACGGTCGAACGCTGGCGGACGGCAACTCCGGCGGGCTTTCGGTTCGTTCTGAAACTGCCCCGCGAGATCACCCACGATCGACGGCTTCGTGATGTCGATCGCCTGCTCGCCGATTTCCTCGGGCGGCTCGACCCGCTGAACGATCGGATGGGTCCGGTCCTGGTTCAGCTTCCCGCAACGTTTGGACCCGCCGATCTCGACGTTCTCGACGCCTTTCTCGACCGGGCATCCACCACGGTGCGGTGGGCGGTCGAGGTCCGTCATCGTGCGTTTCATCCGGGCGGTGATGCTGAGCGGCCACTCAACGACATGCTCCACGCCCACGGCGTCAACCGGGTGATGTTCGACAGTCGGCCGGTGTTCGACGGTCCACGAGAGACCCCGGAGGAAATCGAAGCATGGGAGCGGAAACCGCGGTTGCCCGTCCGGGCGGTGGCCACCGCCGACGAACCCATCGTGCGCTTCATCGGACAAACCGATGGTGCTGCCAATCCGAGGTACTGGACGCCGTGGCTCGACGCCGTTTCTCGATGGCTCGAGCAGGGCCGACGGCCGGTTGTCTTCCTGCACACTCCCGACAACCTGGTCGCACCCGAGTTGTGCCGCCGATTCCATGCCGAGGTCGTTGCCCAGACGGGGATCGAACCCTTGCCGACGCCGCCCCCGGTCGCCGAGCAACAGGGGTTCGGCCTGTAACTGGCGCAGCGAGCCGCGCCTGGGTCGGCGGCCGCGGCCTCCGCCCGGTTCTGACGAGGCCGACAACAGCGCTACCATGACCGGTGTGACGAGCCGGTCCCACGACGCACCTCGGAACACCGGGCTGGCGATCGCCGGCGTCGTCGCGATCCCGTTCGCATCGGTGACCAGCGCGGCGTGGCTGGGCACGACGGCATCGTCGACCGAACCGCGTGACGCCCTCGCGGGCGTGGCGGCGCTCGCTGGTGGACTTGTCATGGGCCTGCTGGTTCGTCGGCTCGTCACCACAGTCGATCACCATGTTCGCGGGGTTGTGCGATTCGTCGACCGGGCTCTCTCTCGCGTTTCGGGCCCCGCCGACGCGGTTGCGCCCGGCTGGCGCATCGTCATCCGCCCGGTCTCGAACCCCGCCATGGCGTTTCTCCCTGCCGAGGTTGGGCGACGAGGTCCTCCGATTCGTCTGCGTTGAGCCATCTTCCGGCGCGGTCCCGCGCCGGTTCACGTACACGAACCTAAGGAGAAACCCCCATGCGCAACGCCGCGCTCCTCCGGGCCCTGGCCGCCCTCATTGCCCTCGGGCTCGTCGCCGTGTCGTGCGGTGACGACGACACCCCCGCCGACACCGCCTCCGCCGCCGACACGCCGGTCGACGACCACGACCACGACCACGACCACGATCACGATCACGCCGGTGACGGGCCTGGCGGCGGCGACGATCACGACCACGGGCCGCCCGTCGAGATCGATGCCGCGCTCGCGCCATCGATCGAGCTCGTCGTCGAAGCCGACCCGGCGGGCGGGATCAATGTCGCCGTCGCAACCACCAACTTCACGGTCGTCGCCGACGCGGCGTCCACCGAGCACGTCGAAGGCGAAGGACACTTCCACCTCTACATCGACGGCACGCGAGCAACTCGTTTCTACAACGACGCGATCTACTACGCCGGCGTCACTGAAGGCGAGGTCGAGGTCATGGTCGAGGTTTCGGCGAACGACCATCGGGCCTACGCCGTCGACGGTGAACCGATCATGGCGAAGACCACGTTCACCGTTCCGCCCCACGACCACGGCGATCACGACCATGGCGAGGCCGAATCCATCGAATGGGACGGCACCGCGCCAGAGCTGGCAATCGAGGTCGTCGCAGACCCGATGACGGGATACAACGCGTTCATCACCGTGTCGGGCATGACCCTGTCGGCCGAGAACGTCAACGGCGACCATGTCGCCGGTGAGGGCCATCTCCACATCTACGCCAATGGCCAAAAACTCGGTCGGCTCTACGGGAGCGAAACCCACATCCCGGTCCTGCCCGAGGGCGAGGTCGAGATCACCGTCGGTGCGTTCACCAACGATCATCGCCACTATGTGCTCGGTGGCGACCCGATCGAAGCGTCGACCATGATCACGGTGAGCCCATGACCCGGCGGTTGATCGTCGCGATCGTGCTCGTCATGCTCGCCGCTGCGTGCGGCGGGGGCGACGACACGACGTCGAGTGCCGGTACGCCGTCGTCGCCGACCGGGTCCGAGGTGCTGATCGAGTTTGCTGACGGCGAACCCGTTCGCGACATCTGGCGCCAAGACGTGACCCTCGGCGATCGCGTCTCGGTCGTCGTGACCGGCGAGCGGACCGAGCAGGTTCACGTCCACGGCTATGACCTGTATGTGGAGCCCGATGTCGGGGACACCACCCTCGAATTCGACGCGCTCATTCCCGGACGTTTCGAAATCGAGATGGAACAGTCCGGTCGGCTGTTGCTCGAAATCACCGTCTCATGAGTCGCTCAGCTCGGCTCAGCGCCGCGATCGTGCTGTCCTCGTTCGCGCTCGGCGGTGCCGCGCCCGCCGCCGCCCACGGCATCGGCGGCCGAACCGACCTGCCCCTTCCGGCCTGGCAGCTCGCCTGGGCGGCTGGTTTCGCGGTCGCGAGTTCCTTCGTTGCGCTCGGCGCGTTCTGGGCCACGCCTCGCCTCGTCGCCGCAGCGGAGGGGCAGGTTGCGTTCGATCTTCGAGTTCCCCCCTTCCGAGTCCTCGAGGTCGTCACGAAGGCGTTCGGCGTCTTCTTCTTCCTCGTCATCGTCTGGGCCGGTTGGTTCGGCAACGAAAACGGAGCCGTCAACATCGCCGGCGACGCATTCTTGATCTGGTTTTGGGTCGGCCTCCAGATTGCGTCGTTCCTGTTCGGCGACGTCTGGCGGGCCTTCAACCCGTTCTTCACCATCGCCGACGTCAGCGCATGGCTTCGCTCCCGGCTCACCGGCCAGCCGATGAGCGCGCTCGACGACGACGCCGTGTTCTCACTCTGGCCGGCCGTCGGCGCGATCTTCGCCTACCTCTGGTACGAGCTTGCGTACCACTCGACCGACAGTCCCCGTGCGATCGCGATGTTCTTGTCGATCTACACCCTCGTCATGCTCGGCGGTGCCGCGATCGAAGGCCGGGGCTGGGTTCGGCGGGCCGACGGCTTCGCCGTGCTGTTCACGAAGTTGGCCGCGATGGCACCGTTGCACCGTGACGATCTCGGCAAGCTCCGATATCGGCCGCCCTTGGCTGGACTGAGCATTCTGCGCGACGTGCCGGGCACCGTGCCCTTCATCCTCGTCGTGCTCGGTTCGACAACCTTCGACGGCTTCACCCGCAGCTCGATCTGGATCGACATCGCCGGTACTCGCACCGGTTGGGACCGCACCATCACCAACTCGCTCGGGTTGATCATCGTGATCGGTTTGGTCGGGATGGCGTATTCGATCGCCATCTCTGCCATGGCGACGATCACCGACGAAGAACCGGCCGAGCTGAGTCGGCTCTTTGGACCCACCCTGGTGCCGATCGCGGCCGCCTACGCCGTCGCCCACTACTTCAGCCTTCTCGTGCTCGAGGGGCAGCGGATGATCATCCGGATCAGTGACCCGGCTGGCCGCGGCTGGGACCTCTTCGGCACGGTCGACTACGCCATCGACTGGACCCTGGTCTCGACCGACACGATCGCCTGGGTGCAGACGCTCGCGATCGCCATCGGCCATGTCATGGGAGTCGCCGCCGCCCACGACGTCGCAATCTCGCGCTACGACCATCAGCTCGCAGTGCGATCTCAGTACCCGATGCTCGGCGTGATGATCCTGTACACCGTGCTCGGCCTGTTTCTGCTCCTCGGCGCCTAGCTCTCGAGGGCCAGGTGGGAGAGGTCAGGTGCTGAGGCGGTCCTGCAGAAACCCAAGCGTTCTCGCCAAGGCGACCTGGGTTGGATGGTCAGGTTGGTCATCGGGCGCCAGGTCTTCGGTGAGCACGCTGTGGCTGGCCTTCGCCGTCTCCGCGCCGGGCTCCTCATTCGGGCTCGGGATCTCCTCGTGCAAAAAGTTGTCGCCCAACACTCGTTTCAGCGTGGCGAACCGTTCGCCGGGCACGAGGTTGTCGCCCGTGAAACGCAGCCCGAGCACCGGGCAGCCGGTGTCGGCAACCCGCTGGAGTTCGTCGTCGCTCAGCCCGGTCGACGCTCGCCGACGTTCGCCCAACCCGAACGGCAACGACGGTTGGCTCAGCACCGGTGCGATGACGGTGCCGTCGAGCACCATGGCGAGGCCGAATCCACCGGTGAAGCACATGCCGACGAAGCCGATACCCGGACCGTCATGTCGCTCGTGGAGATCGCGGGCGAGTGCTCGGAGCCACTCGGTTGCAGGGGAGGAGTCCTGGGTTGCGAGAACGTGGAATTCGCGACTCACGCAGGCCTTGGCGATCGTGCTCAGGATGGCGCCGTTCGACTTGCCTCGACCGGGAACGCCGAACAGAGAGGCGATCGCGACAGAGAAGCCGGCGTCGACCAGTCGATCGGCGAACCCGGCGACCGAAGGGGTGATGCCCGGGATCTCGGGTGCGATCAGCACACACGATCCCTCGCCCCGGTGGTACACGTCGTGGGTGTACCCACCGTGGCTGAACGGTTCGATGCGATACTCGTCAAGCGGCATGGGCGCATGATGGCATGCCGGCATCGATGACGCAGATTGCGTGGCTCGCAGGTGGCGACCGCACAGAGTGTTGCATTCGGGTTACGATTCACAGGCTGTGGAGAAGATCGTTCGCGTTGCTGGCCTGCTCGGGGCGATCGCACTGGCCCTGCTCATCGGGAGCGGACTGCGCAGCGCGATGGCGCAGGAGTCCGTCGATGATCTGCGCTCGCAACGAGAGGAGAGTCGCCGCGACGCGGCGGTCGCGGCGGCCGAGCTCGATGCGCTGAGCGCTGAGGACGCCGACCTGGTGGAGGCCCTCGCAGCGATCGACGACCACATTGCGCTGCAAGAGACCCGAATCGCTGCCGTGCTCGCGAAGATCGAGGCCGCCGAGGAGCAACGCGCCCGGGCCCAGGCCGATGCCGAGGTGCTCGACGGCGAGATCGACATGATCCGGGCACGGTTGCGCGACCGGGCGATCGAGGCGTACGTCTCGCCTCGGTCCGAGGACTTCAGCGAGCTCAACACCGCCGACCTCACCGAGGGTGC
>JBCCYT010000026.1:0-35878 GCA_039188975.1 Actinomycetota bacterium
CGGGCCGAGCGCTCGAGCGGCTCGATGAGCTCGAGCTGGACGACGTCACCCAACACGCCTTCCTGCGAGGCAACGCACAACGGATCTTCAACCTGTGAGCGACTTCTCTCTCACCCCAGAAAAACTGAATCGGTCGATGCAGACCCACTTCACTCGCACGACCTTTCGCTGCCTCGAAGTCTCCCCCACCCACGTGTTGGCCGAGCAAGACATCGATCAAAGCGGATTGCGGCCCGGCGGGTTCGTACCCGGGCCGGTCCAGTTCAGCCTCGCCGACCTCGCCCTTTGGTACCTGACGTCAGCCGCCATCGATCGCATCGAACCAATGGCCCTCACCTCTGACCTGTCGATCCGCTTCCTACGGCCCGGTCAAGGCGAGAAGCTCTACGCCCGAGCCGACCTCGACAAGGCAGGCCGGCTGATGGTGATCGGCACCGTCAAGATCTGGGTCGACGACAAACCGGACAAGCCGATCTCCGTCGCCCAAGGCACCTACGTCCTCCCACAACCCTCCTGATGTAGTCACACTGTGTCGATAGAGTGACTACATGGACGTCGGCATTCGTGAACTGAAAGCAAAGCTCTCCGAGTATGTCGGCATCGCCGCCGAAGGCACCACAATCGTGGTCACCGACCGAGGCACCCCGGTCGCTCGGCTGGTCGCCCTGTCCGACGACGACACCGTGGCCCGAGGCATCGACGAAGGTTGGATCGAGCCGGCTCGCCGTACGGGGCTCACCCCGGCGAAGCGGGTGCGAGCGTCTCGCTCCGTCATGGAGATGCTCGATGAGGACCGCGGGTGACCCTCTACGCCGATTCGAGCGCCGTCCTCAAGCGGTATCTCCAAGAGCACGACTCGACCGTCGCCGAGGCGCATCTCGCCTCCGACCCAGTGCTGGTCACCTCACGCCTCACCGAGATCGAGGTTCGTCGCACCCTCGCCCGAGACTTCGACGGAGCTGACCTGACGGCGTTGCAACGCCAGTTTCAGGCCGACCTCGATGCCTTTGCGCTCGTGAGCCTCGACGCCGTCACCTGCTCCGACGCGGCACGAATCGCCGAACAAACCGGGTGTCGTTCGCTCGATGCCATCCACATCGCCGCTGCGCTTCGAGCCGGTGCTCGCACCACGTTCGTCACCTTCGACATCCGCCAAGCGCAGGCAGCTCGCAGCGCCGGCCTCCACGTCGTCGGCGTCTGACTCAGGGCCTTCGAGCAACCACTCGCACTTCGGCGCGAGCGTCGGGCAGCGCCAGGCCGGTGCAGCCGATCGCGGTCCATGCCGGCCACGGCTCGACCACGAAGCGGTCGCGTACCTGCTGGAAGACGGGAAGCTCCGTCATGTCGGTGTGCCAGCTGGTCATCTCGATGACGTCCATCCAGGTCATGCCCGCCTCTCCCAACACAAGCGTGATCGTGGCAAACAGCTGGGTGAACTGCTCTTCGGCATCCTCCGCGCACGTGCCGTCCGGCCGCATCCCGGTGACTCCGCTGAGAAAAGCGATGCCGTCGTGGACCACGGCAGGCGCAAAGTGCCAGGCGTCGTAGAACGGCTGCTGCGACTCGGGGACGATGTGCTCCATGACCGGAGCGTAGACCGCTATCCGGTTTGGGCGATCAAGCCGTTCGCCATGTTGACCGCCGGGAGCGCATTCTTGTGGAGCCACATCGCCTCGCCGTTGGCCTCGGTCTTGCTGTAGATGAAGCCCGGCTCGACGACGAATGGCTGATGGGCCGCTAAGGACAACAACTGCTTGGGCTTTCCACCGACCCACATCGAAGCCGACCACACTCGAGTTCCCTCGGAGGTGACTGCGACGATTCGCGGTCGGACCTGGCCGGCCAGCACGAGAAGAACCGCCCCGACGAGGCCGAAGAGTGCCGAGAGCATGAACCACCATGGGTTGATGCCCACTTGGGCCAGAAAGACCGCATGGACTTCCTCGTTCGGCTCGAGGTCCCCCTCAATTCGAGCTCGTACCTTCGCTTCGATCTTCACACCTGTCCTTTCGGCATGCTCTGGGCAATCAGGTCTCGTAGCCCGGAGCGATCAGCGCGCCGCCCAGCTCAGCTTCCATGAACGCCGCAAACGCCAGCGATTCACGATCTCGGAGATGGCCGGCCACGACCTGCAATCCACATGGTAAACCCGACCCGGTGAGGCCCGCCGGCGCAACTGTGCCGGGCAGGTAGACACCGCACGAGAACCCGGCCCAGAACAACTGGTCAACTGTCGGTTGCTCGTGCCCATTGACCGTGATCGTTCGTGTCGCCCGGATGCCCGAGTGATCATGGGGGTAGGCAACGGTGGCTGCGGTCGGGCACAGCAGCAGGTCATAGTCGTCGAAGAACGTGTCCCACGCAGCCTGCATCTCCTTGCGTTCTCGATCGAACGCTGCCCATTCCCAGTGGGAAAGCGAGATGCCGTAGCCCATCTTGGCGAGATAGTCGTCGGCCCCGGTCCGGAACCGGTCGCCGTGGGCCCGCCACTCGTCGATGTCCTCCCGAGCCGTCTCGGTGCCGGTCGCCGCCCGAAGCAGCGCGGTGTACACCTCGTGGCTGCGTCGCTGATCGATGTCGGGTCGGGCGTCCCAATCGAGCTCGACACCGAGCTCACCCAGCGCCTCGACCGTCGCCGTCAATTGGTCCGTCAGCCCGGCGTCCTGCTCGACACACGGGCTGTCGAGCATGACCGCAGCCCGCACCCGGTCGGACCGTTCGAATCTCGGTTCGGGCAGCTCGAGCCGCCAACCTCGACCATCGAGACCCCCGGCCCCCGCGACGATGTCGAGACCGAGCGTGAGGTCAGCAGCGGTCCGGGCGATGGGGCCGCCAACGCCAATGTCGAGCGTGCGCGGATCACCTGGTGCTCCGTGCCCGTCGATCGGCACGATCCCGTACGTCGGTTTGTGGCCGAACACCCCGCAGTAGTGCGCCGGGTTGCGTATCGACGCTCCGATGTCCGATCCGAGTTCGAGACCGGCCATACCGGTCGCCACCGCCGCTGCCGAACCACCGCTCGAACCGCCGGGGATCAGGTCCGGGTTCCACGGATTGCCGGTGGTGCCATAGATCGGGTTGAACGTCTGCCAATCCGCCATGCCGACCGGCAGGTTGGTCTTGCCGTAGATCACCGCGCCGGCATCGAGCAGACGCTGCACCGCCTCGTCGTTGCGATCGGCCACATGACCCCGCAGCGCCTCGTAGCCCGAGGTCGACGGTGTGCCTTTCCACAACCACGCTTCCTTGATGGTGATCGGCACCCCGTGGAGCGGCCCCCATGACTCCCCCGCCGCCGTGGCAGCGTCGGCGGCGATCGCTCGCTCCCGAGCTGCGTCGATGCGCTCGACGATGACGGCATTGAGCCTCGGATTGAACCGCTCGTACCGGTCGACGACGGCGTCGAGGAGCTCGACTGCGCCGATCTCGCCCGCCGCGATCGCCGCCGCTTGCACCGTGGCCCCAGCGATCGAAAGGTCCGGCATCGTCAGTCGTCGCAGCCGGTCTCACACGGCAACGACTCGTCGGCGCCCCACTGTGACCACGAACCGACATACAGCTTCGCATCGGGAAGCCCCGCCAACCGGCGGCCCAGCAGATCAGCACAGGCCGTCACCCCGCTGCCGCAGTACGCAACGACGTCGTCGCCGTCGGCACCGAGATCGCCGTAGTGCTCGGCCAGATCGTCGCCATCTCGGAAACGCCCATCGGTGAAGTTCGCGCCGACCGGCGCATTCACGGCACCGGGGATGTGGCCCGGTCGTGGATCGGCCGGACCGCCGTCGGCATAGCGATCCGGCGAGCGGGCATCGAGAATCGTCATCGCGCCACCGAGCGACGCTTCGAGATCGGCTTTGGTGATGACTCGATGCGCAGGCCACGACATCGGCGAGAACACAGCCGGCGCCGCTTCGACGGAACCTGAACCAGTGGGCCCTGACCATGCGGCGAGACCGCCGTCGAGCACGGCGGCCGGCCGGCCGAGCACGTCGAGCATCCACCACAGACGGGCAGCGATCGCCCCACCAGCGTCGTCGTAGACCACGACGCGAGACTCGTCACCGATACCGAGCCGGGCCATCGAAGCTGCGAAGTTCTCTGCCGTCGGCAAGGGGTGACGACCGGCATCAGGCGACGCAGGCGCCGACAGGTCGACGTCGAGATCAGCAAAGACCGCCGACGAGATGTGCTCGGCTTCAAACCCTGCTCGGCCGGGGCCGCCGTCGAGCGACCAGCGCGAATCGACGACGACGAGATCGTCATCGTCGAGATGGTCGGCCAACCAGTCGGCCGAGACGGTCGGACCGAAGCTCGCCATCAGAACGGTCGGTCACCGATGACGGTGACCCGTTCCATGCGTCGATGCATCGGCAAGAAGTCGTTGGTCGCTGCGTGCTGCGCCGACCGGTTGTCCCACATCACGAACGTGTCGGGTTGCCAGCGAACCCGGCACTGCACCGATGGGCTCATGATCTGGCGTTCGAGATGACGAAGGATCTCCTCGGACTCGTCGGGTCCGACATCGAGGATGTGGGAGGTGAATCCAATGTTGGTGTAGATCCCTCGTTCCCCCGTCTCGGGGTGGGTCCGGATCACAGGGTGATGCTGGACCGGATACTTCTCCCGCATCGCCGCTTGGTCCTCAGGGGCAACCCGTCCGCCGAACACCCGCATGTAGTCATGGGCGGCGACCAGGTTGTCGACCCGATCCTTCCACTCGTCGGACAGTCGCTGATAGGCGGCGCACGCATTCGCAAAGCAGGTGTCGCCGCCGTACGGCGGAACGGTCACGCCTCGAAGGATCGAGCCCATCGACGGTTCGGCCCGCCAGGTGACATCGCTGTGCCAGCCAGCCGCGACGAACGTCTTTCCCGTGTCGCCACCGGCTTCGAGCACCACGATCTCGGGATGCCCGTCGTCGTTTTGGGTGAAGGGGTGGACTTCGAGATCACCGAATTGGCGGCCGAACGCAATGTGTTGCTCTTGGGTGATGTGTTGATCGCGCAACACCAGCACCTTGTGATCGAGCCATGCCTTGCGCAGCTCTTCAGCCATCTCGTCGGAGATGTCGGCCATGTCGACGCCAGTGATCTCGGCACCGATCGACGCCGTCAGCGGATGAATACCGATGGACATGTCAGTTCCTTCCTAGAACGGGGCATCACCAACGATGGTGACCCGCTCGACCTGACGGGTCTCGGGCCAGAAGTCGTCGGTTGCGAAGTGTTGCACGGCCCGGTTGTCCCACATCACGAACGTGTCGACATCCCAACGGATCCGGCATTGCACCGACGGGTTCATGATCTGACGTTCGAGATGGTTGACGATCTCGGCGGATTCTTGCGCCGAACACCCTTCGATCTCGCGCACGAACGAACGGTTGGTGTAGATCGTGCGCTGGCCGGTCTCCGGGTGCGTTCGCACGACGGGATGGCGAGCCGGCGGAAACTGGGCCTGTTTCTCGGCTCGTTCCTCAGCTGAGAGCCGTTGCCCGAAGGTCTGGGTGAAGTCATGAACGGCAACGAGCGACTCGATCCGGTCCTTCCACTCCTGACTCAGCCGTTGATACGCCGCACCCGCATCGGCAAAGCACGTGTCGCCCCCGACCGGCGGGATGATCACCCCACGCAGAATGGAGCCCATGGACGGCTCCGCCCGCCAGGTCACGTCGCTGTGCCAATTGTTGGCGGCGTACTGGAAGTCGGCCGTCGACTTGATCTTGACGATCTCCGGATACCCCTTCTTCCCCGTGGCAAAAGGATGAATCTCGAGATCACCGAACCGTCGGCCGAACGCAATGTGTTGCTCGACGGAAACCGCCTGGTTGCGCAAGACGAGCACCTTGTGATCAAGCCATGCCTTGCGCAGCTGCTCCATCGTGGCGCCGTCGACGTCGGCCATGTCGACGCCAGACACCTCAGCGCCCAGTGTTGCTGTGATCGGTCGAACGTCGATCGCCACCTGAATCCCCCCGATAGCTAGGCGCCGTCGGCTCCAGAGTGGCACGATCAGGGGGTGGATGCACCATCACTGCGCACGAAGCGGCTCGTCTTGCTTCCGCTCGCAAGCGCCGACCTCGACGAGTCGGCGGCGCTGTTCGCCGACCCGCGAGTGATGCATCACATCGACGGCGGGACGAGAGACCGTTCGACCACAGCACACCTGCTCCAAGCCAACGAACGGTGCTGGAAAGCGGAGGGTTGGGGCCTGTGGGCGGTGCGCGACGCTGCATCCGGTGCGTTTCTGGGGCAGGGCGGCCTTCAACGCATCACCGACCTCCACGGTGCCGACGTTGAGTTCTCGATGATCGTGAGCCGCCGCAACTGGCGCAAAGGCGTTGCGACCGAAGCCGGCAATGCGATCTTGTACGACGCATGGGAGCGCTTCACCCGCGACCAAATCCACGCAATCGTGCACCCGGACAACGAATCCGGCCCCCCGATGCTTCGTCGACTTGGCTTTCGCCGCCTCGAAGATCAGCTCACGCGCGGCGAAACACTCGCCGTCTGGCAGTTGCAACGGTTGGGTTGAGCCGGCCGGTGTTTGCGACCGGCAACGGCTGACCTCGTCAACTCCAGCTCTCGATGTCGGCCGGGTCGCCGAACAGTTCGATCGAGTTGAACGTCGGGTCAGGGGTCACGCTGGCGTCGGCGGGCCAGATACCCGCCTCGACCGCCACTTCGGCCCGGGCTCCACCACTTCCCCATTGCACGTACCCGAAGATGGCGGTGGGATCGGTGAATGATGCCGACGAGTACAGCGCCGCCTCGCCGCCTGCTGGGTCCAGACCGCCAACGGCCGACGCAGCCAGCTGAATCGACGCCCCTGGCTCGATCGTGCCACCTGCGATCGGGCCGAGGTCGAAGTAAGTCGGGAACTGGCAGAACTGGATGCCGGTGACATCGGCCGGCTCGTCACCCACGTTGGCGATTTCGACAAAGCCGTCGGGTCCGAACTCGACGAAGACGATCTGGAGGTCGGGAAGTTCGGTGGCGTCCGGCGGGATCGTGTCCGTGGTCGGAGGCGAGGTGTCTTCTGGTTCGTCGGCCGCCGCACTGGTCGTCGACTGCGATGCGCCGTCATCGACCGGGGCCGGCGACGCGTCACCCGAATCGCTGTCTGAGGAGCAGGCGCTTGCGATGAGCACGAGGGTCACGAGGGCGAGAACGAAACGGCGCATACCGAGGTCCTTTCGGCGTGGACGGGGTGAGACCACGCTACTTGTGCACCGGCCGGCGGTACGCGCATCGGGCGGCGGTTGTGAAAGGGGGGTTCTCGTTGCCGTCGACGATGCGGGAGGGGAGTTGCACCGCCGAGCAGAGAACGAGGGACCCCGGTGGGAGCCGACTGGCTTCCCACCGGGGATTTCGCTGGACCGCCGCCCGAGAGCTGCCACCAGTGTGCCCGAATCGAACACAACTGTCTGTCAGCTTCGCTTCTGGCTATGTGTCAGCAGTCCGACACAAGGGGCCATTCAGGCGTCGACCGACTCCGGATCCGGGGTCAGCTCCTGCACCCCTTCGAGTTGAGACGCCTGTTCGAGGAGCTCGGCGATCTCCTCCAGCAGCTGCGCAGCTCGCACCTCATTCGGCGGCGTCTGTGACAAGGCATCGAGCCGATCGTCGTACAGCTGCGAAAGCCGGGCAAGGATCTCTTCTGCAGTTTCAACCGCCGGATCCGACGGGTTGGCTGGCTCCGCCGGATCCAGGTCGTCATCACCGTCGTCGGTAGCGTCAGGTTCGGGATCGACCGCAGGGACGACACCTCCGAGAATGTCGGAGAAATCCTCGCCGTCGAACAATTCGCTCAACGCCTCACTCAGATTGTCGGCGATCGCGATCTGTTCGCTCTCGTCGATGGTGGCGAACGCGATCACCCGCTGCACGGTCGGGACCGACGCGTCACCTTCGGCCGCCACGTACAGAGGACGCACCCACAGGATCGACTCACCGATCGGCAACATCAACAAGTCACCGAATTCGACCGTCGACCCCTGATCGTTGAGCAACGACAGCTCACTGGAGATGGCCTCGTCCTGGGCAATCGCCGACGCGACCAACACCGGGCCAGGCGCATCCGGCGATGTGATCTCATAGGACACCAGCCTCGACGTGCCGTCGGGTCTGGTCTCGCCAACCATGAACGCTTCGAGCTCTCGTCGATCGTCGTTGTCGTCGAACGGCACGAAACTTCGCAACGTGACCCAGCTCGGATCGCTCTCGCCCGGCAGCTGCATCAATGAGTAGTACGGGTCGATACGTTCTTCTCGGGTGACGATCACGCCATCTTCGCTGAGGGTCGTCTCGGTGTTCGCGGCCACACGGACCTGGCGACCCGGGCTCTGGGCAACGTCCCACCGCTCGGTACCGATGACGAGGCTCTCCGGATCCGAAACCTGGTACCGGGCCCAGATGTTGGTCTGCACTCGGAACAAATCCTGCGGGTACCGCAGGTGGTCACGAAGACCGTCGGGCATGTCATCGAACGACGTGAACAAGTCGGGGAACGCCGCCTGCCATGCGTCGGCCAACGGATCCTCGATCGGCATTCGATAGAAGGTGACGTCGCCGTCGTACGCATCAACGACGGCCTTCACCGAGTTGCGGACATAGTTGAAGCTGGCGCCATCCAGCCCACCGCCGAGCAACTGGGAGTCCTCGGCCTGCTGGCTGTATGGGTACCGGTTGGTGGTCGTATAGGCATCGACGACGTAGTGGATGCGCCCCTCGAACACGACGGGATAGGCGTCGGCGTCAAACTGCAGGAACGGAGCCAGCGCCTCGACCCGGTCATGCACGTCGCGTACATAGATCACCCGGGTGTCATCAGACACGAAGTTCGAGATCAACGGCTCGATCTGACCGAACCGCATGGCGAAGGCAGCCCGGCGGATCAGCGATCCCATCGCCACGCCGCTCTCACCGTCATAGCGGATCGGAACGTCCTGACCGGTTGAACTGTCGACATAGTCGATCTCGTCCACCGTCGTGCCGACCAGTGCGTATCCCCCCAGGCCTTCGCCGTGGTAGAGCTGCGGCTGGTCGAGCTGAAGATCGAGTGGACTCTCGACCTCGATCGGCAAGCCGCCGGCAAGGAAACTCGGACTGCCCTCCGGGGTCGTTTCGTTCGCGCCCGCAAGCGCAAGGCCGTAGCCGTGGGTGAGACGAACGTGTTCGCGTTCCCAACTCAGGTCGGTGAGGTTGAGCTCGCGACTGCCGAGCACCACTTGGGTGAGCTGACCATCGACCATGTAGCGGTCGGTGTCGAGCGAACGAGCAAACACATTCGGCCCAACATCCACGAGCGACCCGTCGAAACGGTAGAAGTCGCGCAGTGCCTCGAATCGCTCGAATGTCGGGTGCACGACGACCGGGTCGAGGATGCGAGTGTTTCGAACGGTCGTCGCGTTCTCGCGCAGCGCATCGGCACCGAGATCGGTGTTGTACGCGAAGGTCGACTCGACGATCTCTTCGTCAGGCCGCAGACCGTAGGCAGCACGGGTTGCGTCGATGTTGCGTTGCGTGAACTCGACCTCTCGACTCGTCTCGTTGGGTTCGACCTGGAACCGCTGCACAAACGCCGGATAGATGCCGCCCATCACGATCGCCACGAACGCCCACAACCCCACCGCGATGATCGGAAGCGTCCAGCCGCGCTGACGCAGGTTGACGACGAGCAACACCACCGCCGACAGCGAGATCGCGATCAGAAGCGACAACGCGGGGAGCTGAGCATTGACATCGGTGTAGAGGGCGCCATCGACCACACCTCGCTGCGACACGGTCAGCTCGTAGCGAGAAAGCCAGTAATCGGCCGCCCGGATGACGGCGAGAACCGCCAGGATCGCCGAGAGATGGACCTTGACGCTGGCGGTCGTGCGTTCGCCCGTCGTTGCGGCCATCCGGATCCCACCGTTGAGATAGTGGGCGATGACCGTGAGGATGAAGATGATGATGAACGCTGCGAAGGCCCAGTCGACCACATAGCTGAGGAACGGCAACTCGAAAATGTAGAAGCCGAGGTCGGTGTCGAACTGCGGATCGCTGATCCCGAAGTCCTGGCGGTTGACGAACAACAGCCACTCTTCCCACTGCGACTGCACACCAGCAGCAGCCAACAACGCGAACACCAACGACACCACAGCGCGCACGAGCCCGGTCCGCCCGGCGACCGCGTCGTGATATCGGGCAAGAAGCTCCTCTTCCGGCCCAGGAATCCGAGCCGGGGGAGCCGATCGATCCGCCACGAAGAGGTTCACCCAGAGCAGGGCGAAGAACACACTGAAAAAGATCAGGGTCAAGACGACCTTTGCCAGCAGGACCCGACTCCAAACATCGGTGCGTTCGAGCGAGTCGAACCACAAGAAGTCGGTGTAGAAGCCGGCGATGCCGCGCAGCGACAGGGCAATGATGATCAGGGCGGCCGCCAGCACCGCCAGGACGATTCGGCCGCGACCGCTGAACCGGCCAGAGCCCGATTGACGACGCGGGGGCATGTCTTCAACTCGACGCATTGTCGGACGAGTCTACCGGCCACCCATCGTCTGACGTGATCGGAGCGCGTGACTCACCCTGCGTCGATGACCAACCAGCAGTCGCAGTGGGGATCGATGGGCGGGTGCAGTGCGCCGGTTGGGAATGGTTGGCCCGGTTCGACGGGGCCCGCGAGGGCATTGTCTGCGCAGTCGGGGCCACACGGCCCGTCGGGGTCGACAACCCACCGAAGCGGTCCCGGCGCCGTGTTGATGGCCACCGCGCCAGCGACTGCGTGAACCGCGGCGGTCACCGCAAGAGGAATTCGCCGTGAGCGCGACTCGCGATACAGCCCTCGAACCGCATCCGACAGCTCATCGGGATCATCGGTGCGCTCGTCGACCTCCAACAATCGGCGGCGGACGGGATCGAGACCGATGCTGCGCAGATGCTCGAAACCCGCCTCCAACTCGGTTCCGGTACCGCCGAGCACCTCGATGAGCTCACTCAGGCCTGCGGTCGCCGCATCCTGGTAGGCCTCGGCGTGGGCATCGGCATCGGCGATCACGATCTGCACCGCCTCACCGCCCGTGCGCCGAATGCCGTCGAGCAAGATCCCCTGCTCTTCCACCACGATCTTCTTCAAGGCCCGCGTCACCACGCTGACCGCACGTTCGCGGGCGGCTGCGGCCGGATCCGCCGAGTCGCTGGGCGACGACGCCGGCTCGGGTTCGGGGTCGGGTTCGGGTTCGGGTGGAGATGCAGGTTCGGCCTCAGGTGCATCGGTGAGGCTTTCCTCGACGGGCTCGGGCCGCGCCCGCAAGCGAGCGAACAGGTCATCGACCGCATCGGTCGAATCGGGAGCTGAATCGTGGGTTCGGACATCGGCCTCGGGCTCCGGCTCCGGCTCCTCATCGGGCTCGGGGTCGGGGTCTGGCTCGGGGTCGGGCTCGGGGTCGGGCTCCGGCTCCGGCTCCGGCTCCGGCTCCGCCTCCTCATCAGGCTCAGGATCAGGGTCTGGCTCGGGCTCCGGATCCTCATCAGGCTCCGGGTCTGGCTCGGGATCCGGCTCCCGATCTGACTCCGGCTCTGGCTCGGGCTCTTCGGACCCAGGCTCGAGTGCGTCGTCAACGAGTGTGAGCGCTTGCATCTCCGCCGTCACGAAGGTCGGGTCCTGCTCGGGCTCGTCGAGCGGCCCCGACACCACCGGATCCGCGACGCCCTCGAGCAACGGATGCCCGACAAGGCGGGCCGACTCGATTTCCGCCTCCAACCCGTCGACCGTCGGCCGCGGCTCGTTGCTCACTCGAAGCCCCGCCCGTTCTGCCGCTGACCGCGCCTCCGGCACTGCGTCAACCAAGTCGGCCACGGCGGTATCGAGGCTCTCCTGCGCAATCGTCAGGGTCTCCAACAGACGGTCGCGACCCGCTCGAAGCTGCTCGACCTGGGCCCGGCCGGTCTGCCGCTTTCGCGCCAGGTCCGTGAGCATGCGTTCGCGCACGGTTTGGGCTTCGTTGACCATGTCGCGACCACGTCGACGTCCATCCTCGACGATCTCTTCCGCCCGGCGAGCCGCGTCGGTCAGCATGTCGTCACGGGCTGCCGCTGCCTCGCGGCGGGTCTCGCCCGCCTCCCGAAGGGCGTCGGCCCGGCGTTCTTCGATCTCACGCTCGGCATCCATCCGGAGCTCTTCGGCCTCGCGCTGGGCATCCGCACGAAGCTGGTCAGCCTGCGTCGCAGCCTGCGCTTGCAACGCCTCGGCTTCTCGCTCGGCGCGTTCGGTGCGATCAGCAGCTGCGGCGTGGGCGGCCTCCAAGACCTGAGCCGCTTCGGTACCGAGCGCCTCGGCCACCTTGTGCGCCTCGAGCCGTTCGATCGGGATGGCCTCCGCTTCTTCCACACGAGCCGAGAGCTCGTCTCGCTCAGCGATCACCTCGTCACGAATTCGCTCCAGGTCCCGGATGGCGTGGGCCGCCTGCTGCAGCATTTGCTTGACCGGCACGGGGTCATACCCGCGGCGAACCAGCTCGAACGACGCCTGTTCGAGATCGCGTGGGTCGAGAGGGGACGGTCCGGCCATCGCCACGATGGTACGAAAGCCCCGACGATTGATGCGGTATCCCCGCCCCGGGAGTCGATTAGCTCGACCCACCGCCGGGGATCTCGAGCGCAAGCTCACCAACATCGCCACCCAACTCAGCGAGTGCTGCGAGGGCCTCGTCGAGGGTCGCAACCCCGACCACGCGCAGGTCATCCGTTGTTGATTCCGCGGCTTCGACCAGGTCGATCGGAACGATGAACATGGCCACCCCTTCGTCCTCCGCGGCCGCTGCTTTCTGGGCAACACCGCCAACGTTGCCGACCAACCCGGAGGCAGTGATCGTTCCCGTCACCGCGACCCGGTTGGCCCCGGTCAACTCGCCAGGGGTCAACACATCGATCAGGGTCAGGGTGAATGCGAGCCCCGCCGAGGGGCCACCGATCGCACCGGAATCGATGGCCACATCAAACGGCAGATCAGCATCGACGGCACGAACAGTGACATCGGCAATCCCGATGAATCCACCGTCGTTCGTCTCGTCTGGGTGGACACCGAGGGTGACATCTTGAGTCCGGAACTCGCCGGTGTCGTTGTTTTCGAGTTGCAGCGTGACCGACGTTCCTGGACCCCGTGCGGCCAACGCGTCGAGCAGTGATTCGATGCCCGTGATGATCTCGTCGTCGATCGCCACGATGATCTCGCCAACCTCCATCAGACCAGCCGACGGACCGTCCTCGACAACCTGGTTGAACCCAACCCCACTCTCGATGATCGCCTCGACCCCCAGATACTCGAGCGCCGCAACCACCGCCGTGTCCTTCGAAGCCTGCATGAGCTGAAGGTTTCGTTCCCGCTGTTCAGACGCGGTACGGGTGCCGAAGACCTCCGAACGAGCCCGAAGCTCGACGGCATCGTCGCGCTCGGAGCGGACCCAATCCGAGATCGTGACCTGATCGTCGATGGCGACCGTCGTGAACAAGATCTCACCCTCGGGCTCGAAGATCTCGATGTTGGCAAGCGTCACCCGATCGTCGGTCGGTCGGGCCGACCCAGGCTTGAGCGCCACTGCGCCATCGTCGACGATCGAGTTCCCCGGGATGATCCGACCCGCCCATTGGGCCGGCACCGTCGCATACGCAATGACCCCAACGATCGTCAGGACCACGATGGCAGCGACCCCCCGATTGAATGGGTCGCGATGCCACGCTCGTCCGGGTGGCGCCACCGACCCGAGGGGCTCGGGCGGTAACATCTGCGTCGGCGTGTCCTCCTCAGTCATGATCTCCGTGCTCGTCCTCGTGGCGGGAATCCTGGCCGGCAGCGTCTGGCCGCCGCTCAGGATGCAGCCTGCCACGCTCCCGACCACCAACGGGCGCGACCATCGCCGAAGGTCGCCCCGGCAACATCATCTTCTCCAGGCCGCGCCGGTCGACGACGATGACGACACGAACATCATCATGGACACGCTTCGTGTGCTCGGCATCGTTCGGCGCCGTGTCGACCGGCCAGTGGTCGGCCGCAAGGCCTACGTCCGCTGGTGGGAACGAGTGCGCGCGCTCATCGTCTTGGCCGCCATCGTGATCGGGCTCGGCATCGCACTGGCCGCCATTGTCGGCATCACCGTGCTCAGCCTCGGTTTCTTGCTCGAACGAGCGATCAGTTAGCGGCCAAAGAGCCCACGACGACCCTCGGCCGGCACCGGTGCCGGAGCCGCAGCCTCGACCGGCTCAGCCACGCTGAGGTCACCAAGGCCGGTGTTGTCTTCGGCAAAGGCATCGATGGGCGAGGCGAGCACAGCCTCCACATAGCTGACATCGTCGGGGACGCTCGCCACAGGAACCGGCTCGATCACCTCAGGGGCGGCGGCCACGGGCTGAGGGTTGGGCGTCTCGACCGTCGGAAGCGGCACGACAGGTGCCGGTGCTGCATCAGCGACCTCGACCTTGAAGTACGACTTCACCTCGAGCGCGATCTCGCGCAACTCGAACAGCCGGGCGTCATCGACACCGGCGTTGCGCTGCTCTTCAACGAACGCGATCGCGGATCCGAGATCGTCGAAATTGCGGTACTGGGTGGTGCCATCAATCAGCGTGTGGGTGACCAAGTGGGACATCGGAATACTCCTCGGCGGCTTTTCCGTGGGGGACGTTTGTTCCCATCGGCGGCGCCCCCGGCTCGCTTGAGGAATTTGCCTCATGGCCATAGGTCACCCGGCCCACGGCCGGTGCCACCGCAGCGTTGCTCTTTCCGTGCCGGGATGACCGATAGCGTTGCCTTGTGGATGATTCGGTGATGCAACGGCGCCGTGCCGCAGCCAGCGCCGGGTTCACGGGGAACATCGATGTGGCCCGCGGTGCCGTGACCGACGACGCCCCGGCTGTTCGGATCGCCGCCCTACGCAGTCTCGATCGACTCGGTCGGCTCGACGACGAGACGCTGCGGCGCGGGCTCGCCGACACCGATACCGAGGTCCGTGTCGCCTCGCTCGAGCTCGCTGCGCCTCGCCCTTCGCCGGAGATCGTGCACCTGCTCGGTGACCCGGTGGCAGCCGTCGTCGAACAGGCCGCATGGGCGTGCGGCGAGCGCGAGCATGCGGCCCACAAGCCGATCCCCGAGTTGTCCGCGCTGGCGGTCGATCACGACGACCCGCTGGTGCGGGAAGCGGCGGTCGCTGCGCTCGGCGCGCTCGGCGACGGACTCCCCGCGGTGCTCGCGGCCACGACCGACAAACCAGCGGTCAGACGGCGGGCGGTTCTTGCCCTCGCCGCCTTCGAGGGCCCCGAGGTCGATGCTGCGTGGGAACGAGCCCGCCGCGATCACGATCGCCAAGTGCGCGATGCCGTCGACGAGCTCCTGGGCCCGGTCGACAGCTAGCGGCGCCGCGACGACGGGTCGTCCATGAACATGGCCTGGACGGACTCGTAGTGCTCGATCACCTTGCCGGCGCCAAGCACGACCGCTTCGAGCGGCGCCCGAACCCGCCGCACCGGCACATCGGACTCTGATGTCAAGCGGAGGTCCATGCCCTTCAAGAGGCCGCCGCCACCGACGAGATGCACGCCCTGGACGATCAGGTCCTGGGCGAGCTCTGGCGGGGCCTGCGCAAGGCAGCTGAGAACCGAATCGACCATGGCCGATACCGGTTCTTCGATCGCAACCCGAATCTCGTCGGGCGTGAGCACCACGGTCTTGGGCAGTCCGCTCATCAGCTCCCGGCCGCGCACCTCGGCGTTGACCTCATCGTCGGTCGGGAACGCCGAGCCGAGCACGATCTTGATCTCTTCCGCCGTACGTTCGCCAACGGCGATGCCGTACTCGCGGCGAACGTACCCCTGGATGGCGTTGTCGATGTCGAACGAACCAACCCGCACCGCTTCGAGGGCCACGACGCCGCCGAGCGAGATCAGTGCGGTCTCCGTTGTGCCACCGCCGATATCGATCACCATGTTGCCGATGGGTTCGTTGATCGGCATGTCGGCGCCGATCGCCGCCGCGACCGGCTGTTCGATGAGCCGGGCGTCGGCTGCGCCTGCTCGGCGGGCAGCTTCGGTCACCGCTCGCCGCTCGACCGCCGTGATGGCCGAGGGGACACAGATCACCACTCGCGGCCGGTTGAGCCGGCTCACACCAACCCGTTGGAGCAGGAGCCGAATCATGCGCTGCGTGACATCGAAGTCGGTGATCGCGCCCTTTCGCAGAGGACGGACCGCGACGATGTACGACGGGGTTCGGCCGATCATCTGCCAAGCCTCGTGTCCCATCGCCAACACCTCGCCCGAGCGACTGTTGAGCGCGATGACAGACGGCTCGTTCAAGACGATGCCCTCACCCCGGGCGTAGACCAACGTATTGGCCGTCCCCAGATCGATCGCGAGGTCGCGTGCCAGGTTCAGGTCTCCTCAGCGGGTGGTTCGTCGAGGCGAACGATACCCGTCGGCTGAGGGTGGGGCCGCGACCGTTCGTCAGGAGCAAGCGCACGGAGCTGTTCGTGGAACTCCGGCTGCACGGGGCGCCGCGATCGCGCCCACAGCCACAACAACACCGACCCGGCGAGCGCAGCCAGGAGCGGAATCACCAGAAAGCCGACCGCGTTACTCACTCGCGACCTCGGTGATGTGCTGGGACTCGAGCCCCCACGACTCGCCATCGGCCCACCGCTCACGCTTCCAGATCGGAACCGTCGCCTTCAGCGTGTCGATACCGAAGCGGGCGGCCTCGAACGCCGCCGGGCGATGCGGCGACGACGCGACGACCACCACCGACGACTCGCCGACGGCGACCGGTCCCGTGCGGTGCAGCAGCACGATCCGGCCGAGGTCGGGCCAGCGAACTCGCATTTCTGCCGCGATGTCGCCGAGTCGAGGCACGACATGTTCTTCGTAGGCCTCGTAGTCGAGGAGCTCGACACCGTCTCGGCCGGGCGCATGGTCACGGGCGGTTCCACTGAAAAGCACAACGGCACCGCAGCGTGGCAGCACGGCCCAATCGGCCGCCGTGCCGACCGGCAGTACCGCGTCGGTCAGCCCGAGCCAGTCGTCGCTGTCAGTTGGGGCCGTGAGCATCTCGTCATCGTAGATCCGGAAGCGGGTGCCACCACCGGCACCCGCGGTAACCAACGGCGACCCGATCGGTACCATCGCATCTCGTGGCAGACGGGGTCTTCGACGACGACGAGTTCATCGAGCGCCCGCCCGCAGCCGCGGACAGGGTCTGGCGACACCCATCTGAGGTCGCTGCGGCCGCTCGAGCGACACAGCGTCGAGCCACGCGACGCATCTGGGGAGTCGGTTTCGCGTCGGCCCTCGGAGGGGCACTCGCCGCCTCGACCGTGTGGTACGTGAACGGACCGGGCCAAAACGTCGAATTCGTCACCCAGCAGGTGGCGGTTGCGCCGATCGAGTCCGTTGCACCGCGGCTCACCCCGGCTGATGAGTGGGCCACCGAGGTCACGGCAACCGCACGACCAGCGACGGCGATCATCCCCTCCACCGACGGCACCCACGCGGTCGCCGGGGCCATCGCCGTTCACGCGGGTGGTTATCTCCTCACGAGCGGCCGAGCGGTGGGCTCCGACACCCAACTCGTCGTGCATACCCACAACGGAGGCGTCATCGAGGCGGTCGTGCTCGGCTATGACGACGAGACCGATCTCACCGTGTTGAAAACCAGCGAACCGGTCACGTCCGCTGACGTTGCGGCGAGCCCGGCGAACGACGGTGACGTCGTTGCCGTCGTCGACCCCACCGGTGCGTCACGGCGGGGTGTTGTCACCGACCTTGCTGCTTCCGCGTCCGCCATCGATGGTGACCTGCTCGTCGGGTTCACAAGTCTCGACTCGCCACGGAACGATCTGCTCCCGGGCAGCCCGGTCGTTGATGCAACCGGTGCCGTCGTCGGTATCACCACCGCTGCCGAACCGGCCTCCCCGGTCACGGTCGTACCGATCGACGTCGCAAACGCCGTCGCCGAATCGATCATCACTGAGGGTCGGGTGTGGCACGCCTGGCTCGGCGTGACCGTTTCCTCCTCCGAGTCCGGAGGTGTCGTCGTCACCGGGATCTCGCCCGATGGTCCCGCGGCACGGGCCGGCCTTACACAAGGCGATGTGCTTCTCGCGATCGACGACGTCGACATCAACAGCGCCGCATCTCTCGTCAGCCGACTCCGGCACTACCGGCCCGACGACACCGTGAGCGTGTTGGTCGCCCGGCGAGACGAGCACGTTTTGATCGACGCGCTCCTCGATGTGGACCCCGCTGACTTCAGCGAGACCGACGACTGAGCCACCGCACGAGGACCACGACCCCGACGACCAGTCCGAGTCCGGCCCCGGCTGCAGCGACGAGCGCCAACTCCTGGCGCCGACGAGCCGGCAGTTGCTCGATCGGGTTGGGTTGGTGCGACACCACCCAGGCTTCCTCGTTGCTGTACGCAGCGGTCCATCCCAACGCCCGCAACCGGTCGTTGGCCACGACCCAGCTGTGCGACGTGTACGGCACGACCCCGGGCGGAATCGGCGCAACACCGGCTCGGAGCCGGACCGCGGCGAGCGCACGAGCGGCCCAGGCCGGAACCCGGACCCGCGGCTTGGGCCCTTCCAGCCCAGCGAGCGCATCAGGGGGAATCCAGCCATCGGGGGCCACGTTGGCAACCCCATCGAGAGGCGCGTCGATCACCGTCACGATGGCACTAGCCAGATCATCGACATGGAGATACTGGACAGGCGGGTCACCATCGGCCGCGATCCCGATCCGAGCGGTGTGCAGCACCCGCGCCAACTGCCCGAGCATCTCGTCGGTCACAACGGCCGTCGGGCGCAAGACGCTGACTGCCGCGTTGGATTGGGAGGCCCACTCCAACGCCAACTGCTCGACTCGAGCACGGGTCGACGCCCACGGGAAATCCGGGTTGGGACGAACCGGAGCGTCCTCGGTGAGCGGAACCGGGTTACCAACCCACGCGCCGTACACCATCGCAGAGGACAACACGACCACGTGGTCCACACCCACGTCCGCGGCTGCGTCGAGCACCCGACGGACGATGGCAAGTTCCAACTCCTCCGCCGCCGGATCATCGATCTCGGGACGGACCGCAGTCGCCAGATGCACAACACAGCTCGCCCCGACAAACACCGACGACAGATCGTCGGCCGCGAGATCGACCTGTTTGACGACCAAGCCCGGGCGCGAACCGACCGGACGTTTGTCGATCGCGACGACATCGAGGGCAGGGCGTTCACGCAAAAGCCGGCGAACCACCCGCCCCCCGACCGCGCCGGCTGCGCCGGTGACGATCACCGTCATGTCGGCTGCCGCCCGCAGGTCGGGTCGGTGTGCTGTCGCCTTGTCCGAGTCACCCCTCTACGATGCCGTCATGAGCGACGGCATGCCACCCGAAGATCCGTTCGGCGGTCTGCCGTTCCTCGCCGATCTGATGAAACTCATCCAAGGCCAAGGGGCAGGGAGCGCCGATACCGCTCGCCAACTGGCCCACACGATCGCCAACGACGGGCAATCCGAGTCCAACATCGACCCCACCGACCGAATCGCAGTCGAGCAACTCGTTCGGGTCGCTGAGCTCCAGGTGGCCCAAGCAACCGACCTGGCGATCGGTCCAATCACCGTCGAGGTCGGCAATCGGTCCCAGTGGGCCGATCGCACGATCGCCGACTACCGACCACTGTTCGAGACGCTCTCATCCTCGATGGCTGGCGCGATGCAGCCACCCACCGACCTGCCGGCGGGTGATCCGATGGCAGCCATGATGGGAAATCTCGCCAAGATGATGGGGCCCATGATGCTGGGCATGACCACCGGCACCATGGTCGGGCACCTCGCTCGGCGAGCAATGGGGGGCTACGAGCTCCCCGTGCCGCGCCCGGCTGACCAGCCTTTGGTGATCAGCCTTCCCAACGTCGACAGCTTCGGTGACGACTGGTCGATCGATCGCGACGACCTCCGGCTCTGGGTCTGTCTGCACGAAGTCACCCACCATGCGGTCATGTCGGTTCCCCATGTGCGCGAGCGCTTGACCGACCTGCTGCAACGCCACGCCGACGCCTTCGAAACCGATCCCGATCAGATCGGGCGTCAGCTCGGCGGCTTCGACCCGATGGCCGGGCCCGAAGCGCTGGCCGAGCTGCAGTCGTCGTTCAGCGACCCCGATGTCATTCTCGGTGCGGTTCGATCGCCAGCCCAAGAGGCCCTACAGCCGGACCTCACCGCGCTCGTTGCGGCGATCACCGGCTATGTCGATTGGGTCATGGATTCCATCGGCGGCACGCTCATCAGTTCGTACCCGATGGTCACCGAAGCGTTGCGCCGCCGGCGCGTCGAGGCCGACGCAAGCGATCGGTTCGTCGAGCGCATCCTCGGCCTCGAGCTCGACGCCGAGCAATACGACCGCGGCAGTCGCTTCGCCGAGGGTGTCATCGAGCGGGCGGGGCCCGACGGGCTCCGGCGGCTCTTCACCGACCCCGATACCTTGCCGACGCCCTCCGAGGTCGATGCGCCGGGGCTGTGGCTGGCTCGAATCGATCTGCCCGAAAACGGCGAGCCGCCGAGCGCCAACTAGCTCGACGAGTCCTCGGCTTCGTCTGACCGGCGAGGCCGGATCGGAGGGTGCGGATCGACCTCGACACCGTCGATCGACGAGATGATCGGTTCAGAGACACCCCACCCGAGGCTGTAGTCGGTCGTGCCCGCAGGAGCTTCGGGCTGGGATGGACGCAGGTCTTCGAGCGTCAGCTCATCCGGGTCCTCGATCGGCGCCGGTTCGGCGGACTCGACCGCGGGCGGGGCCGGCTGCTCGGGCGCCGCCGCCGGCGCCGATACGTCCCTCTCGACTGGTGCTGAGCGGTTGCGACGGACCGGCCGCCGAGTCGGGAACGACACCGCCGAATGGGCGGGCTTTCCGATGAGGTACGAGAAGAGCGCGAACGTTGCCGCCGAAGCAACCCCCACCCCGCCAACCGCAAGGTTGAGCGGAATCACCGCAGGGATGAACGCACCGATCACCCATGCCCCTTGGAAACGGGCCTCGAACCGGGCGAAGGATCGGCCGTAGTTCGCATCGGGCGCCTCCCGTTGCACCAGCGAGTCAAAGGCCAGTTTTCCGGTCGCCGCACCGGCTGCGACAAAGAACGACAGCACCGCGGCACCGAACAGATCGAAGGAGAACGCCGCAAACAACGCTGCCAAGCCAACCGCGGCAAGCGCCGACTGGAGCATTCGCTCCTCGGCCGTGCGCTCCCGGAGACTCGGCGCGATCCGCGCACCGAGCAAGGCGCCGAGACCGGCGAACAACAGCACGACGCCAAAGTGCCAGGCGGGAGCCGCCGGGTCGCCGGTGATGTCGATGTCGCGAACGGTGGCGGTCATTCCCCCGGCGGCCGAACCGATCGTGCTGATGTCGATGCCCTCTTTGCCCCCTCGGAACTCAAAGGCCAGCAAGAAGGTGACGAACCCGACGATGCCGCGCAGGATCGCCGTGGCGTAGGCCGCCAACACGACGTGGGTGTCACGTAGCTCGGCTCGTTCGGCCGCTTCTTCGGGTTCGGCGGCCACGACCGTGCGAGGAACTTGGGTGGCGAGCACGGTGGTCGCGACGAAGCCCACCATCGCGATGGCGGCGGCGAACGATGGGCCCCCAATCAGCGAGAACAACCCCGACAACGAGGCACCAACCATTCCCGAGACGGCGCTGATCAGGGCCAAGCGGCTGTTTGCGCCGACCAAATCGGCCTCCGTCTTGACCAGTGCGGGCACGACGGCGCTCTTCGCCACCGAATACGCCTTTTGCAAAACGAGGATCGTGAACGCCAACGGGAAAAGCCACAACGAACCGATGTTGCTGATCATCAGGAACGCCATCACGCCTCGACCGGCTGCCGTGCCGAGAATCATCCATCGTCGGCCGCCCTTGGCTCGATCGATGGCCGGGCCGAGCAGCGGTGCCACGATTGCGAATGGCGCCATCGTGAGGGCCAGGTACAGCGCAACCCGTCCACGTGAATCATCGGGGCTGATCGAGAAGAAGATCGAGCCGGCCAGGGTGACCGCAATTGCGGCATCGGACGCGGCACCGAACGCGTGGACCCTGGCCAACCGCATGAACGGCGAGACGGCGAACGCTTCGGCCCCTCGCCGGTCAGGTTGCTCCGGCCCTCGAAGGGGGCGCCAGCCGTCGTCGCTCACAGGGCGATCGTAGACGACGAAACCCGCCGTTCGATCTCGTCTACGAGGGCCCCGTCGCGGCGATACGTGAGGACAGCTCTCGCCGAGGCCAGATCGAACCATCCGCAGGCGTCGACCTCGTCGTTGGGAACAAATGCGCCGTCCACCACGGTCATCGACCAGTAGACGACCGCCTTGTGGCGACCTCGACCGTCGCGATAGCGAACCAGCTCGAACTTCGTTCCGAGCTCGCACTGCAAGCCCGTCTCTTCCTCCACTTCGCGCCGAGCGCACGCTTTCAACGATTCGTCCTCGTCGAGCTTGCCCTTCGGGAAGCTCCAGTCCGCCCGATGCTCTCGATGCACCAGGAGCACCTCGAACTGTTGCTCGACCACCCGCCAGATCACCCCGCCCGCCGCCCAGACCTCGATGTCAGGGTTTGCGGCGATCGGGTCGCTGTCGGACTTACCCATCGAACCGGGCTCGTGCCAGCTGTTGGAGTCGGACATGGGTGTCGACCGCCGCCGGACCGCGCCGTTTGGTCCAGACGCCGTCGCCAGCGAGCGTCCATGCCAGACGGTCGTCGTTCAAGAGGACATCGACCATCTCCGCGAGCCGTTGCCGCGACACCTCGCCCTCGACTCGAACCAGCGCCTCGACCCGGCGATTCAGGTTTCGACTCATCAAGTCAGCCGACCCGATGTAGATCTCCGACTGGCCCGGGCCGTTGGCGTTGCCGAAGAAGAAAATGCGGGAGTGCTCGAGATACCGACCAACGATCGATCGGACCCTGATCCGGTCGGAGAGACCCGGTATCCCGGGGCGAAGGCCACAACTGCCCCGAACGATCAAATCGATCTCGACCCCCGCCTGTGAGGCTTCGTACAGCTTCTCGATCATCGGGACATCGACGAGGCTGTTCATCTTGAAGATCAACCGGCCGCGCCCCGACGCGATCTCGCGGTCGATCAGCTCATACATTCTCGGCCGAAGCTGGTCCGGCGCAACCAGGAGGCGGTTGTAGTGGATCTCGCGGCCATAGCCGGTGAGGTGATTGAACAGATCGGCGAGGTCGGCACCCACGTCGGGGTCGGCGGTGAGGATCCCGATGTCTTCGTAGATGCGGGCGGTGCGGTGGTTGTAGTTGCCGGTGCCGATGTGACAGTACCGGCGGATGCCGTCGGACTCTTCCCGCACGACCATGGCGGTCTTTGTGTGGATCTTCAGGCCGAGCAAACCGTACGCGACGTGGACGCCGGCTTGCTCGAGCGTTCGGGCCCACTCGATGTTGGCGGCTTCGTCGAACCGGGCCTTGAGTTCGACCAGCACTGCGACTTGTTTGCCACGCTCAGCCGCCTTGATCAAGGCATCGACGATCGGGCTGTTGCCGGCCGTTCGGTACAAGGTGAGCTTGATGGCCAACACGTCGTCGTCGTGCGCGGCTTGGTGAATGAACTCCACAACCGAGCGGCTGAAGGACTCGTACGGGTGGTGGACGAACATGTCGGACTTGCGGAGCTGGGCGAAGATGTCGACCGGCTCGTCGTCGGACTGCAGGCGGGGGTCGACCACGCCTTGCCAGTCGGGCCAGTGCAGGGCGGGATGCTCGAGATCGGCGATTTCGCCCAGTGATGTGAGATCGATCGGGGCGTGCGCGACGTAGACCGCCGATTCGTCGAGATCGAACTCTCGCATCAGCAAATCGAGCACTTCGGGACTCATGGACGAGCCAACCTCGAGTCGCGTCGCTCGCCCGAACCGGCGACGGCGCAACTCGTATTCCACAGCGCTCAGGAGATCCTCGGCTTCGTCGAGCGCGTCGGACAAGTCGGCGTTTCGAGTCAGCCGGAAGGGGTGATGTTCCTGCACGTGCATGCCGGGGAACAGTTCATCGAGGTGAGCGGCAATGACCTGTTCGAGCGGAACGAAACGGTCGGAGTCACCGACTCGTTGCCACCGCGGCAACGTGTTGGGAACCTTCACGCGGGCGAAGAGATCACGACCGCCAGCTGGTTCTCGAACGACAACCGCCAAATTGAGCGACAGGTCCGAGACATAGGGAAACGGGTGGCCGGGATCGACCGCCAGCGGCGTGAGAATGGGGAAGATCCGGCTCTGGAATCGATCGGTGAGGAGCGCTTGCTCGACGTATTCGAGGTCATCCCAATCCAACAGATCGATGCCTTCGGTACGCAGGGCGGGCCGAACCTCGTGGTCGAGCACCCGCTCTTGCTCGCTGGACAGGTCCGCGACGACCTTGCGGATCATGTCGAGCTGTTCGGCCGGCAGCCGTCCGTCCGCCGCAGGGGTAGAGATGCCGGCCGCCCGCTGATCCCAGAGGCCCGAGACCCGCACCTGGAAGAACTCGTCGAGATTGCTCGAGTAGATCGAGAGAAACCGCACGTGTTCGAGCAGGGGAACATCTGGATCGGAGCCAAGCTGCAACACGCGTGCGTTGAATGCGAGCCAGCTGAGTTCCCGGTTGAAGATGTTGGATGTCGTATCGTCCCAGCCCCCGACCCGGGCGACGATCTCGCCGGTTCGAGCCTCCGGAGCGAGCGTCATGCGCGGCCCTCGACGAGGAGCGCAGCACCGAGTGCACCGCCGGTGTCACCGAGGCGGGCAGCAACGACCGGTGCGGTCGTCCCTGCGAACGAGCGGTCGCCAACCTCGGTTTCGAGCGCGCGGCGGAAGGGTTCACCAAGCCGCTCGGCGAAGCCACCGCCCAAGACGACGAGTTCCACATCGAGCAAGGTGATGACGGTGGCGATGGCGGCCGACAGCGCCGAGCGAGCACGATCGATCAGCGCAATCGCCAACGGGTCACCGAGCTCGAGCGCCTCCGCCCAGGCACGGGACTTGAGTCGTCCATTCGTCCGTAACCCGAGCAGGGTCTCGGAGTCGGCGGCGTCAGCCGCCACAACACGACGCTCGAGCGCATTGCGACCGGCATAGTCCTCGAGTTCGCCTCGCCCGACCTCGGCGGTTGCCAAGTCCTCGAAGGCGACGAACGTGTGGCCGATCTCACCAGCCAGGCCACGCGGCCCTTGGCGGAGCGTGCCGTCGAGGATGAGCCCTGCCCCCACCCCGGTGCCCGCAAAAACACCCAGCAAATTGTCGGTACCGACGCCTGCGCCGAGCCGATGCTCAGCCAATGTTCCGACATTGACATCGTTGTCGACGACGACCGGTCGGCCCCCGAGCCGCTCGCTCATCAGATCGGCGACGGGGACATCGTGATCCCAGCCGGGCAGGTTCGGTGCGGCGGGCAACACACCGGTTCCCGGCACGACGGGACCGGGGACCCCGATACCGATCGCGGTTGCGGAGCGCTCAGGATCGACCTTGCCGACCGTTGCGACCATGGTCGCAATCACATCGGCTGGTGTGCCCTCACGCGGTGTCGGCTTCTTTGCCTTGGCGATGATCTGGCCGTCCTCGACCAACACCGCCATCGTCTTGGTTCCGCCGAGATCGATGCCGATCGTCCGCATCAGGTGAGCGCGCCCGACGCGCTCAGCCCTCGTCCTCGGGATAGCCGAGATCCCACTCGACCAGAATGTTCTCGCGTTCGCCGTCGCGGTTCACTCGCTCGCGGTTGCGGCGGAACTGCGGATCGTGGGGCGGCAGAAGCAAGAGCCGAGCGTTCACTCGGTCGCGAAAGGAATCCATCACGTCGCGCTCGCCAAACACGGCCCGGATCTCCCAGTGCGGGGCGGCAGGGCCCAGATACACGATCGTGGCCTGCCCGATCGGAGGTTCCTGCTCGGTTTCGACGTCGGCGATGTCGGTCATGGCGGGGAGTGTAGTGCCGAATCGTCGCGCCGATACGGGTGCGATCGGCAGGCCCCGAAACGTCTCTAGGCCGAACGTCCTAGTGCCGAAGACCCCTTTACGGGAACTTTCCCCGGGTTCTGGGCGTACTACTCACACGCACACAGCGGGCGGTTGGACGGCGGTCCGACCAAGGAGATCCGAATGGACACCAACTGGATGGCACGAGGGAATTGCGCCACCCAACAACCTGACACCTTCTTCCCCTCAGACGGCGTTGGCGTCGAAGTCGCCAAGCGCATCTGCGAAGGATGTCCAGTGCAGGAGCGCTGCCTCGAGTACGCCCTGCGAAACCGCATCGACCACGGCGTGTGGGGCGGGTGTAGCGAGCGTCAGCGCCGCCGCATCCTGCGAGCACGCAAGCTGGCCGCCGCGGCCTGAGATACCGCCTCTCCCTTCCGGCGCCGATCCCCCCCCGTCGGCGTCAGAAACCGAAACCGAACGGCTCCACGATGGCCTCGGCCACATCGTGGAGTCGTTCGCGTATGCCCGCCGACCGGGCGGGGAGATCGTTCACCATGTCGTCCATCATGTCGACGGGTTCGTCGACATCGTTGATGAAGGTCCAGACGTACCCGTCGCCGTCGACCACCGTGACGTGGAGATCACCGATGTCTTTGGCCCACATCGGGTGACCGGCCATGTCGCCGGTCTCGCCACCGTTCATCTCGTCGACGAGCTCATTGACATCGAGTTCGCCATCCTGGCGAAACACCGAGACCACGGCGCCACCCGGCGTGACATACACCGCATGCACGACGTCGTCGTCCGTGTCGCTCATCGCCATTTCCATCGGCGCCGGCATCTCCGGCATGTCGTCCATGGGTCCGCCCTCTGAAGCCGGCATTTCTGCTGCGGCCGCATCGTGGCGGGCGATCAGATCGCCGACTGCTGGCAACGTGGTCGAGCCGCCAAGGCCACCGACCACGCTCACGATGATGGCGAAGCTGGCAGCCACAGCCGCAAAGGTCGGTACTCGCCGACGGCGGGTGGCGAGATCGATCACGGCAGCATCTGGCGCCGCGGTGGTCACGCCGGCGGCGTGATCGGGGCCGATGTCTTCGACATCGACCGAGGAGACGGCCTCCACCACCCGGTCGTAGGCGGCGGCCGGCATCGCCATGACCGCCTCGGACCGGATCAGGTCACGAACCGAGCGCAGGGCCTCGAACTCAGCCGCCAGCTCGGTGTCGGCAGCGAGCGCGGTTTCGAGGTCCGCGATCTCGTTGTCGTCGAGCTCGCCGTCGAGCCAGGCGCTGAAACGATCGTCGAGCGTCACGACAGCACCTCCCGGAGCCGCAAACGACCACGATGGACGCGGCTGCGGACCGTGCCGACCGGTACGCCGATCTGTTCAGCGATCTCGTGATAGGTGAGCCCGGCGACATCGCACAAGATCACGGCGGTGCGGAACTCGTCGGCCAGGCCATTGAGCGCGTGTTGAAGATGGTCAGGCAGCGATTCCATCGCAAGCGCCTCGTCGGCTGCAGGTGCGCCGGCAAGGACTCGATCGGGATCGTCGGGAAGGGCGGTCTGGGGCCGCCGTTTGCGTCGGCGAGTTTCGTCGAGAAAGACATTTGTCACGATGCGGGCCAACCATCCATGCAGAGAACCGGGGGTGTAGCTCTCGAGACCGCGTTTCACACGGACGAGCGCTTCTTGCACAACGTCCTCTGCATCGGATTGGTTCCCGGCCAGTCGAAACGCGACCGAGTACATGAATCCCGCATGGTCGCGGGCAACTTCGTCCCATGTCGGGACGGCGTCGGGCACGGGCTGACTCGGGCGCCCGGCAGTCAACGAAGGATCAGGCCTTGTCGTCAGCCTCGTCATCGGAGGCGTCGGTCAGACCCTCCTTGAACTCCTTTTGGGCCTGGCCGAGCGACCGGGCCAACTGCGGGAGCTTCGCACCACCGAACACCAAGAGAACGATGACGAGAATGATGATCAGTTCGCTAGTTCCAAGACTTCCCATGCCTCAGAGGCTACCGCGGCAAACATGAAGACGGGATGAGGGCTCCATCGAGAGGGTGTTCTCCACCCTTCGGGCACGATCTGGCTGAGGTCAGGCGGTGACGTTCGACGCTTGGGCGGCGGCCGCGGCGCGGGCCATGGCCCGTTGCCGGCGGATGCGGCGCCGCTCACGCTCGCTCATGCCACCCCAGATTCCGAACTTCTCGCCGTTTTGCAAGGCGTACTCGAGGCAGTCTTCGCGCACGACACACCCGCGGCAGACCTCTTTGGCCTCGCGGGTACTGGCTCCCCGCTCCGGGAAGAACAGATCAGGGTCAACCCCCAAGCAGTTGGCATAGTCCTGCCACGACCGCTCGTCGGCTTCGGTTTCGTCATAAAGCGCCATGAGTTCCTCCGGCAACGAAATAGGCCCGAACTGGGCCCCCGCCAGCTGCCATGCGTGTAATTACAGCACTGTAATCCTACGGTTGTAAAGGCCGGACGCGTTCTCTGGCCCCGAATTCACACTGAAACGACGCGGAAAACGGCCGCTCGACAGCTGTCTCAGGCAGAACCGGGGCCGAGTCGGCTCGAAACAGCAAGCGCTGGTTCTGGCCGAGCCAGCGAAAACCCCTGCCCTCGTGCACATCCGAGCCGGACCAACTCGGCGAGCTGGGTCGTGTTTTCGATGCCCTCAGCCACCACGTCGAGGCGCAACGTGCGAGCCAAACCAATGATCGACCGGACGATCGCCGTGTCGTCGGGATCGACCCCGATACCGACGACAAAGGTGCGATCGATCTTCAAGATGTCGACCGGCAGCCGTTTCAGATACGAGAGCGAGCTGAACCCGGTGCCGAAGTCGTCGATCGCGATGAGCACCCCGAGATCACGGAACTCTTGCAAGATTCGCGCCGAATCCTGGACATCATCCATGATCGCCGTCTCGGTGACCTCGAGACAGAGCCGCTCCGGCCGGAGCCCGGCGACCGCAAGCGCCTGCTTGACCTCGCCGACCACAGCCGGCCGCAACTGGCGCGCCGAGAGATTCACCCGAACGATCAGATCGTGACCCGCCTCGACCCACGCCGCCGCCTGCATCGTTGCCTCGCCCAGCACCCAGCGACCGAGCTCAACAATCAACCCCGCCTCCTCCGCAAGGGTGATGAATGACTCCGCACTCAACAAGCCGCGGTTGGGATGCACCCACCGGACGAGCGCTTCAGCACCGACGATCTCATGGGTGTCGAGCATGAACTCAGGTTGGAAATGCACCTCGAGATTGCCATGTTCGAGAGCCCGACGAAGGTCGGCTTCGGTGCGAACCCGCTCCAACACCGCATCTCGCATCGAACGGTCGAACTGAACCCACCGATCCCGACCCTGGCTCTTGCCCTCGTACATCGCGGCGTCGGCATGACGCATGAGCTCGTCGACGCCATCGCCGGGCTCGGGAATCGCGACCCCGATGCTCGCGGATGGGAAGACCTCCTCGTCATCGATGCGAACCGGTTCGCTCAGCAGTCGAAGCAGACGATCGGCGACGACTGCAGCCGCGGCCGCGTCGGCTGGCGCGCGAAGCAGGATGGCGAACTCGTCGCCGCCCAGACGACACACCAGGTCACCGGGGCGCAACGACAACCGGATGCGATCCGCACAGGTGATGAGCAGCTGGTCGCCGGCGCTGTGACCCATCGAGTCGTTGACGAGCTTGAATCGATCGAGATCGAGGATCAAGACCGCGAAGTCCAAACCGTGGTCGAGTTCAGTTGCCACATGCCCGACAAAGGACCGTCGATTCGGCAGGCCGGTGAGTTCGTCGTGGGTGGCTTGGTATTCGAGGAGCTGTCGACTCCGTCGGCTCTCGGTGATGTCCTCGCTGTACATGTAGAACACCGGTTCGGGCTGGCCCGGAACTTCGACCGGCGTCGTGCGCACCCGCGCCCACACCACGCTCCCGTCGTGTCGGCGGTAGGCGAGCTCGCGAACGGTCTGCCCGCCGAGGTCGAGCGACGACAGATCGTCGAGCGCTTCATGCAGATGCTCGGGGCTGATGACCAGATCGAGCCCGCTACCGATGAGTTCGTCCTCGGGGCGACCGGCGAGATCGAGGTAGGCCTGATTGCACGACAGCAGCTTCGTCTCTCGATCTCGGATGCAGATCGCAATGGGAGCCGAGCTGAACGCCGTCGAAAGCGCCCGCTCTGCGGCGGCGCGCCCCTGATGCTGCGTCAACACCGACAACGCCGTCGTCATCGCGGCGACGACGTGCGGGGCGAAGGCTTCCGCGTCGGCCTTGACGATGAACAACCGCCACCCGTGCCGATCGCTGATCCACCGCACCCGACGATCACCCTCGAGTCCGAGCATCTCGCGCAGGGGCGAAACCAACGGGTGGTCCGCACCGGCGGGCCAGCCATTGTCGGCGTCGTCAACCGCGGAGACGACGTCGGTATCGGCGCCGAGGACGACCCGGTCGGCCGACGCATCGATGCGAAGCGCTGGGTCGGTCGCCACCTGGAGATGTAGCTCGGTGACCGACGGCAGCTCGTGGTCGTGCCACAGGGATGCGTGGTCGATCCCGAGCTGTTGGATGAGCCAACCGAAGGCCTCCGTCGCCGACGCAGGCTCGCCGGTCGGCGAGGTCGCCAGCATGGTCGCGAACTGACGCAACAGATCCTCCGACTCGAGGCGCCGACCAATCGCCGTGTCGGCATCGAGTCGCCGCCACAGTTGCCGCACCAGCTGAGCCAGCGACTCGAGCATGTCCTTGACGATCTTGGCGTGACCGACCAGATGCAACGGACGGGGATCGGTGATGCTCCACATCCCGATCAGGTCGTTGCCGTCCGCGATCGGGGCGAAGCCGCAGGTCAGGCCGATGACGCTCGGATCATGCGACTCGGGACCCGGCTGAATCATCGATGATGCTTCGCTTCGCACCATGTTGAGAATCGGGTGGCCGGCATCGAGCTGGTCGACAGTGTCGACCGCGGACATCGACTCCGCCTGCCATCGGAACGCGCGCCACAGCCCGCCCGCCTGGTCGCTCACCCACAGCGACACGCAACCCAGGTCGAAAAGCGCCCCCACCCGCGCCGTTGCGCGGTCGATGGCCGCCCCAACGTCGTCGGTGGAACGTTCGACGAAATCTGCCGCGATCTCACCAAGCGCGCGGTCGACCTCAGAACGCAGGAGCGTCGAACGTTCCAGCAGGATTCGGCTGCGCAGCTGCGCCAGCATGCCCGTGAGCGCCTGCACGGCCCCCGTCGCCCGCGGCGCAAAGGGCACCCCGTGCCGGTTGGCGGCCGAGAGGATCAAGAGGTCGCGACCGCGGACCGACGGAACAACGACCATGCTGGTCCGATCCGATCCTTCCGGAAGCCCGATGAGATCGGTCAGCTGCCACTCGGGTCCATGGTCCGGGTCGAGGATCCGGATGATGACCGGGTCGTCCCGCCGCATCGGCGCAAAGTCGGCTTGCAACGGTTGTCCGTCGACCGTTGCCTCGCACGGGCAGACGATCTCGAGCGTTTTGGGGTCCAGTTCGAAGACCGCAACCGAGTCACACCCGAGATGGCTTCGTAGCGACTCGAGCGCGTCGTCGACCACATCTCGCAACGTGTCGACCGTCGCGTCGAGGAAGGTCGACGCGGCCTCGTTCAACAGCTGCTCGGTCGTCTGTTGACGGTCGAGCGCACGCGTCACCAACATTCGTGATCGGAGCTGGCCAACCGTGTCGGCGATCGCGCGGATCGCGTTGATCTCATCGTCGCTCCACCAGCGTGCGTGTGGGTCGACGAACAGCAAAAAACCAAGCGGCTCTGAGCCGGCGGAGTACGGCATGCTCAAGACCAGCGACGAGGCCGGGTCCCGCAGCCCCGCTTCATAGAGACCGGCGACGGCATCGAGTCCAGCCACGCTCCAGCCCCGATGGCCGATGGCATCGGGCACATCGAGCGGGATCGGCGGGCCGGTAGGAATGTCGGTCCCGTCGGCGCGCACCGCAGCCCGAAGCAACAAGCTGTCGTTCTCGAGGCGCCAGATCTGCCCTTCCGCAAGCCCGAAGAAGTCCACGCAGCTTTGCAAGATGTTGACCAACGTGTCGCGCACGGTTCCGACCCGGGCATCGACCGCCATCCCCGCCACCCGGTGCGACAACTGTGTGAGTTCGAGCCGGCGAGCCACCTCGCGCTCTGCGCCGAAGCGGGCCAAGCCCTGCCCCACGATCATTCCCAGCGTCTGGCACGCAGTGACGACGGCGTCATCCCAACGAGACCGGGGCCTCCCGACCAACACCAACAAACCATCAGCTCGGCCCGAACCGGCCACGGGAACGACCAGGGCCGACGAGTCTGGTACCGACGTGCCGAAGAGTGCCTCGAGTCGGCGGTGATCGAGGAGCTCGTAGCCGTCGTGCCCGAGGCGTGGCTCCACCATCGCACCGAGCGGCACCGACAACGCCTCGCCGTACGGCGTGCCGTCCGCCCATCGACCCCGTCGAGACTCGAAGTACACCCCCTCGCCCACATGGAGCCACAGGGACGAGCCTCGCAAGTCGAAGTGTCGATTGAGCTCCGAGAACACATGGTCGAGCAGCTCGGGCTCGCGCTCGTGCGACGCTTCACCGATCGCGCTGGCGAGCTCGCGCAGGAACTGTTCGGTTGCCGCCCGCCGTTCCCCGACATCGATGACATGGCGGCGAGCCAGCATCTTTTGCACGCTTCGTCCGATCGACGTCGCCGTCGTCACATCCATTGCTCGCGGATCGATGAAGGCGACCACGCCCTCGGCACCCGCGGGCCCGACCAGTGGCACGACCAGGGTCGGCAGATGTCCAGCGAAGGGCGAGATCGACGCGGCCGGCGTCTCTCGAACCGGGAGCCGGGCGTGGCCCGCGGAGACAAGCGAAGCCAGATCCGACGTTCGAGCCGGCACCGAGACGTCCGCGTCCACCTGCCGGTCCCCGTCGGCTGACGAAGACTCCACCAGCCACAACCGGCCGTCGAGAAACTCCCACGTTGTCGCCGAGACCAGCCCAAAGCGGTCCGCAACGGTAGCGAGCACCAGCTGCAGCGCATCAGGTGAGTCGATCGCTGCCATCGCAGAAATGTTGTTGAGGAAGGCCTGATCCTCGAGCCGGTCCTCCAGCGCACGAGTCGCTTCAACCCGCCGCCGCGCGGCCGAAACGGTCGCCGCAAAGAGGCCCAACATGCTGGTTTCTTCGGCACTGAACCCCTCGGGAGCACCGGCGAGGATCGCCAGATGGTGGGAAAACGACCCGGGTGGGCTTGGGATCGCCATCCCGGGACGACCCGACGGGGCCATGATCGAGTAGGGCCCGCCGGCGCCGACGCCGCACTCCAGTAGAGGGATAATGTCGATCATCTCGTCGAGGTCGGTGGCCGCCGGGTCGAACCACTTGACACCCAAGCTGGGGTCGCCATTGCACTCCCCGATCGCGGCAACCCCGAACAGGACCGCAACCTTGGCCAGCACGACCTCGAGGGTCGCCTCGAAGTCGTCGGCCTCGCAGGTCTCCAGCACGGCCGCGGCCGCCTCGACCTCGGTGGCGAGCCGGCTCATCCACTGCGAGGACGCGCCGACAGCGTCGATGACTGCCGCCTCGTTGCTTTCGTTGTCGTGGGCCCGCCCCATCCAAATCCCCGCTCAGCGGCCTCGCACGAGGCTGCGTTTGTGGTCGACGAAGTCCATCAACACGTAATCGCCGAGGTTCTCGTTGGTCGTGAAGAACGCTCGGCCGCCGTTCATCTTGGAGATCTGCTCGACGAAGTTCTGCAGGTAGTGGGTGACGTCGAGCACGAACGTGTTGATGCGGATGTCCTCGCGGGTGCACTTGGCGACCTCGGCGAGGGTCAGATCGACGGTCTGCTGTGACGGGGGATAGTTGAAGTACGGCTGGCCCGACGGCGTGATGTGGGCCGTCGGTTCGCCGTCGGTGATCATGATGATCTGCTTGGTGCCCGCCTGCTTGCCGAGCATCTTGCGAGCGATCTGGAAGGCGTGCTGCATGTTGGTGCCGTAGACATAGTCCCAGCTGAGCTCGGGCAGCGTGGCGGCGTTGAACTCGCGAGCGACCTCGCTGAAGCTCACCATCCCCAGGAAGTCGCGGGGGTACTGGCTCGAGATGAGCGAGTGCAACGCCATCGTGACCTTCTTGGCCGGCAGGAAGTTGTCTCGCATCGCCATCGACATCGACACGTCGAGCATCAGAACCGTGGATGACCGCACGAGTTGTTCCGTGCGCTCGATCTCGAAGTCGTCAGGGTGCAGTTTCACCGGCGTGCCGCCACCCGTTCGCGCCACGGCGTTGCGGAGCGTCTTTTCGATGTGGAGGTTGAATCGGTCGCCGTACTCGTAGGGCTTGGTGTCGTAGTCGCGTTCGTGACCGGCGCCGGTCTTCTCCAGCGCGTGCTTGCCGAGCGTGTCAGCCGACATCCGCTTGAAGAGTTCGTCGAGCGCACTGTTGCCGATCTTTCGGATCGCCCGTGGCGTGAGCTCGTATTTGCCTTCCTTGTTCTCGATCAGGCCCTGCTCTTCGAGCAGCTTGGCCAACTCGGCCATTCGCTCGAGTGACTCGGCCGACTCGTCGCCGAGCAGCTCACGAGCCCGATCGATGTCGACCTCGGCGAGGGCGCCCGGATTGGTGGCGCCCCGCAAGAGGTTGTCGAGCTGGTCGATGTCGCCGAGCTCACCCATCATGTCCATCGCCGATCCCATGTCGAGCGGGTCGAAGCCATCGAAGTCGTAGGACTGCCCCCATCCCATCTGGGGGAACTGCTCACGGAGGTTGTCAGCGAGCTGCTGCATCTGGAAGTTGAGATCCATGTCTTCCATCAGCTGGTTGCTCAGCTCCTGGAGTTGTTGACGCTGCTCGGGCGTCATCGAGTTCATCATCTGTTGGGCTTGCGCCATGCGCTGCGCCATCACCTCGAGCAGCTCGTCGAGGGTCTGCGGGTTCTCGGGGAAGAAGTCGCCGTAACGCTCCATGAACCCCTCGAAGTCAGGCTCGACCCCGTTGGCCCGCTGCTCCAGCATCTGGTTGAGCTCGGCCATCATGTCCTTGAGGCGCTGCATCTCCTCGGGCGACATGTCGTTGATGCCCTCGGCGATCTGATCGAGCTGCTGCTGCATCAACTGCTCGCGCAGCTGATCCATGAGCTCCTCGAACTGCTGGCGGGCCTCGGGACTCTCGAAGTCGTAGTTCTGGAGCCCCTTGACCTGACCGGCGAGGTCGGGCGGGAGCATGTCGAGCTCCATGTTCTTCATGGCCGCGGTGTCGGACTGCAACTGCTGCTGACGCTCGTCGCCAGTCTCGTCTTGCCCACCGTCGGGTTGGCCCAGATCGTCGAGCGCCTTGCGCTCGGTCTCGACGACGTCGCGCAACGAGTCGGCGATGTCGTCGTAGACCCCGCCGAGGTTGTGGTCCTCGAGGATCTCCCGCCGGCGCTCGCGGAGGCGCTGCATCATGTCGCGGATGCCCTCCATGTCGCGGCCGTCGCGATCCATGAGGCCGTTCTGCATCATCTGGCGCAGCGCCGAATTGACGTCGCCGTGATAGAGCAACTCGTCGGCCATCTCACCGAAGAGGTGATCGGCATCGAGATCGAAACCGGTCTGGGTGCCGTCCCAGCGCGAGTAACTGAAGTGCGCGGGCTGGCGTCGGGCCCGGCGATGACGTCGACGCGAAAAGACCATGGGCCCAACGTAGTGCCGACCTTCCGGTCTGCGCATGCCGAGCGCTCCCCGCGCGTGGCCCCACCGCGACCGGGCCTGTTAACGTTCGCTAACCATGTCTTCGCCCGCCCTATCATCGCAGCCTTCGGCCGATCCCCCGCAGCGTGGCGCCGCGGCAGCGACGACTCGCCGGCCGGCGAACCGCC
>JBCCYT010000027.1:0-34790 GCA_039188975.1 Actinomycetota bacterium
CTCGTCACCCACGACCGCCACCTGATTCGCAACGTGTCCGACGCACTCATCGACGTGCGCAACGGATCTGCGACCTGGTACGACGGCGTGCCCGAAGAGGTGCTGATCCCCGCCGACCCGTCGAAGGTCGCCGGGCTCGGCACCGGACTCGCAACGGGCGCCGGCGGCAAGGGATCAGGCACCCACGGCGCCACCCGCACCTCCAGCCGCCCCGGCAACGGAGGCGGGCAGGCCAACGGCGGCACACGAGGCAACACCATCGCTCCCAAACCGGACCGCAAGGCCGAACGCAGAGCATCCGCACAGGCTCGGCACAACACCAACGAGCTGCGAAAGAACGTCCAGAAGCTCGAGCGAGCAATGGAGAAAGCCGATACCGAGATCGCTGAACTCGAAGCACAGCTCGCTGACCCCGACATCTACGATCGACCCGAAGAGGTTCACCGGCTCGCGACCCGCCACGACGAAGCGAAGGCTGCCGCCGCCGAACTCATGAGCCAATGGGAAACCGCAGCCGAGCAACTCGACGGGTGACCCGCCTACGCTGACCCCATGGCCCAGGTCACCCTTCCCTCCGGTATCACCATCGACTACGAACGCCACGGCTCCGGCGAGCCGCTGCTGCTCGTCATGGGTCTGGCCGGACAACTGACCGATTGGCCGCCCGAATTCGTCCAACGGCTCGTCGACGCCGGCTTCGAGGTCGTCGTCTACGACAACCGAGACATCGGCCACTCCACCAAAACCGAATGGACCCCGCCCTCCCGGCTTCGTTCCATCATGTCGATGATCACCCGCCGCCCGGTCAAAGGGGTCGGCTACACGGTGCACGACATGGCGAACGACGCCGCCGAGCTCATCGATGCACTCGGCTATGACTCGATGCATGTCGTCGGCATGTCGATGGGCGGCATGATCAGCCAGGCCCTCACCATCGACCACCCCGACAAGGTCCGCTCGCTGTGCTCGGTCATGTCCAACACCGGCGACCTCAAGAACGGTGGCATCTCACCCAAACTGATGCGGGCGATGGGTGTGCCGCGCACCCCGACCCTCGAAACGGCGATCGACGACGCCGTGAAACTCTGGACCCACATTTCCGGCGATCACTTCGATGAGGCCGAAACCCGTCGTCGCGTGCAAGCAGCGGTCGATCGCTCATGGAGCCCCGACGGCGTCATGCGGCAAACCGCCGCGATCGCGGGCAGCCCCAACCGGACCGAAGGCCTACGCCAGGTCACCGCACCGACCCTCGTCATCCACGGCATCAAGGATCTGCTCGTCGTGCCGTCAGGCGGCATCGCCACCGCCGCGGCGGTGCCCGGCGCTCGGCTGTTGATGTTCCCCGACATGGGCCACAACCTGCCCGAGCCTCGCCAAGACGAAATGGTGGCTGCCATCGTCGCCAACACGTTGCGGGCCGCGCCGGTAAGCGTCGGCTAACGCCGACGGTCAGCTCGACCCGGCCATGACGGACCGGCGCCGAGCAACCGCAATTCCCTCGGCGCCGAACACGACCAGACCGGTCCAGATCACGACATAGCCGACCGCCTGGCCGCCCGACCACGACTCGTCGTACGCCAACACCCCGAGCAAGAACTGCAGTGTGGGCGTGAGGTACTGCAACACGCCGATGAGCCACAGCTCGATCCGACGGGCCGCCCACGCAAACAACAACAGTGGCGCGGCGGTCATCACACTCGCCCCCGCGACCCAAAGCCAACCGGACCCCCCATCGACCGTGGCAACCCCGCCGCCATCGGCGGTGAACAGACCGAGCGCCACCGCCGCGAGCGGCGCGACCGCGGCGACCTCGATCGTGAGACCGTCGAGCGACTCGACCGGCGCGGTCTTGCGAACAAGTCCGTAGAGCCCGAAGGTGAACCCGAGAAAGAGCGAGATCCACGGCAGCGATCCGACGTCGATCGACAAGATCACCACCCCAACACCGGCGATCGCGACGGCCACCCACTGACGCCGACGCAACCGTTCGCCCAAGACGGTGACCCCCAAAACGACGCTGACGAGCGGGTTGAGGAAGTACCCGAGACTCGCTTCGAGCACCCGATCGCTGGTGACCGCCCAAATGAACCCCAGCCAGTTGCTGGCGAGCAAAACCGAGGAAAGCACCGCCATCCGTCGCACCCGAGGGTCGGTCAGCCGGTCCCGCACGCTTGCTGCCCGGTCCCGAATGAGCTGCATCAGCATCAGCAACGCGAACGTCGACAAGATGCGCAGCACGAGAATGTCGCCGGCCGACCCGTCGCCGAGCCGCCAGAAGATGGGCGAGAGCCCCCAGAGCACGTAGCCGACCAAGGCCACCACCACACCTCGGCGCATCCGGGCACGCTACCGGCGCCCACCGCCCAGGTCGGCGGTTTTCGTCGCGTCGGGTCGAACGGATCTAGCGTGACGTCGATGCCCTTACCGCTCGCCGAACTCGTCGCCACAACCGACGCGGTCGGGGCCACGTCCGCCCGCAAAGAAAAGGTGGCGCTGCTCGCCGACCTGTTGCGCCGGGCCGACGCCACCGAGATCGAGATTGCCGTCGGCTTGATCGCCGGCGACCCCCGGCAGGGCCGCATCGGGGTCGGCTGGGCCACCGTCGCCGCCCTCGACATCGCCCCAGCCGCCGATGCAACCCACCACATCGCCGATCTCGACAACCTCTTGTCTGCAGTGGCCTCCACCCACGGCCCCGGCTCCAAGGCCCGCCGCGAAATCCTGTTGGGAACGTTCCTCGAACGAGCGACCGGTGCCGAGGTCGACTTCGTGCGGCGGTTGCTGGTCGGCGAACTCCGACAGGGCGCAAATGCGGGCATCGCGACCGACGCGGTGGCCAAGGCAACCGATGTGCCGGCTGCGGTGCTGCGACGCGCCGTGATGCTCACCGGCGATCTTCGGGTCGCGGCCCGCATCGCCGCCGCGGACGGACCGGTCGGCTTGGCGGCGATCGGTCTCGAGGTCGGCCGTCCGGTTTTGCCGATGCTCGCCTCGACCAGCGAGAGTGTCGCAGCCGCGGCTGAAGAACTGGGCTTTCCGGTCGCCGTCGAATGGAAGCTCGATGGCATTCGGATCCAGGTCCACAAGGACCGCGACGACGTCCGGCTCTGGACCCGTGGCTTGAACGAGATCACCGACGGGCTGGAGCGCGTGACCGAGCTGGTGCGACGCTTCCCGGCCGAGCGATTGGTGCTCGACGGTGAGGTGCTCGGCATCAATGATGACGGAACACCGATTGCGTTTCAGGATTCGGTCGCAAACGACGCGTCGGTCCGACCGTACTTTTTCGACGTGTTACACATCGATGGTGTGGACCTGCTCGACGCACCCCTGAGCGAGCGGCGAGCGAAACTCGCCGAAATTGCGGGTGATTCCCACGTGCCGGGTGCAATCGTCAACGATCTCGCTGCAGCTGAGGCGGTGCAGCGTGACGCGCTTGGGCTGCGCCACGAAGGCGTGATGGTGAAAGCTGCCGGATCTCCATATCAGGCAGGTCGGCGCGGAAAGACGTGGCGCAAGGTGAAGCCCGTCCACACACTCGATCTGGTGGTGCTGGCCGTCGAGCACGGAAGCGGTCGCCGGCAGGGCTGGTTGAGCAATATTCATCTCGGCGCCCGCGACCCCGAGTCGACCGATGGCGAGTTCGTCATGGTTGGGAAGACCTTCAAGGGCATGTCCGACGACGTGCTGCGCTGGCAAACCCAGCGCTTTCGAGACTTGGCCATCGAGGACAACGGCTGGGTGGTTACGGTGCGTCCCGAACAGGTCGTCGAAATTGCCATCGACGGAATCCAACGCTCGACGCGATACCCGGGCGGTGTCGCCCTGCGCTTTGCGCGGGTCGTCCGCTATCGCGACGACAAGGTCGCCGGCGAAACGAACACGATCGACGACGTTCGTTCCGTGGGCGGCACGTGACAGACTGGTCCCATGTCGTCCGATCTCATCACTGCACCTGTCGAGGAGACCGTCACCAACCCGGTGACCGACGACGGCGAACACGATCGCTTTGCGCACTACGTCCGCAAGGCAGACGCCACCCGAGCCACCGTCGAGGGCGTTCCGGTTCGGGCACTGTGTGGCAAGGTCTGGGTACCGAGCCGTGATCCGTCGAAGTACCCGGTGTGCCCCGAGTGCGCCAAGATCCGCGAGCGTCTCCTCAACCGCGGCAACAACTGAGCGTCGCACGACGAACCGACCGGGTCGTCGTTTCTGACCGAACCGGTTCAGATCAGACCTCCGCTGCCGATGGTCAGGCGTGGTGTCGCGTTTCTTGTCGTTTGTCGCTTGGGCTCTGGTCCTTCTTGCGTTGTTGCTGACCGCGCCGCCCGTTGCGGGCGCCCAAGGCAACCTGGGCGCCGGCAGCCCCGGACCCAACGGCCCGGGACAGGATGGTCCGGCGGGGGTGCCGCAGTCGTCGACGACGCGTCCACCGACGACCACGACGCCGCCCGGGCCCGTCACCGACAACGGCTTCACCTTCCCGCCCGAGTGGAACCCGTCGAAACCCGACGTGATCTATGTCGACAGCTCTGAGGGCATCGTCATGAATCTCGAAACCGAGGCCGTCTACGACGCCCTGTTTCAGGTCGTGATTCACGCCGATGGACGGATGATCGACCATGCCACCGGCGACCTCATCGACACGCTGGCCGGCTACCAGCCTCCGCCTCCGTTCGATATGGCGGCTGGCGGCGACACCGATTTCGATGCGGTCGACCCTGCCGCGAACGACTCGAGCGCGGCCGTTGCAACCACCACCACGGTCGATGTAACGCCGCCGAGCGACGACGAAACCGACATGGCGTCGGCCCCTGCCGAAGCCTCGTCCCAGGGCGAGGAGGCGAACGACGAGCCAAGCTCCGAGCCTGCGCCAGCCGCCGAACGGGAGGTCGCACCGGCCGACGGCGCCGCCGCCGCGGACACCGAAGGTCTCGACACTGTGCTGTACCCGGCGCTGGGGATCAGTGCTGCCTCGCTGCTGGTGGCCGCATTCATCGCACTGCGACGAGGTCGCCGGGCCGAACAGGCGTCGATGCCGAAACCCGACCTCGCGCACGACGAGGCAATGGCGACGAATCAGCTCCTCGCCGGCGCCAAGGACGAGGCCGACATCATTCGGATCCTCGACCGCGCCGCCGAACGCCAGGTGAAGGCCGGCGTGACGCTCTTTCACGTAACCGACGACGGCCTTCAGCGAGCCGGCGACGACGGGCCCCTTCCGCATTCGGACCTCCAGCGGGTGGTCGACACCGGCCAAAAGGTCAAGACGATCCTGACAGCTGATCAGGCGTTCGACGGCGTCGACCAGGCCGTGCTCGCCTTGCCGGTGATCCACGGTGGCCGAGTGCAGGCCGTGCTCACCGCCCATCGTTCGGCCGATCACCCGTTCAAAGACAGCGACTTCGGTTCGCTGGAGCCGATCGGCCCGGCGCTGGGCGGCGCCCTGGAGCGCACCGCCGAACTCGGAACGATGTCTCGGCTGGCGATGGTCGACGGGTTGACCTCGCTGGGCAACCGTCGACGCCTCGACGGCGACCTCGAAACCACGCTTGCGAATGCGACATCAGGGGACGCAATGCTCGGGTTCGCCATGATCGACGTCGACCACTTCAAGACCTACAACGACACCCACGGCCATTCGGCAGGCGACGACGTCTTGCGCAAGGTGGCGACGACGATCGCCCGTTCCGTTCGTGACGGCGACATCGTGTATCGCTACGGCGGTGAAGAGTTCTCGATGCTGCTCCCCGGTGCGACGCCTGACGAGGCAACAGCGGTCGCCGAGCGAGTGCGGGCCGCGATCGAAGACCACGTGTTCCCCGGTGAGGACCAACAGCCAGGCGGCCGGCTGACCGTGTCGATCGGGGTAGCCACCCTCGGCGAGGACGTGAGCGACAACATTCGGGAACGAGCCGACCAGGCGCTGTACCAAGCCAAAGAGAACGGCCGGAACCAGGTGGCGTTCGGATAACGGTCTGTTCCGCCTGGAGAAGGCGTGCGATCTGGCCTCGGTGGTGCGAGACTCGGGGCTCGTTCGACCCATCAGCGAAAGCGAGAGACCGTGAAGGTCGCTGTCGTCTACGAATCCCGTACCGGACACACTGCGGAGCTCGCCGAGCTCATCGGTGCAGCTGTCCAGGAGCTCGGCCACGACGTTGGGGTGTACCCCAGCGAGAAGATCAATCTCGACTACTTGGGCGACGCCGACATGGTGTTCCTCGGAACGTGGTGCCACGGCATTTTCGTCATGGGCCAGCACCCAGGCGACGGCGGGAAGCTGCTCGCGATGCCGGGCCTCTGGGGCAAACCGGTCGCCGGCTTCGTGTCGTATGCACTGGCCGCGGGCAAGGTGCAGGACAAGATGGCCGATGTGACCGAGATCCTCGGCGGCGAATGGCTCGGCGGCCGCAATTTCCGCCAGGACCGCAAAACCGAGGGGCTCGCCGGGTTCGTAGTCGCTGCGCTCGACGCTGCCGAGGAACGCCTCGGCGTGAACAACTAGATTTGGCCCGGCGGCGGATCTCCCCCATGTCGTCGCCGGTGTCTGTTTCGGATTCATGACGATCGGGAACCAAGCACCCAACCAAGGCGTCTTCTGGGGGAACCTCTCACCCAACGACTCCCCCATGCGCTCTCACATCCAAGGCTTGTTCGTGCTGCTCGGCGTCGGTATCGCCGTGCTGGTCCTGGCTCGTATCGCCGCGCCCGTGCTGAGCGACGCGTTTGGCGATGAGGGCGCGATCGTGGCCGAGTCCGCCGATGTTGACGACGTGGTCAATCTCGCTGCGGCCGACGCAGAGCTCGAGGTGGCGCTGACCGGCGACGAGATCGCCCAGTTGCAGGCTGATCTGACCAACCTGGGCTTCGATCCCGGGCCGATCGACGGCATTCTCGGCAATGGCACCCGCGCCGCCATCGACGCCGCAATTGCCGAGTACCAGCTCGACACGGCCGCCAGCGACCGCGACGTGCTCGATTATGTGACGGCGCTGCTCAATGCAGTTGCGGCGGCGGAAGCGGCCGACAATCCCGCCAACGACCTGTCGGTGGAGTCGCAAGGTGAGGTCGAGAGCGGCGCCAGCGCCGACGGCTGATCCACCCGCCTACCGAACCCCGGTGATGGTCCCGGGGCCTCGTCCTCCAGACGAATGACCTTTGGTCCTCATATTGGGGGAGGACAGACCCTGGGGCCGAGTGCTACCCTCGGAGAGTTCCGGAGGCGAGATGGCATACCCAGCGATCCCGAAACCTGAGCGTTCCCCCACCCAGCGAAAAAGTGAACGGCGGTCGCGTTACGGCTGGCCGCTTGGGCGTGAGCTCACACTGATTCTGGGGGGACTGGCGGCCTATCGGATGGTCCGCGTCCTGGTGAAGGACGAGATCGAGGTCGCCTACGAGAACAGCCGACGGGTGATCGACTTCGAGCAGGCGCTCGGGATCTTCAACGAGGTCGACCTCCAGGCCAACATCTTGACGAGCGACGCCACGATCTGGCTGTTGAATCGTTACTACTTCTACGCCCATTTCCTCGGCACCGCGATCTGGGTGGTGTGGATGTACGTCCGCCACTACGACCACTATGGCCGGGTGCGCCGGGTGCTGGTCGGAACGACCTTCTCGGCGTTGGCGATTCATGTCGCCTTCCCCCTGGCACCACCTCGGTGGTTCCCCGACATGGGTTTCGTCGACACCTTGCAGACCTACGGTCCGAAAATCTACGACGCCGAAGCGATTGCCAACACTGCGAACCAGATCGCAGCGATGCCCTCACTCCATGTGGGCTGGGCGCTGATCGGGGCGTGGGCCATCGTCAAAGCCAGCACCAATCGATGGCGATGGATCGCAGCGATCCATCCGGCGATCATGACGGCAGCGGTCGTGTTGACCGCGAATCACTGGTGGCTCGATGCGATCATCGCCGCCGTTCTCGTGTCGGCGATCGCGGCGGCCGATGCGCCGGTTCAACGATGGCTGGATCGCCGCAAGCCGGCCGAGCTCGACGTCGATCTCACCCGTGAGATCAGCGACGCTCGCGCCGACGAGGGCGACGACCGCAGCTGCGACGACCACTGCGGCGACCCCGTCTCGGTGGGGTGACAGCACCGGCGATCCCGGCGGACCGCCCCGCGATCTCGACGACGGTTCGCACCAACGCTGGTCTCGACCTGGGCTTTGCGCTGCTGTGGTCAAAGACGATCACCCGCCGTCACGGTGTGTACTGGTGGGCGACGACGACCCCGGTGGGCGCCGCGCTCGTGGCGTTTCGGCCATCAACCGAAGGTGTCCGAGTCGACGCCTGGGGTGAAGGTGCCTCGTGGGCGGTCTCCCAGGTGCCGGCCCTGGTCGGTCTTCGCGATGCAACCGTTGACGCGTTTCGGCCCATCCACCCGGTGCTGCGGGCGTTGGCCGAACGGTTCGGCGCGTTCCGGGTGGGGGCGACGGGGCGCTGGTACGAGGCGGTGGTGACGACGGCGATCGGACAACGGGTCGTGACGGCGGACGCCGGGCAGAGCCGGGCCCGGCTGGCTCGCCGCCACGGCGATGCCTCGCTGGGAGGTCCAGTGGCGATCCTCCCCGATCCGGCCACGTTGCTCGGTCTACGCGATCACGACTTTCATGCCGCCGGCATCGAGTTGAGCCGCACTCGTGTCTTGCGGGTCGCGGCGAAGTACGCCGATCGGCTCGAGCGACTCGACGGCGTTCCGGGGGCTGACGCGGTTGCGTGGATGCAGCTGCTGCCCGGGATCGGACCGTGGACGGCAGGTATCACGTCGGCGATCGCGGGTGGTGATCCCGATGCGGTGCCGGTGGGTGATCTGCACGTGCCGGGCATGGTGACGTATGCGTTGACGGGCGAGGTCGGTGACGACGCTCGGATGCTCGAAGCGCTCGAACCGTTCGCCGGGCACCGGGGGCGGGTCGTGCGCATGATCAAGATGGGTGGAGCGGGCCCGCCTCGTCATCGTCCCAAGCCGTTTCGCACCGACATCAGTACCTACTGACGCGCCCCCTGGCCGCAGGTCGGCCGGTCCTCACCTCGTTGCGGCGCGTGCCTTTGTGGTCCGAGGCGGCGCGGCCGCCGCCTTTTCGGCCTTGGCGGCGCGGTGGGCAACGGTCTTGTCGATGTAGGCGATGGCGTCGGGGGTCGTGCAGCTGGTTTCGCCGTGGTCGACGAAGACGGGTCCGATGCGTTTGGCTGCAGCGACCGCTGTGCGACGCAGTCCTGGGGTGCGCAGCGCGATGGTGATGATCGCCTGGTTCATCTCGTGGCGAACCCGATTGGGGCGGTCGTGGATCTCTGCTTCGATGTGTTTCACCAGCTGCTGGAGCTCGGCGACGGTCCAGATGTCGGTTTCCGCGGTGCGGGCGACGATCGCCCATCCCGTCGACGCAAGCCACTCGTTCGGCCGGTCGCGCCAGTGGTCGCTGCGACTCCGAGCGTGAGGCGATCGGGCCACGACACCGGCCACCGATTCAGCGGTGATGTAGGAGTCGACCGCCTTGGCCCACGCATTGGCGTGTCCGATCGTGAACCGCTTCGGGTCGACGATCTTGGCGGCGAGTTGGCGGGCGTCGTGATTGCCGGTGGCGAACAGCTCGAGACCGAGTTCATGGTGACCGCGACACCGCTTCGCCAGCGTGTTGAGTTCGGCGGTACTGACCCCGAACAGGGGCTCAGCGGCACCGTGACGGGCGTAGATCTTGCGGTTCTGGGCGGTGCCAACCGCCTCGAGGGAGGCCATCACCTCGGCGAGCTGGGGCGGGGGTGTGGCGATCGTCATGACCGAGACGTGCTGTCGTTCCAGCGCACGATCAGCAACACGATCGCAGCACCCACGACCGATCCGATCCATCCCGCGCCGGAGATCTCGAACCCGTCTCCAGCGAGCACCGAGGCGAGTGTGCCGCCGACCAGCGAACCGATGATGCCGAGAAGCATCGTGCCGAGACAGCCGTAGTGGCGGCCGGTGGGCACCAGGACCCGGGCGATGAGCCCAACGACCAAACCGGGGATGATGAGACCCAAGAAGGACATGGGTGGAGTCTCGCACGTCTGGTCGGGCCCGATGGATCGGCGACGACGTCTGCACTGTCACTCCCGTGTCGTAGGTTCGTCGGTGTGATCGCTTGTGGGCACTGTGGTGGCCGCCACGCAACGGTGGCGGAGGTCCGGGGTTGCTCGGGCGCGTCCAGCGCCGCACGTGCGACGGCACCGGCTCGACACGACGACGGCCCAGACGAGTTTCGCGGCCTCGATCGGCCGGCCCCGTCGGCTGATCAGCCGAGCGTCACCACCGCTCGGGTTGTGCTCGGTGCCCCCTGGGAGCACTTGGCTGGGCCTGATGGGTTGGCTCGCAACCTGATCATCAACCCAGGGGATCCGATTCCGGGGCCCTGGGCGGAGGCGGAGCGCATCGAGGTGATCGACGATCGTTCGCTCGAACGGCTGCGCCAGCTTCGGCTCGAACGTCGCCGCGCGGTGATCGAGCTGGGGACACCCCTTCCCGCGTCCGCACCCGTGCTCGATGTGGATTACTGGCAACTCTCGCCGGACACGGACCTTCCCGGCGAGGCGTTGCGGCACCTCGTCGTGAGCCATGCCGTCGACGCTCGCGATCGTTCGGCCCCAACCATCGCGATGGTCGATTTGGCGGTCGCGGCCGGCGCTTCGGTGGCGACAGACGGGGTCGGCGATGTCACCGGCCCTGACGGGCCCCGCTGGTGTGACGGTGGTCCGCTGGACTGGACGGTGACCGACGACGGGGTGGCCGTCGTGCCGGCGGCCAATCTGCGGATCGGTTCGCTTCGCCCGATCGGCGATGCGACACCTCAGGCCGCGCTGGCGCCCGATCAGCTGGCTGCGGTCGCTCACGGCGGCGCTGGCGCTCGCATCATTGCGCCGGCGGGCTCTGGCAAGACGCGTGTCTTGACCGAACGGGCTCGCCACCTGATTCACGATCGGGGCATCGATCCGCGGGCGGTGTGTTTGTTGGCATTCAACGTGCGGGCCCGAGCCGAGATGCAGGAGCGAACCACCGATCTGCCCGGTCTCGAGATCCGAACGCTGAACAGCCTCGCGTTGGCGATCGTCGCCGGTCGGGCTCCGTTCGTTCGGCCCGCCTCGCCCCGCGGCAGCGAGGTCATCGACGAGCATCGGGTGCGTCGGCTCCTCGACGATCTGGTGAGTGGCCGCCGCCGCGCGATGGCCGATCCAATGGCGGTGTATCTCGAAGCACTGACGGCGACTCGGCTCGGGCTGCGGGCGCCCGAGGCGGTCGAGCGAGAGTTCGGCGGCGACGTGCGGGACTTCCCGTCGGTCGTGGCCGGGTATCGAGGTCAGCTGCGACAGCGCGGGCTGCTCGATTTCGACGAGCAGATCGTGCAGGCCATCGAGGTGCTGTGCACCGACCCGGTCGCCCGGGCGGCGGCGCGACGGTCGGCTCAGGTCGTGCTCGTCGACGAGTTCCAGGACCTCACGCCTGCACACGTGTTGCTCGTTCGGTTACTTGCGGGCCCCGATGCGACGGTCTTCGGGGTAGGTGACGACGACCAGACGATCTATGGGTACGCCGGCGCGTCACCGTCGTGGCTCATCGACTTCGCGGACCTCTTTCCAGGGGCCGGGGCCCACGACCTCACGGTGAACTATCGGTGCGCGCCGGCGGTGATCGACGGGGCTCGAACCTTGCTCGGCCACAATCGGCGGCGCATCGACAAGGTGATCGATCCGGCGCCCGGCCGGACTCACCAGCCCGACGGGTTGCGGGTGATCGATGCCTCCGATCCGTCTGCCGCCGCGGTCTCGACGGTGCAGGGCCTGGTCGGCGATGGGGTGGACCCGAGTGACATCGCACTCCTCACCCGGGTCAACGCAACACTGCTCGGCCCGATGCTTGGCCTCGATGCGATCGGTGTCCCCACGACGGCGCCGATCGACCCCCGCTTTCTCGACCGGACTGGCGTGGCTGGCGTCTTGGCGTGGCTTCGACTGGCGACGGCACCGGCGAAGCGGTTGCCGAGTGCCGATCTCGAAACCGCGATTCGTCGGCCACCGCGTGGGCTTCGGGGCCGGTTGATCGAGTGGGTCGGCGAAAAGCGCTCGATCCCTGAGTTGCTCGACCTGGCCAGCCGCCTCAGCGATGCCCGAGACCAAGCCAAGGTCGCTGACTTTGCGACGGACCTGGCTCGACTTCGTGACCTTGCTGACGGCGCCGACGCCGACACCACGGCCCTTTTGCTGGCGATTCGTGACGACATCGGGTTGGGTGCAGCCCTCGACACCCGGCTCGATGCGAGCCGCCGCTCTGTCGATCGATCTGCGCATGGTGACGATCTCGCAGCCCTTCTCGCCGTCGCCCCGCTCGAACCCGATCCCGATCGCTTTCCTGCATGGCTGGCCGACCGGCTGGATCAGCGCCACCCCGACCCGGACGGCGTGCAGCTGTCGACGATCCATCGGGTGAAGGGGCGGGAGTGGCCCCATGTGGTGGTGCACGATGCCACCGCCGGCTTGTTCCCGCATCGCCTGGCTGCCGACATCGAGGAAGAACGCCGTGTTTTTCACGTCGCGATCACCCGCTCGGCCATCCAGACCACCGTGGTTGCCGGACGGCCCGCATCACCTTTTGTCGCCCAGCTCCACACCGAGCGCGACCCCAACGCACCCGACCTCGAACCGTCGCCACGACCGCGAGCCAGTTCGTCCGCGCCGCCGGCACCAGCGAACAGCCCCCTTCGAGAGCGGCTTCGGGCCTGGCGCAGCGAGACGGCACAGAGCGCTGGCGTTCCCGCGTATGTCGTCTTCAACGACGCCACGCTCGACCATCTCGTTGCGGCCCGACCGCTCGACGAAGATGCGCTGCTCGACATCACGGGTATCGGCCCGGTCAAGGTCGAGCGTCACGGCGGCGACATCTTGGCCATCATTGAGTCGTTCGTCGACGATTGACCACGGCCGAAGCGCCCGTCGAGAGGATTTGCCCATCATGTGCCGAAACATCACGACGCTTCGAGGGCTCGAGCCCGGCGCGACCGCCGAGGAGATCGAAGCGGCGGCCCGGCAGTACTGTCGCAAGGTGAGCGGCGTGCAGAAGACGTCTGCGGCCACCGAGGTGGCATTCGAGCGAGCCGTTGCGGTCATTGCTCGGGCAACGACGGAGCTGCTTGCCGATCTTCCGCCCCGCAAAGCGCCCCCGCGGACCGAACCGCCGCTTCGCCGATTGGGTCGTTGACGGCGCACCTCGGTGCTCGGCCGGCGACTGCTCCGTCGGGTAGGGGGAACGCCAACTACTGGATGTCGCGTGGACTGACCGTGCGGGCACTCACCTCGACGAGCTCGCCTCGTCGGACCTCGTACGACACCACCCGTTCGACGGCGCGCTGGCCGCTTCGAGTCCGGCCGGTGACCACGTCGAGCTCCATGCCTTCGATCACGGCGACGAGCGCCACCGCTTTGAACCCCTCGTCGCGCCCGGGGTGCGATTGCTTTTCTTCAACGATCAGTTCATGGCTGTCCCACACCCACACGTCGTCGACACTCACGAATCGACTGCGATGGGAGGTGCGGTTCTTGGAGACGATCGACCCGGGACACACGATGAACTCCCCGTCGACCCACGGGTCGACGCCCAACCCGTCTCGGCCGAACGCCTGCTCGAACGCGTCAGCGATGATGGCGTCGTGATCGCCGGCGGCGTGCGCTCGCCGGCGAACCTCGTCGCGAATCGCCGCCGCGAGGTGCTGCAACGTGTCGTCGGAGAGCGCTTCGGCTACGGCTGCGGCAGTGTCGACCTCATCGGTCAACCATCGGGCGAGCGAACCCAGCAGATCGTCGTTCATGGCGTCATCATGCCCACCAGAACCGACATGAGGTGCGGCGTGCGTGACATCATGCGCAGCATGCGTGACTCGGCGGCTCCCTCGCTCTCGCCCGATTATCCGACAGCTCGGCAACGATTTCGCGAGGTTGCGGACGCGGCCGGCGCCGACCGGCAGTCGTTTGCCCACCCCGACGTCGTTGGCCGTCACGGCGAGGAGCTGACGATCGATCTGGCGACGTTCGGCCCCGCCGATGCCGAGCACCGACTCTTGGTGGTGTCCGGCACCCACGGGGTTGAGGGGTATTGCGGCTCGGCCCTGCAGGTCCACTGGCTCACCCATCACGCCGCAACCCGGCCCGACGATGTGCGCATCGTGATGCTGCATGCCCTCAACCCCTACGGGTTCTCATGGGTGCGCCGGGTCAATGAGAGCAACATCGACCTCAACCGGAACTTCATCGACTTCTCGGCAGCGCTCCCCCACAACGCTGGCTATGACGAGATTGCCACGCCACTCGTTCCCGAACGCTGGGACGAGGACGCCCAGGCGGCTGCACTCGGCGAGATCTATGGCTTCATCGAGCGGGTCGGGATGGAGGCGATGCAAGCCGCAGTGTCAGGCGGCCAGTACGCCCACGCAACGGGGCTCTTCTACGGCGGTGTCGCGCCGTCGTGGTCCCGCACGACGCTGGAGCACATCTGGGCCGAGCAGATGGCCGGCGCTCGTTCGGCGGTCGTCCTCGACCTTCACACCGGTCTCGGACCGTGGAGTCACGGAGAACTCATCAGCCATGCGGCCGCAGCAAGCGAGATCTATGCCCGCTCCACCGCCCGGTGGGGTGACGTGAAGTCGATGGTCGACGGCGAGTCGGTGTCGGCTGAGCTGACCGGCGACTGGCTTGGCCAGATCCCGTCATGGTGCGGCGACACCAAGGTTGATTCGGTCGCCATCGAATACGGCACGGTCGATGTGATCACGGTGCTGGAATCGTTGCGGGCCGACGCCTGGCTCCATGGGCACGGCGATCCAACCGCTGCCGACGCGACGGCGATCCGACGGCAGGTGTGGAACGCGTTCCTCGACGACGACCCCGAGTGGATCGCGGCGTGCAACGAACAGTTCGAACGTCGGATGGCCGCCTCGTTCTGACCCACCTCTCCACCCGACCACCTCGACACGAACACGTGTTCGCTCTACGATGTCGGTGTGAGCGAGGCCACGATTCTGCATGCCGATCTCGACGCGTTCTATGCGTCCGTCGAGCAGCGCGATCAACCTCGACTCCGAGGCCGGCCAGTAATCGTCGGCGAAGGCGTCGTGATGGCGGCGAGCTACGAAGCGCGAGCGTGCGGCGTGCGTTCAGCAATGAACGGACGCCACGCCCGCGAGCTGTGCCCCCATGCCGTCGTCGTGCCGCCCCGCATGGAGGCCTACGGCGAGGCCAGCAACGCCGTGTTCGAGCTGTTCCGAGACATCACGCCCTTTGTGGAACCAATCTCGGTCGACGAAGCATTTCTCGATGTCAGCGGCGCCACCCACCTGTTTGGCTCGCCGACCAAAATCGCCGCCCAACTGCGCACCCGCACGCTCGTCGATGTCGGTCTCGCGTTGTCGGTCGGGGTGGCCCGCACCAAGTTCCTGGCCAAAGTCGCAAGCGGCCAGGCCAAACCCGACGGGCTCTGTGTCGTCGAACGCGACCGGGAAACCGCGTTCCTGCATCCGTTGCCCGTCGGGGTGCTGTGGGGGGTCGGGCCCGTCACCGAGGCCAAGCTCAATGACCACGGCATCGAAACGGTCGGTGACCTCGCAGGGACCGGACGAGCCGAACTCCAGACGATGCTCGGTCCCCATGCGGGAACGCACCTTCGGGCACTGGCGCACAATCACGACCCGCGACCGGTCGAGTCGTCGCGCCGCGACCGGTCGATGGGCGCCCAACGAGCACTCGGCAACCGGATCCGCAGCCGCGACGAATGCCGTACCCTGCTGACCGGCCTGACCGAGAAGGTAGCCGGGCGGTTGCGCAAGGCCGATCGCGTCTGTCGCACCGTCACGGTTCGGTACCGCACCGCCGAGATGCGAGCCGAGAGCCGTTCGCGCACCCTGCTGGAGCCGACCGCGAGCACCGAAGTGCTCACACGCGTGGCCGATGATCTGCTGTTGTCGTTGATCGATGGCCCGCAGGGGCCAGGCAGTCGGCTCGGTCGGGTGGGCTGCAGTCTGATCGGCGTCACCTTCAGCGGCCTCGGTCGCGCCGATGCGGTCCAGCTTGCGCTGCGTTTTCCCGAAGACGGGAGACCCACCGAGCAGCTCGACTCGATGATTGATCAGATCCGTGGCCGATGGGGCGGCACTGCGGTGGCCCGGGCGTCACTCGTCGACGATCGGGGCGGCCTGCCGGTTTTGGCGCGGCCGACTGCGCTCGACAGCTGACCACCGTTGCCGGTCACCAGCGGTGCGACCCCGGAGTGCCGGGCCGCTAGTCGAAGAGATAGTCGAGCGACCCGGCCGCAAGTGCCGCGCGAGCCGCGTCGAGTTCGTCTCGAGTGAAGGCGCCATCAGCAAAGGCAACCTCGATGTCGCCGCCGGTCTGCAAGACGATCGCGGCGTTGATCACGCCCTCGGGATTGAGGCTCGGGTCATCGAGAAACGACGGGGTCACGAACCCGACGTCGTTCTCGGTCGAGGCGATGTCGCTCGACTCGGCGGTCACCTGACGAGCAACGCCAAGATCGGCATCGACCACGTCGGTTCCCGATCCGGTTGGCTCACCGCCGTCACTGCCCGATGCGCAGGCCGCCGTCGCCACCAACGCAGCGAGCACAACGCTTCGACGAAAGAGACCCGCGGCCATACCGTCAGGGTCGGCGCCACGGAGCGTGGTCGTGAGTGTCTGCGCTCAGGATGGGCCGAACGACTCATCTGCTAGACCACCCGTATGGATATCCCCCAGGCTCTCACATGGGCCGCGACACAAACCCACGGGGTGTTGATCACCCTCCGCAAGGACGGCCGGGCCCAGTCGTCCGATGTCGTCTTCACCGTCATCGACCATCAGATCTGTATCTCGCTGACCGACGACCGAGCCAAGACCCGCAACATGCGAAGAGACCCACGCGTCGTGTTCCACATCACCAGTCCGGGGTCGTGGTCCTATGCATCGATCGACGCCACCGCCGATCTCATGCCGGTCACAACCGATCCTGGAGACGCAACCGCCGACGCCCTCGTGGCGGTCTACCGAGACGTCGCCGGCGAACACGACGACTGGGACGAGTTCCGGGCCGCCATGATCGACGAGGGCCGCCTCGTCGCCCGGCTCACACCCAACTCGGTGACCGGCCAAGTCCACTGAACGAGTCGACACCCGGGTGGAACAGAACTTCTTCGACCATGTTCGAGATGCCGCCGAGAGCCTGCTCGGCGGCGAACACGGGACGTTTCGCGGCACCAGCCACCGTCGCGGCGTGAAGGTCTGGATCGACGCCGACACTGGCAGCACCTCGAGCGATGGCAAGGCCCCGAAAGAGCACTACGAGGCGCAACTGATTCGGGTCGGGGGCGACGTCGGCCTCGAGATCGGCTTCCATGCCGAGCATCGAGACCCCGCCCACAACGCCCTCGTCCTCGACACGTTGCATCAGCGCGAATCGGCCTGGCGACCCGAACTCGGCGACGAAGCCGAAGCGGGGGCGTTCCTCGGCAACGACGACTGGGTCCGTCTGTCGGAAGTGTGGCCCGCCCCTGACCCCGACGACCCGGAAGCGCCGATGGAAATCGCTGCTCGGCTCGCCGACTATGTCGACGCCATCGAGTCGGCCCGGCGCCAGACTGGTGAGCGATGAGCCAACCCGACTCCCCCGAACGCGGACTGTTCTGCAACCGAACCCTGAACCTGCGCGGCGTGCGCGCCATCGGGTACGACATGGATTACACGTTGATCCACTATCACGTCGACGAATGGGAACGGGCGGCATTCGAACACGCTCGAGATCGGCTCACCGACCAGGGATGGCCGGTCGATGACCTCCTGTTCGACCCCGAGGCCTTCACGCTGGGTCTGACCTTTGACCTCGAGCTCGGCAACCTCGTGAAGGCGACCCGGTTCGGGTATGTCGTGCGAGTCCAGCACGGCACCGACGTGCTTACCTTCGATCAACAGCGACGCGCGTACGACGGCGAGATCATCGAACTGGGATCTGAACGCTTTGAGTTCATGAACACCTTGTTCGAACTCAGCCGGGCGTCGCTGTGGACGCAGCTCGTCGCCAAGCACGACATCAAGCCACTCCCCGGCGTGAACTCCTACGCCACGCTGTACCGAGCGATCGACTCCGCCCTCGGCGCAGCCCACGTCGAAGGGGCGCTCAAACAGCAGATCGTCGACAACCCCGAACGGTTCGTCGATCGGGACCCGGCCCTGGTGGCCACCCTGCGAGACCAACGGCTGGCCGGGAAGCAGCTGCTGCTGATCACCAACTCCGAGTGGTGGTACACCCAGCGGATGATGGCCTGGTGCTTCGACGACGCACTACCCGATGGGGAGACCTGGCGCGACCTGTTCGACCTGGTGATCGTCGCTGCGGCCAAACCGCGGTTCTTCGCGGAACGAGGCCCGATCTATCGACTGGTCGACACCGAACAGGGGCTGCTCGAACCTCACGTCGGTCCGCTGGAAGCCGGCGAGGTCTACCACGGCGGCAACGCCATGATGGTAGAAGCAGCACTCGGACACGAAGCGAGCCAATTCCTCTACGTCGGTGACCACCTGTTCGGTGACGTCCACGTCACCAAAGACCTCCTGCGCTGGCGAACCTGCCTGATCGCCCGAGAGATGGAAGCCGAAGTTCGAGCCGCCAGCGACTTTGCACCCGACGAGGCCCTGCTCGGCCGGATGATGGCGGCGAAGACCACACTCGAAGAACGACATGCTCGCCTGCGGATGCAACGCCGCCACCAGGTCGTGGCCCGCGAGAACCACGACGAGATCGACGAGCACATCGCAGCAACCGCAGCCGAAATCACCGCGATCGACGACGAAATCGCACCGATCGCCCGAGCGGCAACCCTGCAAGGCAACCCATCTTGGGGTCCACTGATGCGAGCAGGGGTCGACAAGAGCCTCTTCGCCCGACAGGTCGAGAAGTACGCCGACGTGTACACCAGCCGGGTCAGCAACTTCGGCCGGGCCACGCCCTACGGGTACCTGCGAGCTGCACGCGGCTCCCTCCCCCACGACGACGCCAGCTGACTGCATCCCCGTTCAGCCTTCGGCTGACAGCACCCCCACGCAGCCTGACACTCTTGCAGAAAAGTGTCAGTGGGTTAGGGTGGGGCCATGACCCGTCTTGGCTACCAAATCCCCAACTTCACCTACCCCGGCAAGAACGACGCCGACATCTTCCCAACGGTCGTGAAGCAAGCCAAAGCCGCCGAAGAAGCGGGCTTCGACCGAGTCTTCGTGATGGATCACTTCTACCAGTTGCCCGGAATCGGCGACCCCGACGACCCCATGTTCGAGTGCTACACGATCCTCGGGGCGCTGGCGCAGCACACCGAAAAGGTCCGCCTCTCGGCCCTCGTCACCGGCAACACCTACCGCAACCCAGCCATTTTGGCGAAAACCATCACCACGCTCGACCATGTCTCAGGCGGTCGGGCGACCCTCGGCATCGGCTCTGGCTGGTTCGAGCTCGAACACGACGCGTACGGCATTCCGTTCAACACGTTCAGCGAGCGCTTCGAGAAACTGGAAGAGGCGCTGCAGATCATCGTGCCGATGTTGAACGGTGAGCGACCGACCCTGGACGGAACCCACTATCAGGTGGCCGACGCGATCAACTCGCCGGCCCCGCTCAGCACGATTCCCATCATGATCGGTGGGTCCGGCGAGAAGAAGACGTTGCGGATGGTGGCGCAGTACGCCAACGAGTCGAACCTGACGTGCACCGTCGAGGAAATCCCCCGCAAGCTCGACGCCCTGGCCGGACACTGCGAGCGGCTCGGCCGCGACCGCTCCGACATCAAGGTCACCAAACTGGTGATGGGTGTGATCGGACGCACGATGGAAGAAGCAGAGGCGTCCATCGACGAGTTCATCGCCCTGCACGGCTGGCCCGCGGAAGTCGCGGCGATGTACAAGGGCATGGCGACGATGGGCGACCCGGACTCGTTCGGTGAGCAGATCAAGGCAATGATCGACGCCGGGCTCGATGGCGTCACTCTCAACCTGGTGCCGAACGGGCACGATCCCGAGATGGTCGCGCTTGCGGCGGAATGCGCAGACGCAGCAATCGGTTGATGTCGCCATGGCCGACACCACCACCTCTGACCCGACCGCTGACCCCACCGCTGACCCCACCTCTGACCCCATCTATGACCCCATCTATGACATTGAGTTCTTCTGGGACCCGGTGTGTCCGTTTGCGTGGATCACGTCGCGCTGGGTCACGGAGGTCGCAACCCAAACCGGGCTGACGGTGGATTGGCGTTTCATCTCCCTCCGCCTTCTCAACAAAGAGAAGGATTACGCCACCGACTTCCCGCCCGAGTACGAGCAGGGCCACACCGCCGGGCTCCGCTTCCTTCGGGTTGCGGCAGCAGTGCGGGCCGAACTCGGCAAGGCGCCGATGGGAGCGCTCGTCGATGCGTTCGGAGAGAGCTGGTGGAACCTCACACCTGCCGAAGCCGTCGAGTCCGGCGCACGGGACCGCTTGAGCACCGACGCGCACGCTCGCGACGTTCTCGAGGCCGCTGGGCTCGACCCCGACTTCGCCACCGCACTCGATGACACATCGTGGGATGAGCACCTCGATGCGGAAACCGAGCTGGCGTTGAGCCGCACCGGTCGTGACGTCGGCACGCCGATCATCACGTTCAATCGAACCGACGGGCACGCGCTGTCGTTCTTTGGCCCGGTGATCTCCCGGGTGCCTTCGCCCGAACAAGCGGTGCCGCTGTGGGAGGCCGTCACCACGCTGGCCGAGTTCCCCGGCTTCGCGGAGATGAAGCGTAGCATGCGCGAGGTTCCGCAGCTGCGGGTGATCGGAGGACTGACCGACGAGCCCGCGCAGGAGGATTGGACGGGCGGCCATCGCCGAGGCCATCTGGCAAGCGACCGCGAGGCGGACACCGCCGAGTGAGCAGCTTCACCCTCGAGGCGACCCGCTATCAGACCCCGACGCCTGACCGACTCGAGGCAGGCCGGGTCGTGATGGCGATCTCGGACGGGTCCATCGACGCGGTTGAGCCCGCCGGTACTCCCGAGGCGACAGCGCTGGCCGAGCGATTCGGTGATCACCGGGTTGCGGCCGATACCGAGGTGCTCGTTCCCGGGTTCGTTGATCTCCACATTCACGCGCCCCAGTGGCAACAGAACGGCACTGCGCTCGACCTTGCGCTCGACGAATGGCTGTTCACGTACACCTTTCCGCTCGAGGCTCGCTTCGCAGACCGCACCGTCGCAGAAGCGGTGTATCCCGATCTCGTCGCAACCCTTCTCGCTCATGGCACGACGACGGCGGTGTATCTCTCATCGGTCCACGAGGAAGCCACCGTCGTCTTGGCCGAAACCTGCCGCGACGCTGGCCAACGAGCGTTCGTCGGGCGGGTCACCATGGACCACCCCGAAGGTACGCCGGAGTTCTACCGCGACGTGTCTGCTGCCGCGGGCATTGAAGCCAGTCGACGATCGATCGACGACATTCGCGGGCTCGACGGCGGCGGCGATCGGGTCCGCCCGATCATCACCCCCCGCTTCTCGCCTGCGTGCACCGACGAGCTGTTGCAGGGTCTCGGAGACCTGGCCGCCGCAACCGGCGTTCCCGTGCAAACCCACGATTCGGAGAGCGACTGGGCCCACGCGTACTCGTTCGAGCGCTTCGGGGTCAGCGACACGACCGCGCTCGACCGCTTTGGTCTGCTTCGCGAGCACACGCTGCTCGCACACAGCAACCACGTCACCGCGGCCGACCTGGAGCGCATCGCCAGCCGAGGCGCAGCGATTGCGCACTGCCCGATCAGCAACGCGTACTTCGCCAACGCCGTCCTCCCCATCCACGACGTCCTCCGGTCCGGCGCCCGGATCGGGCTCGGAACCGACATTGGCGCCGGCGTCCGACCCGGAGTGTTCCAGCAGATCCACGACGCCGTCACGTTCTCTCGGATACGACACGATGGCGTCGACGCGTCCATTCCCGCAGCGACCCGCGGCGTCTCCGGTTCAGCGATCGACACGATCGCCGGGTTTTGGCTGGCAACCGCAGGCGGGGCCGAGGCGCTGGGGCAGCCGGTCGGGCTGCTCGAACCGGGTCACCGATTCGACGCAGTGCTGTTCGACACCACAACGCCCGGTGGCGTGATCCGGCCGCTCGATCTCGACGACGACACCAGGCGGTTCGAGAAGTTGGTGCGACTGTCGACAACCCACGACATCGCCGAGGTTTGGGTCGACGGGGTGTCGGTTCACCGACGTTGACGGGAACTCTCGGGCCTGCACCGACGTTCTCGTCGTGATGCGACGCTTTTTCATGCCCCGCCTGGCAACCCTCATCGCCGTGTTCGCCCTGCTCGCCACCGCGTGCAGTTCCCGTGCGTCAGATGACGCAGGGACAAGCAACTCGGGATCGACCACGACCGACAACGCCGCAACGCTGGCAACCGACGCCGGAGAAGCGATCAGCACCAGCACCGGCGAGGCCTTCCCGCCAGCCCCTGACCATCCGACCACCACCGAGCTCTCGGCGGCGGTCGAAGCCGATCTGGACGCCCTGTTCGCCTCGCTCACCGGCGACGTCGATCTCGACGCGCTCGAACGCCTCGGCGAGAGCGGCGACGCTCGTCTCGCATGGCTGTTCATGGACATCCAGCGTTTCATTTCGCCCGGCAGCAACCTGTCCGCCGGGATCGTCGACGCGTTCGAGTCGGTCACCGGATCGCCGATCAGCGGCGGGCGGTCGGCGTGGGGCACCGGCACCGACTACCTCCTGGCCTGGGACACGCCCGCGCCGCCCGACTATGTCCGCTTCAAGCGGATCATCTTCGAACTGATCGAGCCCGGCTGGCAGCCGTTCTTCGCCGACGACAACGCCGACATCGACTGGCGCTGGGTGTCATGGGGCGGTGTCTTGATCGACGACCGACCGCTCGACCAGACCGCATTCGGCTGCCCGGAAGGCTGCATTCCCGCCCTCAACGACCCCGGGCTCGTCCAGGCCGGCACCGATGACGACTGGCTCGACGACGAACGCATTGTCTTCGGGATCGAGGTCGACGGCGAGGCCGTGGCATTCCCCCGCAACATCATGGAGATTCACGAGATGGTCAACATGACCGTCGCCGGACGTCGGATCGGCATGCCGTACTGCACGCTGTGCGGTTCGGCCCAGGCGTACTACACCGACATCCTCGATCAGCTCCCCGATGACGACTCGCTCGCAGCGCTCGACGACCAGGCCAGCCTCGAACTGCGAACCAGCGGCCTGCTCTCTCGCTCCAACAAGGTGATGTACGAATTCCACACGAAGTCCGTCTTCGATACGTTCACCGGCGCTGCCGTGAGTGGGCCGCTGCAAGACACCGGGATCGTGCTCGAACAGCTGTCCGTCGTCACCACGACCTGGGCCGACTGGAAAGCCGAACACCCCGACTCGTTCCTCATCGCCGAAGACGGCGGCATCGGCCGCTTGTACCAAGAAGACCCGCTTCGGGGCCGCGACGACAACGGACCAATCTTCCCGATCGGCACCGTCGACCCCCGCCTCGACGTGCAACAACCCGTCGTCGGCGTCATCACCGATGACGGCACGATCATCGCCTTCCCCGTCGACCTCGTCACCGAGACCCTCGATCGTGGAGGCGACGTCACCGCCGATGGCATCACGGTGAACGCCTCAGCCGGTGGATTCGTCGCCGTCGACGAACGCGGCAACGACGTCGCCACCCACCAAGCCTTCTGGTTCGCCTGGAGTCAGTTCCATCCAGACACGTTGCTGTGGCTCGGCTGACGCATTGCTGTGGCTCGGCTGACGCATTGCTGTGGCTCGGCTGACGCCAGGCGGCCATTCTGTGCAGCAATCTGAGCCCGTCAGCGCGGAGCGGCCCGGACTTGCGTAGGGTCATGGGCTGATCGAGCCGTCCCCCGCGGCGAAACAGGAAGAAACTCTGTGCTTGGTAACGCCAACTTCAACTTCGATGACGTAGCCATCGTGTCAGTCGAAGCATGCGACGCCCCTGAAGTCCTCACCTCCGCCGAGATCGATGAGCGCCTCGCCTCATTCTACGAGCGAACCGGAGCCGCACCAGGCCTGCTGGAGTCGCTGGCTGGCATCAGCCAGCGACGGCAGTGGCCCGAAGGCGTGTCGTTCATGGAAGCCGCCGCGATGGCCGGCGAGAAAGCGATCGCATCGGCCGGCATCGACCGCAGCCGAATCGGCTTGCTGGTCGACTCGAGCGTGTGCCGCGAGCGGCTCGAACCGTCGAGCGCTGTCACCGTGCACGACCTGCTCGGCATGCCGTCGACCTGTCTGAACTTCGACGTCTCGAACGCCTGCCTCGGCTTCCTCAACGGCATCCAGATCGCTGGATCGATGATCGAAACCGGTCAAATCGACTACGCGATCGTCGTCGACGGCGAAGGCACTCGCCAGATTCACGAGACCACCATCCAGAAGCTCCTGCAGCCCGACGCAACGATCGACGACCTCTTCGAGAACTTCGCCACCCTCACCCTCGGGTCCGGCTCGGCGTCGATGGTGATCGGCCGCCACTCCGAAAACCCGGGCAGCCACCGGGTGAAGGGCGGCTTCTTCCGAGCCGCCACTCGTCACCACCAGCTCTGCGTCGGTTCGCTCGACGGCATGAAGACCGACACTCGGGCCCTGCTCGAAGCCGGTACCGAGGTCGCCAAGCTCGCCTGGGAAGACGCCGGCGACAAAGACGGCTGGTTCGACATGAAGTACTACATCCTTCACCAGGTGTCGCAGGTTCACACCCAGGCCGTCATCGACACGCTCGGTATCGACGGCGATCGAGTTCCGCGCAGCTTCCCCGAGTACGGCAACATCGGCCCGGCCGCCATTCCGGTCACGCTCGCCGGGGTACAACACGACCTGAAGCCCGGTGATGGCGTGATGTTCCAAGGGATGGGATCGGGCATCAACGCCGCCATCGTCGAGATCGAGTGGTGAACCCTGCGTCGTCGGCGGCTTCGCCACGACCGATTCCTGAACTCGACGGGTGGGACCCATCCTGGTCCCGGACCATCGACGCGCCTGACCACACCGGCCAAACCCGTTCGTGGCACCTGCTCGACACCGGGCCCGAGGATGCGACGTTCACGGTGCTCGCCGTGCACGGCAACCCAACATGGTCCTACACCTGGCGCCACCTTGCCGCTGCACTCCCCGACGATGTTCGCCTGATCGCCCCCGATCAACTCGACATGGGTTTCTCGGATCGCACCGGGGTGCGCCGCCGCCTCGCCGACCGCATCGACGACCTCGTTGCGCTCACCGCCACGCTCGACCTGACCGGCGATGTGGTCGTCGTCGCCCACGACTGGGGCGGACCGGTCTCGCTTGGGTGGCTGCAGCGAATGCACTCGACGGACGACGCGCCCGTCGCCATCACCGGCCTCGTTTTGACCAACACGGCCGTTCATCAGCCACCGGACGCAACCGCCCCGACCCTCATCCGCAACGCTCGGCGGCCCCTCGTGCTGCAACGGGTCACCGTTCAGACGACGACGTTTCTACGGGGCATGTTCGAGTTGTCGAACCCCCGTACCTCGCCTGCGGCGCGAACGGGCTATCTCGCGCCCTACCTGACCGCTGATCGGCGGCGGGCGATCGCCGACTTCGTCGAGGACATTCCGCTCGAGGACGATCACCCCTCGGCGGCAACGCTCGACACGGTCGCTGGCGGGCTCGCCGATCTCGGCGACATCCCCACCTTGCTGGTGTGGGGAGCCGGCGACCGGGTGTTCTCGGATCTGTACCTGCACGATCTCGAAGCCCGCCTCCTCCACGCCGACGTCCATCGGCACCCGACCGCCGGGCATCTTGTCTCTGAAGACACCGACGTCGCTTCCGTCGTCGTCGATTGGCTGGCGGCACGGGGTGTGGAACAGCCGAACCCCCCAGCTTCGACCTCGACAGCGGTCGATCTCACCGCCGCGCTGGGTCGCCGAGAGCTGGCTGACCGAGTGGCCATCACCGAGATCGGGACCGACCGTACGGTCACCTTCGCCGAGCTCGACTGGCTCGTCGGCGCCGCCGCTCGGGGAATGCTCGACACTGCCGGCATCGGGCCCGGTGACCGAGTGGCATTGATGATCCCGCCCGGCGTCGACCTCGCGATTGCGGTCTACGCCTGTTGGCGGGCCGGGGCCGTCCCCGTTTTGATCGACGGCGGGTTGGGTCCGCGCCAGATGAGTGCTGCGATGCGGGTCAGTACACCGGATCACCTGATTGGCATCCGTCGAGCGCTCACCGCGGCCCGAGGCCTGGGCTGGCCGGGGCGTCGCATCTCGGTCGACCCGCTCCCCGGGGCTGCACGCCGCCTACTCGGGGTTGACCACGACCTCGCATCGCTCAGCCGTCACTCGTCCACCCGCACACTGCCGGTCGTCGATTCTGATGCCGAGGCGGCGGTCGTCTTCACGTCGGGCGCGACCGGACCGTCCAAGGGCGTTCGCTACAGTGCCACGCAGATCGCCGCTCAGATCGACACGCTCATGTCGCTCTACGACATCACTGCCGACGACTCGCTGGTCGCGGCGTTCGCCCCGTTTGCGCTGTATGGGCCGGCGATGGGTATCACCTCGACCGTTCCCGAGATGGACGTGAGCGCGCCAGGCACCTTGACCGCGTCGGCATTGATCGATGCGGTCGAAGCGGTCGACGCGTCCCTCGTGTTCGCCTCGCCCGCAGCGATCATGAACCTGCTCGCCACCGCTGACGAGGTCGCCGGCCGGCCGCTCGGTGGCATGGATGCGGTTCGGCTTCTGCTTTCCGCCGGCGCCCCGGTGCCCGAATCGGTGCTGCGACAGGCGGTCGACACGTTCTTCCCGAACGCCGACGGACACACCCCGTACGGCATGACCGAGTGCCTGCCGGTCGCCGACATCGGTCTCCGCGGACTGCGCGAAGCTCAGGGCCACGCCCTCACCCGGGTCGGTGTCTGTGTCGGACCACCAGCCACCGGTGTGGAAGTGCTGATCGATCCGCTCGACACACACGGACAGCCACGCGGCGAAGCTGGAGCGACTCCGGACCGTCTCGGCGAGGTGTGGGTGCGGGCTGCGCATCAGCGCCTCGGGTACGAACGCCGCTGGCACACGACGCACCTGGCCACGCGGCCCGGTGGGTGGCATGCGACGGGAGACCTCGGTGCCCTCGACGCCGAGGGGCGGCTGTGGATCGGGGCACGGCTCGGCCATGTGATCACCGCCCCCTCCGGGCCGCTTGCTCCGGCCGGTATCGAACGGTCGATCGATGCACTCCCGGGGGTCACGCGGAGTGCCGCGGTTGGCGTTGGCCCGGTCGGGACGCAGGCGGTCGTCGTGATCACCGAACGCCGCGACGTCGGGCGCCGCCCCCGACAAGCGCCCCTCGACCGCATCGATCTGGTCCGATCGGCAACCGCTGATCTCGGAGTCGACATCGCGGCCTGCCTGGAAGTGTCGTCGCTTCCGGTCGATCGTCGTCACAACTCCAAGATCGACCGCGCTCACCTCGCCCGATGGGCGAGCGGCGTGCTCGAAGGTGGGCCGGTCCGAAACCCATGAGGGTCTTGGTGACCGGCGCGACGAGCCTGCTCGGGCGGTTCACCGTCGCCGCGCTCGGCGCCCACGGTCACGAGATCGTCACCTTGCAGCGCTCTCGATCAGAACTCCACGGGGTGGTCGAACACCTGGGATCGGTGACCGACCGGACGGTGGTGGCCGAGGCGCTGGATGGTGTGCAAGGGGTGATCCACCTCGCAGCCAAGGTCGATCCGGTGGGCGACTGGGCCGACTTTGCGTCGATCAACATCGACGGCGCCACGATCGTGCACTCGTTGGCCCGAGAGGCCGGGGTCAGCCGCTTCGTGTACGTCTCGAGTCCTTCCGTTGCCCACGACGGATCCTCGATCAGCGGCGATGGTGCGGCGCCCGCCGACCCTGACGCGGCACGGGGCAACTACTCGATCTCCAAGGCCACCGCGGAACGCCATCTTCTCGCCCAGCCGAGCGACACCATGCCCACCGTCGCCATTCGTCCTCACCTGGTGATCGGCCCCGGCGACACCCAGTTGATCGGCCGCATCGCGGACCGGGCTCGGGCCGGGCGGATGCCGCTGATTGGTTCGGGGCTTGCGCTGGTCGACACGACATGGGTCGACAACGCAGCCGACGCGCTCGTTGCCGCCCTCGACGCCGCGCCCGAGCTGGCCGGCCGGGCGTTCGTGGTCTCGAACGGAGAACCACGAACCGTGCATGAGCTGATCGCCCGAATCACCGATGCGCTGAACATCGAATGGTCTCCGCGTTCGGTACCCGCGCGTGCTGCTGTCGCTGGCGGCGCGGCGGCCGAAGCACTGTGGGAGCGAACCGGACGAGCCGACGAGCCTCCCATGACCGCGTTCGGAGCCGAGCAGCTCTCGACTGCGCACTGGTTCGATCAGCGCATCACGCGAGACGCGCTGCGCTGGGTCCCCCGGGTGTCGCTCGCCGAGGGATGGCGGCGCCTTGCGGCGCATCACGCCACCGACTGACGTCAGCGGCGCTCGCCCCGCAGCTTGTCGATCGCGCGCCGGTCCTTCTTCGTCGGCCGTCCCATGCCCTTGTCGCGCTGGGCAAAGACCGGGATGTCGACATGATCGTGTCGTTTCGGTGGGGGTGGTGAGCGGTCCTCGACGGCGGCCGCAGCGAGCGGGGCCGACACTCGCTTCTCGAGCAACTCGTTGGCGACATAGATGACGGTGCGGTCGCCTCGGACCGCCTGCACAACATCGCCGATCTTGACCTTGGCGGCTGGCTTCACGACATCGCCGTTGATCCGGACTCGACCTGCGGTGCAGGCGTCGGTTGCTTGGCGCCGAGTTTTGAAGACCCGTACCGACCACAACCACTTGTCGACACGAACAGACACATGTGCAGTGTGGCAGGCTGGCGGGGCGCTTGAACCGTTTGGGGCGACCGGACAAGATGATCAGCGCTCGAACGACTTTCTTTGGGGGGAATGACGTGCAGACACCAATGACGATCCGCGACCACTTGGAGCGGGCCCGCATCGTCTATCGCGACCGCGTCGGCATCTACGACGAACCAGACCAACCAGCGCCCAGTCTCGGCGATCTCACCTACGGTCAGTTCTACGATCTGGCCCAGGGCATGGCGGCCGGCCTCGATGATCTCGGCCTCGACCAGGGCGCTCGTGTCGGCATCGTGTCGCAGAACTCTGCTCGACTCCTCGTCACGCTGTTCGGTGCAAGCGCATGGGGGCGGGTTGCCGTCCCGATCAACTTCCGACTCGGGCCCGATGAGGTCGAGTACATCGTCGACCACGCTGGCTGCGACGTGCTCATCCTCGATCCGGAGCTCGAGGCGACACTCGGCGACATCAAGGTCAAACACCGGCTGATCTCAGGCGCGGAATCGGATTCGCTGTTCAAGGTCGGTGCAGAGGCGCGGCCGTGGACGCCCGACGAGAACGCAACCGCGACGATCAACTACACCTCCGGCACGACCGCTCGGCCCAAGGGTGTCGAGATGACCCACCGCAACCTGTGGAGCAACGCGGCCATCTTCGGCTGGCACACCGGGGTCAACGATCGCGACGTCTACCTCCACACCCTTCCCCAGTTCCACTGCAACGGTTGGGGGATGCCATACGCCACCACCGCAATGGGCGTGCCGCAGGTCAATCTGCGCAAGGTCGACGGTCCGGAGATTCTCCGCCGGATCGATCAGCACGGCGTCACCTTGCTGTGCGGGGCCCCGGCGGTGGTCGCGGCGATTCTCGATGCCGCCGCCGACTGGGACGGCGAGATCCCCGGCAAGGACCGGGTCCGCATGGTGGTCGCCGGCGCGCCACCCCCGACCCGCACGATCGAGCGGGTGGAGACCGAACTGGGCTGGGAGTTCATCCAGATTTATGGCCTCACCGAGACCGCCCCGCTCCTCACCATCAACCGCACCCGAGAGGAGTGGGACGATGACACGCCGGCGGAGCGAGCGGCAAAGCTCAGCCGCCAGGGTGTGCCTGCGGTCGGCATCACCATGGCGGTCGACCCCGAGGGAGAGGTCCTCGCGCGCGGCAACCACATCCTGAAGTCGTATTGGGAGAACCCGGATGCGTCGGCCGAAGCGCTCGCCGACGATTGGTTCCACACCGGTGACGGTGGCTTCATCGACGAGGACGGCTATGTCACCCTCCAGGACCGCAAGAAGGACGTGATCATCTCCGGCGGGGAGAACGTGTCGTCGATCGAGGTCGAGGACTGCTTGTTCTCTCACCCCGATGTGGAGGAGGTCGCCGTGATCGGTGTTCCCGATGAGAAGTGGGGTGAAACCGTCAAGGCCCTCGTGGTGGTCGGTGCCGGGTCAGACGTCGGCGAGCGAGATCTCATCGACTACTGCCGCGCCAAGATCGCCCACTACAAGTGCCCGACATCGGTCGAGTTCCGCGACGAGCTGGCCCGCACCGCAACCGGCAAGCTCCAGAAGTTCAAGCTGCGAGCGCCCTACTGGGAAGGCGTGGAGCGCGGCATCAACTGATGGCGGGCAACACTCGAAGTGAGCGTTGGCTCGATCAGTGCCGGGGTGGCGGCCCCGGCACGACGTAGCCAACGCCTTCGACGTAGCGGGCGTTGGGCGGCACCGGCCGATCGTCATCGGGGTCGAGTACCCATCCGTGGCCATCGACCCAGCGCGGGGGCCGGGCCTTGGGCACGCCGCCGGTCGGCGTGGCATCGGGACTCGGGCTGAGATCGCCGGTCCAGGCCGGCAGCGAGACGGGCTCGGAGGGCGATGCCCGGGTCGGGAGCGTCGGTCGGAATGGTGGCGGTTCGTTCGGCGCAGCGGGCGACGCATGGATGTCGGCGCCGGTGATGATCGGCGGTGGAAAGTCATCGTCGGTTGGCGCAGGGCGAGGAGCGTTGGGCGGCGGCGCAAATGGGTCGAGGGCGGCGGGGTCGTGGGCGACGGTCGCATCGGAGGGCACAGCCGGGTTCGATGGAGGCGTGGCCGGGACCACTGGTGTCGAGGGCGGGGTGACGGGCTGGTGGGGTGGTGCCGCTGCTTGCGGTCGAGCCGGCGCGATGTGGGTCGTCGGCGGCGGGGCTGCCGGCGACGGCGTGGGCTGGGCCGTGGGTGGTGGCGCATACGCAGACGGTGCGGGTGCGGGCTGCGGCGCCGGACGCTGGTACACCACTGGCTGTGCGTGTGGTTGTGGTTGCGGTGTGGGCTGCTGGCGCACGCGTCGTGGTTGTGGCTGGCGGCGCTCGTCGGGCCAGATCCATGAGCCGATCAACAGCGCGCCACCGACAGCGGCGAGCACGATCGATGGGGTGAGGGTGGAGCGCAAGACGGCGGTCAGCAGCGCGGCGAAGATCTCGGCCTGATCGGGAATCACCACTCGCAACAGGGCCGGGATGCCAAATCCGAGGATCAGGTAGAACGCGGTCGTCCCCATCGCCCAGAAGGCCGCCCGACGCAAAACCGACGGGCGATCGCTCGTGGTGAGCAACGCGATGAGGGCCATCACGACGGCGATCGCGGCGAGGTACGGCACCGCAGTCTCGAGGAAGTCCTTGACCGGGCTGGAGTTCGGAATGCGTTCGGTCGGAAGATCGATCGTCCAGTTGGTGTCGGCGGGGATCGCTGCCGCTGCGTCGGTGGAGATCGTGCCGATCTGTTCTCGAGCGACCTCGGCGAGCGGGTTCAGATCCAGGGTTTGGGGGACGTCGTTGAGTCCGAGAAACGACCGATGGGTTTGGCCGAGCGCGCCGACGACGAGATCGGTGACCCGCGGATCGTTGAGTACTGCGAGCGACGCAGCGTCGACCTGCTCAGCACTCAGCGGTACGGCGTCAGGAAGCGCTCCCTCGATGGCGGTGCCGAGATTTGCCGCGAGCTGGGCTTTCACCTGTTCGTTGTCGAGCAGCTCCTGGGCAATGGTGGCGGAGCGGTCTTCGTCGAAGATGGTCTGCAACGCCAAATAGCCGGACCACGCAACGGACCCGATCAGGAGCGCGGGACCGAGAATCAGGCCCGCAATGACTCGCCGGAACATCCCGCCATGGTGCCACAGCGTCACCCGCCGGCGGCGTCGCGCCGCTCAGGGCAGCATGGCGAGGATCTGGTCCTCGGTCGTCCAGTCGTAGGACGTCGTGGCCTGATCGCTCTCGGCCCACCAGGCGTGGGCCCGTTGGAGCATCGATGCGGTGGTTTCGGTCGGCTCGAAGCCAACGTCGTGACGGAGCCGCTCGATGCTGAACGACGTGTCTTGATCCCACCAGTGGAGGTTCGGGGCGAGGTGTTGCACCAGATTGATGCACAGCATGAACCTGGTGCGCAGCATCGCTCGGGGCCCTGCCGTCTGTTGCTGCTTGGCGGTGCCAGTGGAGCGAACGTTCAGGGCCCCGGTCTGTTGCACGATGTCGACTGATCGCTCCCCGGTCCAGAGTGCTTCCATGAGGTCGGCCGGCACGTGGCGGACGTCGGCTTCGAGACCCACGGCATCGGCGCACCGGCGCACATAGTCGTTGCGAGTCACCGCGTTGGAGCCGGTGAGGTTGTAGCGCCGGCCGAAGGTTCGGTCGTTGCCCATCATCTGGGTGAGGGCTCGGGCTTGGTCATCGACGTCGCCGACCTGGAGCAGCGTCGAGCCGTCGCCCGGGACGAGCACAGGCCGGCCGTCGCGGATGCGGGCGAACATTCGTTGCTCGCGGTCGGTCATCGCGTTGTGAGGCCCCAGCACCATCGAGAACGGTGCGGTGGTGGCGGGAAAGCCCCAGTCTCGATGGGCAGCGAACAGGGCGTCCTCGCAGAGGAGCTTGTGGAGGCCGTATTCGATCTGGGTTTCGCCTCGATCATCGGGATCGGTCTCGGTGATGGGCCGGTCTTGACTCTGATAGGTCACCGTCGAACTGGCGAAGACATAGTGACCGACGGCGTCGCGGAAGAGTTCCATCATGACCTCGACGTCCTCGGGGTGGTACGCCGACACGTCGTGGACACAGTCCCACTCGGTTCCACCGAGCACGGTTCGCAGTTGCTCATGGTCGGTGCGGTCAGCGACGAGCCGGTCGACGGTGTCGGGGATGTCGGATTCGGTGCGTCCTCGGTTGCACACGGTGACGTCATGGCCTTGACGTACCAACTCGTGCACGAGTGCCAACCCGTTGAACTGGGTACCACCCATCACCAGAACTCGCATGACCGTCCCCTTTCGATGGGCCACGATGGTCGCACATGCACGACCTACCTGATGGACTCCGAGCGGCCCGTCTCGACGATGCCGACCCGATCGCCGACTACTTTGTCCGTTGCTGGCAGGTGTCGTTTCGCCGGTTCGTGCCACCCGAGGTGCTGGCGTTTGTCGAATCGATGGACATGGACGAACGACGAGCTCTCTGGCGCGAGCGCATCGCGCCCGACTCCGACCAGACGGTCGTGGTGGCGGTCGGTCACACCGACCAAGCGATCGGCCATGTGATGGTCGAGGGGGCCGAGCTCGTCCATCTGTTCATCGACCCCGATCACCACCGGCAAGGTTGGGGGCGAATCCTGCTCGCCGAGGGCGAGCACCTCATCGTCGAAGCGGGACACGGTGTGGCCAAGCTGCACGTCGCCGCGGGCAACACCGCCGCGATTGCGCTCTATGAGGCGACCGGATGGAGCATGACCGACGAGCGCATCACCAACGACATGCCGAACGGGGCCAGCTTTGACGAGCACGTGATGCGCAAAGTGCTCACCAGGTGACACCTCTCATGCGACCGACTCCCCGACCATGGCAGGAAAGGCCAAGACGACGCCGACCCGCTCGGTCACCGGTTCACTGCGGCCATCGATCGCCGCGGCAAGCTCGCGCAAGCTGACGAGATCGACCGCGACCTCGATGCCATCGACGAACGCCAGGTAGGCGGCGGGGAGCTGATCGAACGAGACCACGCCGGACTCAGCCCGACGCAACGACAGCTCGTCGATACCGAGTCGGGCCGCAAACGGCGTGGGGGCGGCGAGGGCGTGGATGCGGGCCGCTCGGGCAACCGCAGCGGCGACGGGGTGGGTGACGCCATCGACCATCAGCTCACCGGCGAGCCGAACGATGATCTCGGTGGGAGAAACCCGGGTGTTCAACATGGACACCATGATGCAGATGGGGTGTGACACACCTCCTCGACAGACCTCGGCCCTTACCTCGTTGCCGACATCTGGGCCTACGCTTCGGGCCATGTCGACCTGGTGGATCAACGGTGCGCTGGTTCCTGCGGAGCGGGCCTCGATTCCGATCACCGACCACGGGATCACGGTGGGCGATGGCTGTTTCGAGACCACGCCGATTGTGCGAGGTACACCGTTCGCGATGCGGCGCCACCTGGCTCGGCTCCGCCACAGCCTCACCGGTCTGGGCATCGACCTGCCGACGACCGACGACGAGCTGCGCGACGCCTGCCAGCAGGTCGCCGACGCCAACCCGGATGCGTCGATCATCCGGTTGACCATCACGGCGGGCACCGGCCCGCTCGGGTCGGGGCGAGGCGACGGCTCCCCCAACGTCATCGTCGGCGCCGCGCCGAGCCGCGGCTGGGACCCGACGACGGCGGTCGTGACCGTGCCATGGCCCCGCAACGAACGGGGTGCGCTTGCCGGGATCAAGTCCACCAGTTACGCCGAGAACGTCGTTGCGCTTGCGTATGCGAAGGAGCGGGGCGCGTCGGAAGCGATCTTTCCGAACACGGTCGGACAGCTCTGC
>JBCCYT010000028.1:0-34423 GCA_039188975.1 Actinomycetota bacterium
ATCGGTGCCGGGACTCGACGCTGCGATCGTCGAGCTGCAGGAACGCTGGGGCGACCTCTCCGGCATCGAACACGTCGACCTCTACGGCTGCTTCCCGTCGATGGTCGCCTATACAGCCCACGCGATGGGCCTCCGCCTCGATCGTGAACTCACCGTCACAGGCGGTTTGGGGTTCATGGGCGCGCCACTGAACTTCGCTGCCGGGCAGGCGTTGATCGCGATGGTGCGGCGGCTCCGAGCCAACCCCGGATCGCATGGTCTCGTGCAAGGCAATGGCGGCCATGCCAGCAAGCATGCGCTCGGGGTGTTCAGCACCACGCCGCCCGACGAACTCGTGGTGACCCGTACGATCCCCGCCGCCCGAGGCACCGTCGACCGAGCTGACCACGACACGGCCGGCGCGGCCCGGATCGACGGCATCACCGTCGAGTACGACCACAGCGGGCCATCACGGGCCGTCGCATTGTGCCGGTTCCTCGACGGCGAGGGACGGATGTGGGCCACGTCGTCAGACCCTGAGGTTTTCGTGGCCGCAACGACCCGCGAACTCGTCGGCGTGACGGTTCAAATCGCCGAGGGCCAGTTCAGCTTGTGACCTGACCGCTGACGAGCTCCAGCAGCTGGTCGACTGGAGCCGGCTTCGCGAAGTAGAAGCCTTGGGCTCGGCGGCACCCGAGGCTCAACAGCATGTCGGCCTGTTCGATCGTCTCGATGCCCTCGGCTACCACGGACAGTCCGAGCGCGTCGGCCAGCGAGATGATCGACTGCACGAACGCGGTGTCCTTGTTGTCGGGGCCGAGCACCATGACGAATTCGCGGTCGATCTTGAGCGCATCGACGGGGAAGCGCTTCAGGTACGCCAGCGAGCTGAAGCCGGTTCCGAAGTCATCGACGGCCAAGTAGACGCCGAGGGCTTTGAGGTCGGCCAGGACCCGTTCGGCTTGTTCGACATCGGCCATCATCGCCGACTCGGTGATTTCGACGCACAGACGGTGGGGTTCGAGTCCGCTTTCGTGCAGGGCTTTCGCCACCAGTCCAACCGTCTCGTCGCGCTGGAGTTGCGCAGCGGCGAAGTTGACCCGCACCATCAGGTTGCGGTCGGGCCACGATGCCGCGGAGTGGCATGCTGCGAACAGGACCTGAATGCCGAGATCGACGATGAGGCCGGTCTCCTCTGCAACCTCGATGAAGGCGCCGGGGTACAGCAGGCCTTGCTCGGGATGTTCCCACCGAACCAGTGCCTCTGCGCCGAGCACCTTGCCGGTGTGGAGATCGATCTCGGGCTGATAGTGGACGACGAGCTCATCGTTGCGGAGCGCTTGACGCAGGCCAGCCTCGGTTTCCATCCGGGTCTGGACCTCGCCACGGAGATCTTCATCGAAGGCCTCGTGGCGCCCCCGCCCACGCGCCTTGGCTCGATACATCGCAGTGTCTGCGCGGCGCATGAGGTCAGAGACCGTCGTGGTGTCGTCAGCGACCGCGATCCCCAGGCTGGCGGACGGGAAAATGGTCTGGGTGCCGAGCTGTACTGGCTCGCCGAGCAGGCGAAGCAGTCGATCAGCAACCCGACCCGCTTCGTACACGTCGGTTGGTCCGGCAAGCACGATGGCGAATTCGTCGCCACCGAGTCGGGCAACGGTGTCGCCGGGCCGGATCGAAAGACGCAGCCGGTCGGCGACCACGATCAAGAGCTCGTCGCCGCGGTCGTGGCCGAGCGAGTCGTTGATCAACTTGAACCGATCGATGTCCAAGAGGATGATCGCCGTCGATTCGGGTCCATCCAGTTGCTCTTCGCAGACGGCCAGGAGTCGTCGACGGTTTGCAAGTCCGGTGAGTTCGTCGTGCGTTGCCTGGAAACGAAGAAGCTGTTCGGCCCGGCGTCGCTCCGTGATGTCTTCGATGTGGATCAGCCACATCGGGTCACCGGAACTCGCCGCTTGGATTCGGGTCGAGTGGGCGGTCGCCCACACCCGCTGGCCGTCACGTCGGCGCATCGGGATGTCCTGCGTGCCACCGTCGGGGTGGCGTTCGTCGGAGTCGAGCAAGTCGTTGGGTCCGAGCCCGATCATGTCGGCGGGGTCGTCGAATCCGAGAAACGTCGCGAACGCCGGGTTGCAGGTCACCACTCTCCAGCGGGCGTCGGTCATGACGATGCCGATGGGTGCATCGCCGAATGCGGTCTTCGTGTAGCGCTCGTCGTCGATTCGGAGCTCGACCTGGCCGAGCAGTTGGTTGACCTCGTCAAGAATCCGGCAGGCACCTGCGCTCAACGACGACGACGCACGGCGCTCGGCCAGCATGATCGAGGGATGCGCCTCATGATCACGGTAGAGGGCGACGGTCGAGGTGACCTCGTCGTCGGTTCGATGGTGACGGATCATCTTGTCCCCGGCGCAGCGGGCGTCGTCGGCGATGTCGATGGCTCCGAACGCAACTTCGTCGGGTGCGGTTGTCGCCGCTCCCCAGCGATAGCGGGCGACGTATTGCTGGTCGTCTGGGTCGCAGCGCAGGACTTGCAACGAGTCGAGTTCGAGGGAGTCCCCAACCGACACCAGGACGGAAGCGACCGCGTCGTCGAAGTCGTCCTCCGCAGCCTCGGCCAAGGTCACGGCGACATCGTGGAGGAACCGTTCGCTTGCCTGCCGACGGCGTTTCTCTGCTTCGAGGCCGAGGCGAACACGAAGCTGAGAGATCAGGTCGGCGAAGGTCGCCAACAGCTCGATCAACATCGGGAACCGAGCTTCGTTGTTGCCGGGAAGCGCCAACCCGAGTGCGGCGCGGTCGCCTTCGGTTCCGACCACCGGAACCGACACGACCGAGAAACGTCGCTGATCGTCGCTCCCCATCAATGCCTGGAAGGTCGGGTTGAGCGATTCGGTGATGGGGAACACGGCGGTCTTCGGAGCGCCGGAATGCGCAGGGGTCCACCGTTGGGGGAAGCGAACGGGTTCTCCGATCGGGAACGGCACCCCTTCTTCGCTCCACAGGGAGGTCACGGTGCCGAGTTCGTCCCCGGTTTCGATGTCGGCTTCGTCGAAGTCACAGATCATCGCTACCGGTGCTTCGAGCTGCCGGGCGACCCGCTGGAGCGCCTCCTCGATGAACTCGTCGACGTCGTGCTCGGAGGCTTGCAGGAAGCGAGATGCGATGCGGGAGAACTCGGCTTGCACTGCGTGCCGATAGGCGGACCACCGCTCGGCGTCGAGGCGGGCGTCGAGCTGAACGATGGCGTAAACCACCGCAGCAACCGCTTCTCGTTCGGCGGTGGTCCAGGTGCGTTCGTTGCCGATGCACACGATGATTTCGCGCCAGCTCGTGCCGGCTTCAGCAGCGAAGGCGGCAACGGCGGGGTCGTCGTGAAGTTCGATTCCGTCGGCGGTGTCGAAGAACGCGTGGGCGAGTCGAGAGAGCCGGGTGAGGGTGGGTTCACCGTCGGTGCGTACGGGTGAGTGGGTGGTTCGCGGCAGCACGTTCCAGACGGGGTCGAGGAGGTCGCCGGCGTGGTGGCGCACGGTCATCCGGTCGGATTTCACCTGGTAGACCCGGACGGTGTCGCAATCGAATTGGGCACCGACATCGACGAGGACCGATTCGACGATTGCCGGCGCGGTTTCCGCCGACGCCGTGCCGAGTCGGGCGACGGCATCGACGACGAGTTGACCGAGATCGAGCCGGGTCTGCAGGTCTCGTTCGACCCGGAGTCGAGACAGGAACGAGCGCAGTGCGGTGGCGAAGATCCGAATGAACTGGAGGTCCTCGTCGCTGACGGTCGATTCGGGTGTGGCGACGGCGAGGGTCAGGGCTTTGCCGCCGAAGAAGTCGATGATCGACAGGACGGTTCGGCCGTTCTCCCACTCCGATGGCATGTCGCGTTCGTCGGACAGCTCGTCCATTGTGACGACGGCGACGCCTTCGTTTTCGAACATCTCCGCGATGACGGCGTCACTGGTGGTGCGAGCACGGGGATCGTGGACCGATGCAGGCGTCCCCGGTTTGCTCCAGACGAGGACGGGGCTGGTCTGACGGGTGGTGACGTCGGTTTCCCACACGCCCGCGACCGGGATGTTGAGGACCTTGCCGAGTTGTTTCATCGCGTTTTCGAGCGCGGCGTCTCGATCCTCGAGTTGCGCTTCCGCCAACGCCACTCCGAGCCGCCAAAGTTGCCGCTGTCGCGCGGTCGACGATCCTCCGCCTTCGGTCATCTCTGCTGTCATCGGCCGAAATCAGTCTGCGCTTAGGTTTCCGTCAGGGACCGAAGTCGAGGTCGGTCGGCTACGTTGCGGGCATGGGAGAGAACGTTCACCTCGAACGCGATGCCGCTGCGGGTGTCGCCGTTATCCGTCTGGACCGGCCAAAGGTCAATGCGCTGAGCAGCCCGATGATGGGCGAGATCGGTGAGATCTGTGCAGAGGTGGCCGCTGATCAGGCGATCCGGGCGGTCGTGGTGACGGGCGGTCGGAAGAACTTTGCGGCGGGGGCCGACATTTCGGAGTTCCCGACGTATGACGAGGCGAGTGCGACCGAGTTCTCGACGATGTTCAACACGGTGTTGTTGGCGTTGGAGAACTTGCCCCAGGTCACGATTTCCGCGATCAACGGTTTTGCGCTTGGTGGTGGTCTCGAGGTGGCGGTCTCGACCGATTTTCGGATGATGGCTGATGACGCCAAGATCGGCGTGCCGGAGATCCAGCTTGGGCTGATTCCTGGTGGCGGCGGTACGCAGCGGCTGTCGCGGCTGGCTGGTGTGACGATGGCGAAGGACATGGTGTACAGCGGCCGTCATGTGGGGGCGGAGGAGGCAAAGGCCCACGGCATCGTGAGTTCGGTGCACGCCCCGGATGAGTTGATGGATGCGGCGTTGGCGCAGGCGGCGCGGTATGCGAAGGGGCCGGCGGCGTTGCGGATGGCGAAGCGAGCCATCATGGATGGGTTGGCGTTGCCGTTGGATGAGGCGGTGAAGGTTGAGGCCGCGCAGTTCGGGGCCTGTTTTGCCACCGATGATTGCCGCACCGGCGTCCAATCGTTCATGGAGAACGGGCCGGGCAAAGCAACGTTCACCGGCAGCTGAAACCCAGGACCGTTCGACCCAACAACACCGAGAACGGGCCGGTTGGGCTCAGTCGATTTCCATGCTGTCGAGGCGGGTGCCGGCGAGCACGATGGCGAAGATCACGACGACGGCGCAGACGATGAGCGCAGTGGTGGTGCCGGTGTCGAGCGCCGCTCCGAGGGGTACGTCGGAGAGGTTGGAGAGCAGGGCCCGCAGGTAGCCGCGGATGGCGGCTTGGCCGATGGCTTCGGAGAACTGGGTGAAGAGGCCTTCCCACATCAGCACGTAGGCAAGGCCCCAGATGATCGAGTTCTTGACGACGAGGCCGAGCAGCACGAAGAGCGCCGAGTAGGCGAGCACGCCGGCGACGCTGGCGACCGCCGTTGCCACGATGCCGTCTGATCCGGCGCCGCCGATGGCGGCCGATGCGACGAGCGGCGCGACGGTCAGCGGGAGACTGATCGTGATCGATGCGAGGTAGGCGCCAACGGCGATGGGGAGGCGATCCATGGGTCGGAGCCACAGATAGACAAGCGTTCCGTCTTCGCGGCCGTCCCCGAGCGCAGCGGAGGCGAAGACGAGCGAGACGACCGGCACAACCAGCACGAGGCCGAGACCGTCGATGACTTCGATGGTGGTGGTGACGGCGTCTTCGACGTCGTCGTTGGCTGCGACACCGATGGCTGCGAGCACGACCACGCCACCGAGGATCGTGAGGGCGATGATGCGACCTCGGGTGAGGAGTTGGCGCAGCAGAAGTCGGTGCGTGAGCAGGACGGCTTGGGCGGGGCTGACGGATCCGCTCATCGGCGTCGCTCCACGAGGTAGCGGAACACGGATTCGAGGTCGTCGTCGAGCGGGGTGAACTCGTTGAGTTGGGCGTTGTATTCGACGGCGAGCGGGGCGATCGCTCGTCCGAACGTGTCGACGTCCATGGTGTCGGCGGAAACGCCGGCCGCATCGACGGTCACGCCTTCGGCGAGCCCTCGTTCGATCATGGCGGCGCCCAGGACCTTGGGACGGTCGGTGCCGACCCGGATGCGATGGGGCCGGTCGTCCATCTGGTCGCGAAGGGTGCGGTAGTCGCCTGCGGCGGCGAGTCGTCCTTGGGCGATGACGAGGACGTTGGAGCCGAGCCGGGCGACTTCATCGAGAACATGGCTGGACACGAGCAGGCACTTGCCTTGGTCGGCGAGCTGGTTGAAAAGGGTGATCATGCGTTGGCGTTGCACCGGGTCGAGACCGGTGAGGGGCTCGTCGAGTACCAAGACGTCGGGGTCGTTGACGATGGCGGCGGCGAGCTTTGCCCGCTGCCGCATCCCTTTGGAGAACGATCCGACCGGTTTGGGGTCGTTGGCGTCGAGGTCGACGTGGGCGAGCGCCTGGCGAGCGCGTGTTTCTGGTTCGTCCACGCCGTGGGTGAGGGCGGTGAAGGTCACGAAGTCGAGTGCCGAGAGCCGATCGAACAGCGCGTCTTGTTGGGGGGCGAGACCGATCCGGCCGCGAACGTCGCGATCGCGGCGGGCGTTCTCACCGAGAACGGTGACGGTCCCCCGAGAGGGCGGGGTGAGGCCGCACAGCATGCGGAACAGGGTCGATTTGCCGGCACCGTTGGGCCCGAGGATGGCGGTGATGCCGCGACCGATCTGGAAGGTCACGTCGGAGACGGCGACCACGTCGCCGAAGCTCTTGGTGAGGCCGGCGGCTTCCACCATGACGTCACCGCCGTCGACGAGACGGGCGACCTGCGGGCCGACGGCCACTGCGGCTCCGGTGGGTGGCGGCGGCACCGGGGCGGACCCGGCCGTGGGGGGCGGGGGCCCGTCAGGGCGGGGCGGGGGCGGCGGGAGCGGCATCAGACCGAGGCCATTCGTCGGTAACGGTCGGCGAGCACGCCGAGGCCGAGGGCGATCCAGAGCGTGGTGCCGCCGTAGACCATCCAGGTCGGCACGGCGTCGCCCGAGAAGTCTTGGTACTCGTACTCGAAGCCGACGTTGCCGAAGATGCGGGCGGCTGTTTCGAGGGGGACTCCAAAGGGGTCGAGCACGAGCAGGTTGCGGCTGACGCCAATGCTCTCGACCGCAATGTTGATGACGATCGACACGCCGATGATGGCGCCGAGCACGCCGACGCTGGCGAAGGCACGCCGGTCGGTGAGGCTGCTCGCTCCGAGGCTGACGGCCGCCATGAACAACACGATGATGAACGACGACAGCAGCACCTTGAGCAGCACCTCGATCCACTCGCCGAAGCCGTCAGGGCCGAGACTTTGAATGGTGTTGCCGATGAGGAACAAGAGCACCGGGCCCGCGACGACGATGGCCATCGTGGCCATGACGGCGATGAACTTTGCGAGCAGGTATGTGGGTTTTGTCAACGGCGTGGAGAGATAGAGCCGCATCATGCCGTCGCGGCGGTCTCGCACGATGGCTTCGGGTGCGACCAGGGTTGCGAACAGCACGACGGCGACGATCGGAAGGCCGAACAGCTCCCAATATTCGGGTTGGAGTTCGCCTTCGAGCAGGTCGCCGATCAAGATCGCCAGGGCGAGGAATCCAACGGACGGCAAGAACGCGATCACCGCGATGATGATCGGGAAGATCTTGTGGCGACCCTTGCGGCCGATGCCGAGGATGCTCCGGATGGTGTGCCACGTGACGGAGCGCACGGCTTGGCCCAGCCCGGCCCGCTCGCCGTCGAACTTGCGGTAGCCACGGTCGAAGATCTCTGCGGTACTCACGCCGGACCTCCGGTGAACAGGTCTTCGAGCGATCGTCGATCGATGCCGACTCGCCGAATACGGGCCTCCTCTGCGGCAACCGCATCGCGAACCTGGTCAAGGGTCGCTCGAGGGTCGTCGCCCACGACTCGAAGCCGGTTGAGGTCGCGGTCGACGCCGAGACCGCCGCTGCGAAGCCGCTGCTCAACCTTGTCGACGGCACCGGGTCGTTCGGGAATCTCGACGAGTTCGACCGAGATGGTGCTCGTGTCGCCGACCAGCGATGCCAGCGGACCTTGGGCGACGAGCCGTCCGGCGTCGAGCGCAACGATGTTGTCGCAGATCCGCTCGACTTCTTCGAGCAGGTGACTCGACAGCAAGACGTCGATGCCGTAGTCGCCGCTGATCTGTTTGATCAACGCGAGCATCTCGTCGCGTTGGACCGGGTCGAGGCCGTCGGTTGGCTCGTCGAGCAAGATGAGGGAGGGGTCAGCTGCGATCGCCTGGGCGAGCTTCACCCGTTGACGCTGGCCGGTCGACATGGTGCCGAGCGCCCGAAACCGTTCTTCGCCGAGTCCGACGAGCCACAGCGCATCGCTGGCTCGTCCTTTGGCCTCACGTTTTGGCATGCCCCGCACTTCGGCGAGATGTTTGACGAAATCCGAGGCAGGCATGTCTTCGGGCAACACGTTTCGTTCCGGCCCGTAGCCGACGACCGAGCGAAGGGTCGCCGCATCGCGGGCTGGGTCCATGCCGAGCACGGAGATCGAGCCGCTGGTTTGGGCCCGCAGACCGAGGGCGATCGACATGAGCGTTGTTTTGCCGGCACCGTTGGCACCGACGAGGCCGGTGACCCCTTTGGGGATGTCGAGATCGAGCGCGTCGAGCGCACGTTGCGCACCGAACTGCATCGTCAATCCCTGGGTCGTGATCACCGCCACGCCAAGGACCCTAGACGGTGTTCGGGAAGGCGTGGTGTCGTCTGGTGTCCTAGGTTGCGGTGATGAGCAGTTCTGATGTTGTCGTCGTGACCGGTGCCAACTCCGGTATCGGTCGCGCCTCTGCCCTTCATCTCGCCGAGCACGGCTACACGGTGTACGGCACGGTCCGTTCGGTGGAGCGGGCCGGAAAGCTCCTCGATGAAGCCTCGGCTCGAGGGGTCACGGTCGAGTTGGCCGAGCTCGACATCGCTGATGACGAATCGGTCACCGCCGGGTTCGCCGACATTCTCGCCCGGGCTGGGCGTATCGATCATCTCGTGAACAATGCGGGCGTGGGCGGGAACGGTGCCGTTGAGGAGACGAGCGCTGACCGTTTCCTCGAGGTGATGAACGTCGACCTGTGCGGGGCGACCCGCTGCATGCAGGCGGTGCTGCCGGGCATGCGGGAGCGGGGGTCGGGCACGATCATCAACATCACGTCGGTGGCCGGTCGTTTGGCTGCGGTTGCCCAGGCGCCCTATGTGGCGGCGAAATGGGCGCTCGAGGGTGTGGCCGAGCAGCTGGCGATGGAAGTTGCGGGCATGGGTGTGCGGGTTGCGATCGTGGAGCCGGGTGTGACCCGGTCGTCGATCTTCGGCAAGAACGCCGACATGCCGAACGAGACCGGCGCGTACGGGGCGCAGTACGAGCGCATGCTGCAGATGTATGCGGCGGGGGCGGTGCATGCAACGCCGGCGGAGGAAGTGGGCGCCGTGATTCGCCATGCGATCGAGACCGACGAGCCGAAGCTGCGCTACCAGGTCAGTTGGGGCGGGGCCGAGATCGTGGCTGGCCGCGACGCGATGACCGATGAGCAGTGGGTCGATCTGGGCCGGATCGAGTCTCACGCCGATTACATCGCAGCCTTCGAGGATGCGTTCGGGATCGACATCTCGACGTGAACGTGGGCGCCGTCAGGTCGGGGTTTCGCCAGCGCCGAGGTCCCACCAGACACCGGTCATGATGCGTAGCGCGTCGCGGCAGGTCGAGGCGACGACGTGTTCGTTTGGTGCGTGTTGGGAGCAGCCGGGGTAACTGTGCGGGATCCAGATGGTCGGAAGCCCGAGGGTTTCGGCGAAGACCGAGTTGGGAAGTGATCCGCCGAGGTTTGGGAGCACCGCGACCGGCGATCCGGTGGTGCGTTCGATCGACTCGACCGCCCATCGGGCCCAGGGGTGGTCGGGGTCGAGTCGGGTTGGCCGCATGGCGACGTCGCTTGCGGTGAGTTCGATTGCGTCGAAGCCACGTTCGTCGAGGTGGCGGCGGAGGGCCGGAAGCAGCTCGTCGATCTCGGTGCCGACGACGAGCCGCAGGTGGCAGTGGGCGACCGCGCGAGGCGGGATGGCATTGACCGGGTTGCGGGGGTTGCCGGTCTCGAAGGCCAGTACCTCGAACGTGTTGGTGCCAAAGACGCGTTCTTCGGGTGTGAGGTTGGCCTCGCCCCAGTCGTCGATCGTAGGGCTCGACGGGTCGCCACCCACGGTGAGCTGCGCGATCGCGGCCCGAACCGAGTCGGTCATCGGTTCGGCCTTCCAGCCGTCGACGAGAATCTGACCACGTTCGTCGACCATGGAGGCCAGGGCGTGGGCCATCACGACGCCGGGGTTGGCGAGCAGCCCACCCCAGTTGCCGGAGTGATGGCCGCCCTCGCGAAGGTCGAGGGTCATGGTGAAGTTGAAGGCGCCTCGCGAGCCCATGAAGATCGTCGGCGTCGACGCGTCGACCCGCGGTCCGTCGGAGGCGACAAAAACGTCGGCTCGCAGCTGGTCTCGGTGGGCGGCGCAGAAGTCGTCGAGGCCGGGCGATCCGGTTTCTTCTCCCGTTTCGATCAGGACGACGATGTTGAAGCCGAGGGAGCCGCGGGCGGCGAGCACGGTGCGCAGGGCGGCGAGGTTGACGGTGTGTTGCCCTTTGTTGTCGGCCGTGCCGCGCCCGTACCAGCGGTCGCCGTCGACGGTGAGGGTCCACGGGTCGAGGCCGTCTCGCCACTGGTCGTCGTAGCCGAGCACGACGTCGCCGTGGCCGTAGGTCATGACGGTGGGGAGCGCGGGATCTTCGTCTCGGCGTGCGATCAGGAACGGGCCTGCGGTCGGCACCGGGTTGGGGTGGACGCGGCAGTCGAACCCCATTGCTTCCAACGCCGGTGTGAGTTCGTTGCGCAGGTAGCGATCGAGATCAGGGGCCCGTTCGGGGTTCGGGCTCTCGGTGGGGATGGCGACGCGCACGGCCAGCTCGTCGAAGAGGCCGCCCTGGTCGAACCAGGTTTCGGCGGCGGTGATGACGGCATCTCGGCCCATGGCTTCATCCTCGCAGAGGCAGGTCAGACAAGGAGCGCGTCGGTGACGACCTCGACGAGGCAGAAACCGTCGTGGGCGACGGCTTCGGCGATCGCGTCGGACAACTGGTCGAGTTCGGTCACGCGAATGCCCTTACCGCCGCACAGTTCGGCCATGGCGGCGAACGACGGATTGTGGAGCGAGGTTTGCCAGACGTCGAAGTCGGCGGCTCGTTGTTCTTTGGAGATCTTGCCGAGCTCGCTGTTGTTCATGACGACATGGGTGATGTTCATCCCGTATTTGACGGCGGTGGTCATCTCCATGGCGTATTGGCCGAGGCCGCCGTCGCCCGAGACCGACACGACTGGTCGGCCCGCAAAGTCGGGCTGACTCTGGGTTGCGGCCCACGATCCCATGGCCGCCGGCAGGGAGAACCCGATCGAACCGAGGTAGCCGGACATGATCACCGACTGTTCCTTCACTTCGAAGTAGCGACCGAACGAGTAGGTGTTGTTGCCGACGTCGACCGGCATGATCGCATCGGCGGGGACACAGTCGCTGAGGGCATGGAACAGGGCTGCCGCGTTGATGCCTTCGCCGTGGTCGTCGGCTCGGCGACTGGCCTTCTCCTCGCGCCAAATCGCCCACCGTTCGGCGACCTCGCTCGCTGCGCCTGAGCGAGCAGTGTCGCCGCATGCATCGAGCATCGCCTGTGCGGTGATGCCGACGTGGCCTTGCACGGGTACCGAGACCGGGTGGAATCGGCCGAGCGCCATCGGATCGAAATCGACCTGGACGATGGGCTTGTAGTCAGCGATGCCGGTGTGGTTCGCGAACGACACGCCGAACGTGATGATCAGGTCGCTTTCGTTCATGAACCAGCTCGCGACGGGGGTGCCGGATCGGCCGAGCACCCCTCCGGCGAGGGGATGATGATCCGAGATCAGACCCTTGCCCTTGAAGGTGGTCAGCACCGGGGCGTCGAGCTTTTCGGCGAGCGCGGTGATTTCGGCCATGCCCTCACGGGCGCCGTTGCCGACGATGATGATCGGCCGGTCGCTCGCCGTCATGGCGGCGACGGCGTCGGACAGCGCTCCCGCGGGCGGGGCGATGTGGCGATCGCCGGTCCGTCCGTCGGGCCCGCCGACTTTGGCACCGTCGGCGGCGGGGAGTTCCTGGACTTCGTCGGGGAAGACGAGGTGCGCAACATCTCGTTCGACCAGTGCGGTTTTGCATGCGAGCGTCATCAGTTCGGCGTGGTCGGAGCCGGACTGCACCGTTTCGCTGTACCGAGCGACGTCGTGGAACGCCGAGTGCAGGTCGGTGTCTTGGAAGGCGCCTCGCCCTCGGGTCTTCGAGGGGACTTGGCCCGACAGCGCCAGCACCGGGGCCCGGTCGGTCTTGGCGTCGTAGAGGCCGGTCATGAGGTTGGTCGATCCCGGCCCGGCGATGGCGAAACAACCGGCCAGCTTTCCGGTGAGCTTTCCGTACCCGACCGCAGCGAAGGCGGCGGCGCCTTCGTGACGGATCCCGATGAAGGAGAGGTCGCCTCGCTGCTCCGCGACTCGCATCGCATCAGCGAAGCCGAGGTTGGAGTGGCCGACCATTCCGAACACGTGGGTGACGCCCCAGTTGACCATGGTCTCCACCATCACGTCGGAGATGCTGCGGGGCCGGGCCACCTCGGTTGGCAGGGCCACGTACACACCGTCGTCGCGAACCTCGGTTCGGTAGGCGCCGGGCGAGTCATCGTGGGCGCCTGGGGGCGTGCCGTTCTTCGGCGAGTAGTCGTAGCCGTGCCAGGGGCAGCGCAGCCATCCCTTTTCGATCGATCCTTCCCCGAGCGGGCCTCCTTGGTGGGGGCAGGCGTTCGGGAGACACCCGTAGTCGCCCTCGGTGATGTGGGAGACGCACAGGCTTTCGTGACCGATGTTGACGGTTGTCACCCGGCCCTCGGGGAGTTCATCGAGGTCGACGAGTTTGTGCCAGCCGTACTCGCCTTCAGGCAGGTCCGGCTCGTCATAGTTCGGGGTTTCGATCGTCACGGGGTGATCCTTTTGCTGCGTGGGCGCGATGGTCGCACGTTCCGGGCATGGAGGGGAACGCTGCGAGCAGGTTGTCGTGTTCCAACCACCACGTGTCTGGTTCAGGCCTGAAAGGATGACGATCGTGCAGGCGTTCGATGTGGGAGTGATTGCGGCGTTCCTGGTCGCCTATGGGCTGATTTCGGCTCGTGTCGAACGATCACCGTTGACGGGGCCGATGCTGTTCGTCGGGTTTGGTCTGCTGATCGGCACGGAAGGGTTCGACATCATCGAGCTCTCGCTCGATTCGGAAGGGGTCGAGCTGCTGGCCGAGGCGACGTTGGCGCTGCTGCTGTTCAGCGACGCCAGCCGCATCGATGTGATGCGGCTTCGACACGATGTCGCGCTCCCTGCCCGCATGCTTGCGGTTGGGCTGCCGCTCGCCATCGGTCTCGGGACCCTCCTGGCGTGGGTGCTGTTCGACATCCCGCTTGCGGTCGCTGCGCTGATCGCCGCAATTCTCGCGCCGACGGATGCGGCACTCGGTCAGGCGGTCGTGACCGACGAAGCGGTCCCGATCCGAGTCCGCGAATCGCTCAATGTGGAGAGCGGCCTCAACGACGGCATTGCCCTCCCGGCGGTCACGCTCTTCATCGCGCTCGCCGCCGACGATGACCAGTTCACGAGTGCGGGGTCGTGGCTTACCTTTGCCGCCGAGCAGATCGGCTACGGCGTGTTGGTCGGGGTCGTTGTCGGGTGTGGGGCGGGATGGCTCGTCGCCCGGGCGAGTGAGCGAGGGTGGATGGAGGGCGTGGCCCGCCAGCTCGCAGTGCTTGGCATCGCTGGCCTGGCCTTCACCGCTGCGCAAGGGGTCGGCGGCAACGGCTTCATCGCCACCTTCGTCGCCGGGCTTGCGCTTGGCTCGACGGCGGGCGAGTCAGCTCGCTACTTCGACGAGTTCACGGCCGACCTCGCCGAGCTGTTGGCCACGATCTCGTTCATTGTCTTCGGTGCAATCGTCGTTGGCCCCGCCCTCACCGAGCTCGACTGGCGAGTCGGGTTGTATGCGGTCGGCAGTCTGGTGATCGTCCGGCCCGTCGCCATCGCCATGTCGCTGGTGGGAAGTGGGCTCCGCAAGGAGACGGTCGGCTTCTTCGGCTGGTTCGGGCCGCGAGGGCTCGCCTCGATCCTCTTCGGGATTTCCGCGGTCGAAGAGGCGCATGGTGTCGATCTCGGGCCGGTTTTCACCACGATGTCGTGGACCGTGTTGCTGTCGATTGTGGTGCACGGCCTCTCTGCGACCCCGGGAGCAGCGGCCTATGGGCGATGGTGGCGAACCAAGGGTCCGGAGGTGCAGTCGATGGTCGAAGCACACCCGATGCGCGGCGACTGAACGGTTTCGGTCAGGCGGTCGCGGCTGGTGCGGCGCCGGCTGCCGCGTGCAAGGCCTGCCACCAACCCGAGCCGGGAATGCCGATGCGCTGGAGCGCAGCCTCGGCGTCGACTCGTCGCTGCTGATGGTCGTCGGCATCCACCGACTCGGCAATGACGGCGGCCGCCACCGCGATGATCGCGGGGAACACGTGGTCGCCGCCGGCGGGCACGGCGGCCCGGGCTCGGTCGAGTGCGACCGACGCTCCCGCATGGTCACCTGCTCGAGCGGCCGACGCAGCGACCGCGACCCGGGCAAAGACCCGGTCTGAGTAGGTGCTTCGGCCGCTCGCCTCGACCGCATCGACGAGATCGCCGACCGGTGCGCCTTGTGCGGCGCGAACCAGGGCGGTGATCGCCCATCCCCAGCGCGAGGCAGCGTCGTCGTCGGGGCCGCCGAGCTCGCCCAGCACCTCGGCTGCACCGTCGACATCACCGCGTTGGAGTCGGGCGATACCGGCAACGACCCGACGCTCTGACGCCCCGACGATGTCGAGATCATCATCGTCGAAACCGGCGAGGTGTTGCTCGGCACGGGCGGTGTCACCAACCGTCACGGCCGCGGCGGCGAGCGCGGTTCGAAGCAGTTCGTTGGGCGGGCCGATCGGATGGTCGGCGATGGCGTTCGTGAGCAGCTGGAAGCCGAGATCGAGGCGGCCTCGGCGAACGAGCGCCCGCCCTCGGGTGGCGACGGCCTGCACGACGCCGATCGTGTCGGCCCCCTCGGGGAAGTTCGCCACCGCGGATTCGGCATGGCCGAGCGCATCGTCGATCCGCCCCGTCCACAACGCCGACATCCCCAACGCCACGTTCATCATGCCTTGCGCCCACCGGTCGCCTTGTTCTCGGGCGTCGAGCAGGGTGCGACGGGCCAGTTCGTCGGCTTCGCTGAAGCGACCATCGAAGATCCGCACGTAGGCGAGCAAGCCCGTCGTCCATCCGCGACCGGCCATGTCACCGGCCCGTTCGAACGCCTCCGACGCAGCGAGCAGCCGGGCTTCGGCCTCCGCCATCCGGCCATCGGTGAAGGCGATCCACGCCAGGTTCTGACGGGCCCAGGCCATACCGATCTCGTCGCCGACCGACTCGTAGGCCTCGAACGACGCTCGAATGGATGCTTCGGCAGCAACCTGATCACCGTTGAAGATCTCGGCCATCCCCCGCCGTCGGAGGGCGGAGGCAATCATGCGGTGATTGCCTTCTGCTTCGGCGAGTGCGTTGGCGGCGGCGGCACGGGCGAGTGACTCGCGATGATCGTCGGACCATTGGGCGAGTTCGGAGGCGACCAGCTCGCGCCGGAACCGCAGTGCGGCGGGCGTGTCGGGGTCGATCAGGGCGGTGGCGGCATCGATGTCTCGCCGCGCCGCTTCAAGGCTGAGGCTACGCAGCCGGACGTCGGCGCGGCGCAGCAGCAGATCGGCCCGAAGCGGATCGTCGGCATCGAGAAGGTCGAGGGCGGCGCTCTGCAGTTCGATCGACTGGTCGACCGATGACCGCACCCGCGGGTCGTCCAAGGTCCGCAACGTCCACTCGACGCCCCGGCGGGCGACATCGGGCGACATGCCCGTGATCCCGCCAACCTCTCGTTCGAGGGTGGCGGCCTGCCGGTAGTGCCATGCGATCGTGTCGACATCGCCGGCCCTGTGCTGCTCGAGCCAGTCGGCGACGCCAGCGTGGCGCCACGCCCGCTGGGTCTTGGTGAGCCGCTCGTAGACAACGTCACGCACCACGTTGGAGCGAAACGTCCACGTCTTGGTGGTGAGGTCGAGCAGGTCAGCGCGTTGCAACGCCACGATGGCGTCGGCGACATCAGCGGTATCGGTGCCGCCCATCGTGTATTCGGCCATGGTCTGCAGCCAGACCCGATCGCCTTGCAGCCCGAGCACCGCAGCGTTGCCGATGACGGACCGGGCCACCTCGTCGAGCGCGTCGAGGCGGGCACTGATCACGCTGCGCACGTTGGGCGGCAACGTGTCGATGTCGTGCCCGTCGGTCGCGGCGAGCGTCCGCGCCATCTCTTCGAGAAAGAGCGGATTGCCGCCGGCCCGTTCGACGAGGGCGGTGCGGGTGGTTGCGTCGAGGTCGCCGGCCACTTCGGCGACGAGCAGGTTCATGGCCGCCTCGTCGAGTCCGTCGAGGGACAGCGACAGCAGATTGAACCGGCCCTGGCGGGGTGTCCACCGCTCGAACAGGGCAGGGGTCCCGGTGACGAGCACGACCACCCGGCGCCGGCTGAGCCGGTCGATCAGGTCATCGAGCAGTTGGAGCACTGCGTCGTCGGCCCAGTGCAGGTCGGAGAACCACAGCAGGAGTGCGCTCGAGCGGGTGAGTGTCGCCAACAAGATGCGGGTGCTGCGAGTGACCTCGGCATGAACCCGTTCGGCCGCGAATCGAGCGATCGGCGACTCGTAGCCGAGGATGTGCATGATGCCGTCGGTCACCCGCTCGGCTCCGAGCGTCTCGGCTCGATCGCCGAGCGTGGTCTCCACCATTGCGGCGACCGCGGATCGGGCGTCGTCGTGAGGGATGCCGGCATCGATGCCGATCGCCGATCGCACCAGTTCGGCGACGGGCCACCAGATGTTTGTCTCGCCGTATGGCAGGCACCGGCCGTGCAAGACGATGGCGTCGTGGTCGAAACGGGCCAGATCGGCCACCTCGGTCGCGACTCGGGACTTCCCGATGCCGGCATCGCCGGTGACCGACACGACCAGCTCCTGGCGGGTGGCGAACGCGCCATCGAGTGCGACCGACACCAGGTCGAGTTCGCGCTCTCGACCGATGAACGGCAGCTCGGCGGTTGCTCGTCGCTCGCCCGGTCGGCCGTACGGGGCGAGTGCCCGGTAGGCGGTGACCGGCGCCTCTCGGCCACGGGCGTGGAGTTGCCCGACCGATCGGTATCGAATGAAGTCGACGGTCGCCTCGTGGGTGAGGGTGCCCACGACGACTGTGCCGGGCTCGGCGGTGGTCTGCAGACGCGAGGCGGTGTTCACGACGTCGCCCATCGCGGTGTAGTCGTCGCCGGCGGTGAACCCACCGACGAGTACCTCACCGGTGTTGATGCCGATCCGCAGCCGGATGCCGACCCCGGTTTCGTCGTCGAAGCGAGTCACCGTTTCCTGCATGCGCAGCGCGGATCGGACCGCCCGTTCGGCGTCGTCGTCGTGGGCGATCGGGGCGCCGAACAGCGCAACGATCGCGTCGCCGACGACCTTGTCGACCCGCCCGCCAAACGCGGTGATGTCGTCGGCCAGCAGGGCGAAACACCGATCGACCAGGTTCTTCACCTGTTCGGGATCGCGGTCCTCCGACAGTCCGGTGAAGCCGACGATGTCGGCAAAAAGCACGGTGACGACTCGCCGTTCGTCCTCGCGGCGCGTGAGCTCGTAACCGCACGTGCTGCAGAACCGTGCGCCAGCGGCGACCTCTGCGTGGCAGGTAGGACACTCCACGGCGCCAATCTAAACCCGACCGGGCCCCGCGGCCTCCTTCCTGGGGAGGAGAACGGATCGCCGGGCAGGAGGACGCCGAAGCACTGCGCTGGTCTCTAGCGTGAAGGGCATGGCTGTCATGCAGCAGATCGCGACATGGTTTCGGCAGCGACCCCGGGTCGCTGATGTGTCGTTCGCTGCGCTCCTCACGGTCCTTGCCTTCGCTGCGACCTCGCAAGCCGAGGTGGACGCAAGCGAGATCGAGCTCAACGGATTCGCTTGGATCCTGCTTGCGGGTACGTGCCTGCCGGTTGCATTTCGTCGGGTCGCGCCGGTGGCCGCCGCGTGGACGATCGTTGTCTTCAACGCCACGTACTGGATCGTCGACTTCCCCGACGAGGCGACCGGTCTCACGTTGCTCATCGGCGTGTACAGCATCGGCGCGCACGTCGATCGCCCACGTTCGCTGCAGCACGGCATGGGTGTCATCGCAACGGTCGTCATCGTCGGTACGGCCGGCGTGATCTCGCCCGACGATGACCTGCCGTGGTTCGCCATCCCGGCCTTTCTCGTCATGTACGGCACCGCCTGGATCCTCGGCGACAACCTCCGAACCCGCCGGGCGTACACCCACGAGCTCGAGCGCAACGCCGCCCACGCAGAAGCCCAGCGGCTGGCTGAGGCGCGGCACGCGGTCGCTGATGAACGAACCCGAATCGCTCGGGAGCTTCACGATGTCGTCGCTCACTCGATGAGTGTGATGGTCGTTCAAGCGGGCGCGGCCCGTCGGGTGATCGCCACCAACCCGGCTCAGGCCGCCGATGCGCTCGCCGCGATCGAAGCAACCGGACGAGAGTCGCTCGACGAGATGCGCCGCATCCTCGGCGTGTTGCGCAGCGACGACGAACAGCTCGAGTTGGCCCCCGCACCGTCGATCGACGACTTTGGCCGCCTGGTCGATCACTGTGAGCAGGCTGGCCTTCCCGTCGAATTGATGATCGAGGGCGATCCGGTCGCATTGCCGGCGTCGCTCGAACTCTCGGCGTACCGCATCGTGCAGGAATCGTTGACCAACACGTTGAAGCACGCCGGGCCCGCGCGGGCGACCATTGCGCTCACGTACGGCGAAGATGAACTGCGGGTGCGGGTTCACGACGATGGCCGTGGTGCCGCCGCCACGACCACCGGCGCCGGTCAGGGATTGGTCGGCATGCGCGAGCGGGTCGAAGCGTTTGGCGGATCTCTCGCCGCCGGTCCGAAGGCAGGCGGCGGTTACGCCGTGACCGCCGTACTCCCGATCGGCGAGCCGCGATGACCGAGCACCCGATCCGGGTCGTGGTCGTCGACGATCAGGCCCTCATGCGGACCGGCTTTCGCATGATCCTCGAGTCGGCCGGTATCGAGGTCGTTGCCGAAGCCGAAAATGGCCGCGACGCGCTCGATGTCGTTCGTCAGCATCGTCCCGATGTGGTGTTGATGGACATCCGGATGCCCGAACTCGACGGCGTGGCTGCGACCGAACAGCTCATGGCCGACAACGACGTCGATGCCCGCATCTTGATTTTGACGACCTTCGACCTCGACGAATACGTCTTCGCGGCACTGAAGGCGGGTGCGGCCGGCTTCTTGTTGAAAGACACCCCGCCCGAGGCGCTCATCGATGCCGTCGAGGTGGTCGCCGGCGGCGACGCACTGCTCGCGCCGTCGATCACAAAGCGCCTGATCGCAGAGTTCGCCAAGACGGGAGGCAGCGCCGGCTCCCCTGCTGACCTTCCTGGTTTCGGCGACCTGACCGAACGGGAAACCGAGGTCCTCATCGCGATGGCCCGGGGCCTTTCCAACGCCGAGATTGCCGAGTCTCTGTACGTCGGCGAGACGACCGTGAAGACCCACGTCGGTCGGGTGCTCATGAAGCTCGGTGTGCGCGACCGAGTGCAGGCGGTGGTCGCGGCGTACGAGTCCGGTCTCGTCACGCCGGGCCGACCCTGAGGGTCACCCTGAGCCACCCCTGAGCGGAGGTCCTTCTTGCGGAGGACTCGCGAGACGCAACGGTCGCCCCATCGGCGGAGCACCGAATCGCCCCTGCGCTGGACGCCCGACACAGGGCGATTTCCTACGTTGACGAGGCCGGATCCCCCCACTCCGAATCCCCCGATCCGGTTTCCGTCCATCCCCCTCATCCGGAGCGCAACGCATGCTCACTGTCACCCCACCCGACCCGTCCGTCGACGCAACCGCCGCCGCGGCAGCGGTCAATGTCAGCAAGATCTACGGCAAGGGCGATACCGAAGTCAGAGCCCTCGACGACATCTCGGTGTCGTTCAACGAGGGTCAGTTCACCGCGATCATGGGGCCGTCCGGTTCGGGCAAGTCGACGCTGATGCACTGCCTTGCCGGTCTCGACACGGTGACGAGCGGTTCGATCCTGATCGGCGATACCGACCTGTCGACCCTCAACGAGAAGGCGCTGACGCTGCTGCGGCGTGATCGCGTCGGGTTCATTTTCCAGGCCTTCAACCTGGTGCCGACCCTGTCGGCGATGGAGAACATCACCCTGCCGATGGACCTCGCCGGACGTGCCCCCGACCAGGGTTGGCTCGACCAGGTGATCGACACCGTCGGTCTCACCAACCGCACCACCCATCGCCCGAACGAACTCTCCGGCGGCCAGCAACAGCGGGTGGCGGTCAGCCGAGCGTTGGCGAGTCGGCCCGAGATCATCTTCGCCGACGAACCCACCGGCAACCTCGACTCGACGACCGGTGCCGAGATCCTCGACTTCATGCGTCGGGCCGTGCGCGAGCTCGGCCAGACGATCGTGATGGTCACCCACGATCCGGTGGCGGCCTCCTACGCCGACCGTGTCGTGTTTCTCGCCGATGGCACGATCGTCGACGAAGTGTTCGGTCCGACCCCGGAGACGGTCCTCGATCGCATGAAGGGCATCAGCTGATGTTGCGCCTCACGCTCCGCAACCTCGCCGCCAACAAGGCCCGGTTTGCGATGACCACCTTCGCGGTGGTGCTCGGCGTCGGCTTCGTCGTCGCCAGTTTCGTTTTGTCCGACGGGCTCCGCTCGACGTTCGGTGACCTGTCCGAAGAGATCACCGGCGAAACCGACCTGGTCGTGCGACCGGCATCGGAGTTCGGTGAACCGCTGCCGCTCGACGAGGCACTGGTTACCGACATCACGGCGCTCGATGGCGTCGCGAACGCGGTTGCGTTCGTCGAAGCGCCGGAGAACGGCGTGCAACCGGTGAAAGCCGATGGCTCCACCATCACGGCGCAAGGCCCTCCGCAGCTGATGTTCTCCTGGACCGACGACGCAGCGCTCGGCTCGTTCACCGTCGTTGCCGGCGAAGCCCCCGACGAACCGGGCGAGTTCACCATGGACCTCGACGCGGCGGCGACGCACGAGTTCGTAATCGGCGAGTCGTATGACCTGATCACCCCGATCGGCGTCGAAGAGAACGTGACCCTCGTCGGCACCACGAGCTTCGGCGAGGACAATGCGACGGTCGGCGCAACCTTGATGCACGTGAGTTTGGCCGAAGCCCAGCGCATCTTCGGCGAGGCCGGCACCGTCGACTCCATCCCGATCCGGCTCGAGAGTGGCGCGGACGCTGCCGCAGTCACAGCTGCGATTGCGTCGACCGTCGATCTCAGCAGTGTCGAGATCATCGATCAGGCCACGATCACCGCTGAGCAGGAAGCCGACTTCAATGCCGGGATCAACATCGTCGGCAACGTGTTGCTCGGCTTTGCGATCGTCTCGCTGTTCGTCTCGATCTTCATCATCTACAACACGTTTGCGATCGTGCTCGGCCAGCGGGTCCGAGAGATCGGGTTGCTGCGAGCAATCGGAGCCAACGCCGTGCAGCTTCGCCGTTCGATCATTCTCGAATCGGTGATCGTCGGCGTCGTCGCCAGCGCCATCGGCATCCTCGCCGGGGTCGGGATCGCCCAGGGGCTCATCGCACTGTTCGACGCAATCGGTGCCGAACTACCCGACAGTCCGACCATCGTCGCCGCCCGCACGGTCGTCTTCGCTCTCGTCCTCGGCGTTGGCGTCACCGTGATCTCGGCGATCGCACCGGCCCGTCAGGCTGCGTCGATCTCCCCGATCCAGGCGTTGCGCGATGGCGGCAGCCTCAGCGAGGGCGAAACCAGCCGCCGCCTCACGATCGGTGTCGCTGGCCTCGTGGTCGGCCTCGCCCTCGGCGCATTCGGCCTCTTCGTCGGTGGCGGATCGACGCTTGGCACCATCTTCCTTCTCGGCGGAGCCGCCACGTCGATCTTTCTCGGCGCGGCGCTCGCGGCGCCGGCCGTTGCCCGCCCCGTCACCACGATCGTCGGATGGCCGATCGGCAAAGCCTTCGGTACCGCCGGCACCCTGGCTCAGGAGAACGCCGCCCGGAACCCGCGACGGACCGCCACGACGGGCGCCGCGCTCATGATCGGCTTGTCGCTGGTCACGACCGGCTATGTGGTGGGCGAGTCGATCAAGTCGAGCCTCGGTGATCTCATCGACTCGAGCGTGACCGCCGACTATGTGATCACGAACCAGAACGAGGCTGGCCTGGCACCCACCATCTCCGCCGATCTCGCCGAGACGGGGAACTTCGCTGCGGTCGCGGGCATGCGCGAGGCCGATGTGCGCCTCGGGGACGGGATCGGTGAAGTCACCGGTACCGATCTGCAGGCCGTCGAGGCGCTGTTCAGCCTCGACATCACGCAGGGCGCCACCCCCGGCGCCGATGTCACCGACGCCATCATGTTGTCCACCGACCGGGCAGCCGATCTCGGTGTTGGTGTCGGCGACACGGTGCCGATCGAATTCGTGTCCGGCTACACCGATGACTTGACCGTTGCCGCCATCTACGACGACGCGACGATCTTCGATGAGCCGCTCGTGGCCGAGGCCGTCCTCGACGCGGGCGGGGCGGCCGACATCGACGACTGGATCGCAGCCGTTCTCGCCGACGACGTCAGCCTCGGTGATGCCGCACCGGCGATCGCTGAGCTTCAGATCCGGTATCCGCAGGTCGACATCCAGACCAGCTCCGAATTTCAGCAGAGCTTCGAAGACACGATCGATCAGTTGCTGCTCGTGATCAATGCGTTGCTCGCGCTGGCCGTCATCATCGCCCTGATCGGCATCGCCAACACGTTGGCGCTCTCGGTTCACGAACGCACCCGAGAGATCGGCCTGTTGCGAGCGGTCGGCATGACCCGCCGACAGACCCGACGCATGGTGCGCTGGGAGGCCGCGCTGGTTGCGCTCTTCGGTGCCGTGCTCGGCGTCACGATCGGTGTGGTGTTCGGTTGGGGGGTCGTGGAAGCGCTGCCCGAAGATGGGTTCGGCGGCACGCTCGCCATCCCGGTGATCAGCATCATCCAGGTCGTCGCGATCGCCACCGTGGCCACCCTCGCAGCCGCCTGGTTCCCGGCCCGACGGGCCGGCAAGCTCAACGTGCTGGACGCGATCTCCCACTGAGCCGGCGGTCGAGGTGTTCCGCCCGTGCGGCCCCGGCCGCGCGGGCGGATCCTCCTCACGGTGGATCCACCTTCGGGCGTTCAGCGTTAGCGTTGTTGGAGAACGGCCCCCGCATTGGAGTCACTATGACCGACGCCCCCACGTCCGCACCGACCGTCGCTGCTTACGCGACCGCCGCCAGCAAGATCTACGGATCCGGCGACACCGAAGTTCGCGCACTCGACGGCGTCGACGTGACCTTCATCAAGGGCCAGTTCACCGCCATCATGGGGCCCTCGGGATCCGGCAAGTCGACCCTGATGCACTGCATGGCCGGCCTCGACGACCTCACCAGCGGCGAGGTCTACATCGGCAACACCGCCCTCTCCACCCTGTCGGAGAAAGACCTCACGTTGCTGCGACGCGACAACGTCGGTTTCATCTTCCAAGCGTTCAACCTGGTGCCAACCCTGTCCGCCATGGAGAACATCACCCTGCCGATGGACCTCGCCGGTCGCACTCCCGACCAGGGCTGGGTCGACAAGGTCATCGAAACCGTCGGTCTCGCCAACCGCACCACCCACCGTCCCAACGAACTTTCTGGCGGCCAGCAACAGAGAGTCGCGGTGAGCCGAGCCCTCGCCACCCGCCCGGAAATCATCTTCGCTGACGAACCCACCGGCAACCTCGACTCCACCACCGGCGGCGAAATCCTCTCCTTCATGCGCAGCGCCGTCGACGAGTTCGGCCAGACCATCGTCATGGTCACCCACGACCCGGTCGCTGCGTCCTACGCCAACCGGGTCATCTTCCTCGTCGACGGCAAGATCGTCGACGAACTGATCGAGCCGACCCCCGACGGAGTGCTCGACATGATGAAGAGCCTGGGCGACTGATCGATGCTTCGCCTCACGATCAAGAACCTCCTCGACAAGAAGATCCGGTTCGCTCTCACCACCATCGCAGTCGTCGTCAGCGTCGCCATGGTCGTCGGCGTTTTCGTCTTGACCGACAGCCTACGCGAGAGCTTCAACGGCCTCGCCGAAGACATCGCGTCGGGCGCCGATCTGGCAGTTCGTTCCCCGTTGGAGATCGGCGAAGAGTTCGATCGCCCAACCGTGCCCGAGTCGGTCGACGACATCGTCAATGACGTCGACGGCGTCGCCCGCACGATCCCGGGCGTGTTGTCGTTCAACGACGTCGTCATCATCGACGGCGACGGCGACGCGATCCGACCGCAAGGCCCGCCCGCGCTCGGTTTCAGCTTCGCCCCCCTGCAGTTCTTCATCATCGAAGGCGAAGAACCAACGGCCCCCGGCGTCTTCGCAACCGACGTCACCACCGCGGGCGACAACGGACTGATCATCGGCGAGACCTACGCCATCGACGGGCCGCAACGCCAAGAAGAATTCAAACTGGTCGGAATCTTCCGGTTCGGTTCACCCGACGAACACACCAGCCTCGGCCAGACGATGGCGGCGTTCGAGCTCGGTGAGGCGCAGCGCTTCTTCGGCAAGGAAGGCACCTACGACCAAATCGACGTCATCGTCGAGGCCGATCAGAGCATCGACGCCGTCCAAACCCGCATCCAACAAGCCGTCGGTGCGAGCGTCGAAGTCGTCACCGCTGAGGTCTTGGAAGAAGAAAACGCCGAGGGTTTCGACGAGGTCATCTCGATCTTCAACAACATCTTGCTGGCGTTCGCGTTCATCATCGTGTTCGTTGCGACGTTCATCATCAACAACACGTTCCAGATCGTGGTGAGCCAGCGCATTCGAGAGCTCGGTCTGCTTCGAGCGATCGGCGCCACCGGTAAGCAGGTGAGCCGATCGGTGTACCTCGAAGCGCTTCTGGTCGGCATCTTCTCGACCATCAGCGGCATCCTGCTCGGCCTGCTGTTGGGCATCGGTCTGCGCAGCACCCTCAACGCGCTCGGCTTCTCGCTGCCGGCCGGCCCGCTCGTGCTTGCCTCGAGGACCGTCATCTGGGCCCTCGCGGTCGGCATCGGTGTCACCATGCTCTCCGCGATTGTGCCAGCCCGCAGGGCCAGGACGATCTCGCCGATTGCAGCGATTCAGACCGATCAGCGGCTGGCCGGTGCCAGCCTCACACGCCGCCTCTACGTCGGCGGTGCGATGACTGCGTTCGGTGCCTTCCTGCTCGCCATGGGGCTCTTCGTGGCCTCGAGCACCGCGAGCGTGTTGACCCTCGTCGCCGTGGGCGCGCTGCTGGTTTTCATCGGTGTCAACACGCTCAGCCCCTCGTTTGCCCAACCCGTCGCAAACCTCCTCGGCAAGCCCTTTGCCCGCATCTTTGGCATCCCCGGTCAGATTGCGCAGGGCAACGCAGCTCGGAGTCCTCGGCGGACTGCCTCGACTGCAGGAGCCCTGATGATCGGTCTTGCGCTGGTCGGCATGGCCGGTGTGGTCGGCGCATCGCTCACCAAGAGCTTCCTGGACACACTCGACAACTCCGTCGAGGCCGATTACTTCATCCAGTCGAGCGCCGGCGGGTTCGACCCGTCGGTGACCTTCTCCGAGGAGGTCGCTGCGGAAGTCGAAGCACTCCCCGAATTCGACTCGGTGGTGCGATACCGGTTCGGTCTTGGCTCGATTCAGGTCGACGGAGCAAACAAGGATGTCTTTGCGGCTGACTTCGACGAGGTCGAAGACCACCTCGATGCCGACATCGTCAGCGGCGGCCTGGCCAACGCAGACGGCGCCACAACGATTGCCCTTCACGAAGACCCGGCTGCCGACTTCGGTTTGGCGGTCGGCGACACCATCAGGGTCACCTTCCCCGACTTCGAAACCGACACCTTGACCGTTGCGGCGATCTACACCGATTCGTCGATCTTCGGTAACTGGCTCATCGACAACGCCGTTTGGGAACGCCACTTCGAACGCACCGGACTTGGTTTTGCGAGTGCCACCGTGACCGGCTTCAGTGACGACTTGCCCCAGGAGGAACAGGACGCACTCCTTTCCGCAGCGGCGGATGCCATCCAGCCGGTCACCGACAAGTTCCCTGCGGTAGTCGCTGAGAATCGCGTGGAGTTCCGCCAGAGCCAGCAGGATCAGCTCAACTCGTTCCTCGCCGTGATCTTCGTGCTGCTCGCCCTGTCTCTGGTGATCGCTCTCATCGGCATTGCGAACACGCTGGCGCTGTCCGTCTTCGAACGAACACGCGAGATCGGACTGCTGCGCGCCGTCGGCATGACTCGTCGTCAGCTACGTCGTGCAATTCGCTGGGAAGCGGTGATCATTGCGGTGTTTGGAGCGATCCTCGGGCTCGTCCTCGGCGTGATATTCGGGATCGCGGCCGTGGTAGCGATCCCGGACACCTTCATCAATACTGTCTCCGTCCCCTATGGGAGTCTGGTCGTCTACGTGATCATTGCCGCAATCGCCGGCATCTTGGCCGCGATTCTCCCGGCACGGCGAGCAGCTCGCCTCAACGTGCTCGAGGCGATCAGCCACGAATAGGCAACGGCCTCACGGCTGGCACTTCGGGCACCACCAGGTGCGCCGACCGATCACGCCGTGCTCGACGGTGCGGATCTTGCCGAAACAGCGGTAACACCCCTGGCCGGCGCGGTCGTAGACCGCGAGACCTTTGGGGTGGGTCTGGCGTTTCCACCGACCGAGGTTGGCCTGGAGCTGCTCGGCCGCGGTCTCGTACAGCTCCCGGCGGGTGGGTTCGTCCACGTCGGCGAGCGGCCGAAACGGGCTGATCTCGCACGCCCACAGCACCTCGTTCTTGTAGACGTTGCCGATCCCGGCGGCGAGCCGCTGGTCCAGCAGCACTTCGGCGATCTCAGTCGCCGGGTCAGCCGACGCGACACGCTGGATCACCACGTCGAGATCCACGTCGGCATGGCACAGATCGGGACCGAGATGGGCCAAGCGGTCGTCGTTCGCCGGGCCGACCTCGACGGTCGGCGCCGCAAAACACACCGCCACATGCGCGTGCGTCTCGACGACCGCTCGGGCCAGGTGTCGGGGACGACGCCACCGCTCACCCTGCTCGTACAAATGCCAGATGCCCGTCATGTGGAGATGGGTCCGCAGCGCCAAGCCCCGTTCCACCACGATCTCCAGGTACTTGCCGACCGCTTCGACCGACCGGATGACGTCGCCCTCGCGCAGCCGATACATCCCGCGAGAACGGATCGACAGCGCCGTGATCGGCTCACCGAGCAAGGCCGGGCGAAGCCGCAGCGCCGTGTTGTACAGCGTGTCGCCCTCGGGCATCAGGCCTCGGCGAGAAGGGCCGCCGCATCGGCTGCGATGCGCTCTGTCGCCGCCTCGGCCGCCTTCGACACGGCGCCCATGATCGTGAACGAATGCGACAGCGCATCCTCACAGCGATGCACGACAGTCACGCCAGCATCGGCCAGCCGCTGGGCGTACTCGTCGCCCTGGGATCGCAACGGATCGAAGCCCGCCGTCACCACCAGCGCCGGCGGCTGGCCGGCAAGGTTCTCCTCGAGTCCGGGGCTGGCCCGACGGTCGATTGCGGCCCGCTCATCGATGCCGCCCATCAAGGCAAAGAACTGCAACGTCGTCGCACCCAACGGCCACGCCTCCGCCATCGACTCGCGAGAACCGCCTTCCCACGTGGCATCGAGCCCCGGATACAAGAGCAGCTGGGCAAGCGGTGCGGCCAAACCGTCACGGCGACGCTGCTGGCACACCACCGCCGAGATCTTCCCGCCCTGCGACGTCCCGCCCACCGCAACACGGGCCGGGTCGACACCCAGGCCATCGGCATGATCGATCACCCACTGGTACGCCGCCATCGAATCGACCACATCGGCAGGGAACGGGTGTTCCGGCGCCAGCCGATAGTCGACCGAAACGACGACGGCCTGACAGGACTCGGCCAACATCGTGCACAACGTGTGATCGGTATCGAGATCACCGATCACGCCGCCGCCCTGATGGAACCACACGATCGCGTCGGCCCGCCCGGACGTCTTCGCCGGGTGGTACAGCCGCACCGGCAAATCGCCGGCCGGTCCCGGAATCGTGCGGTCGTGCACCGACACCGCCGCAACCGGTTCGGCCGAACCGATGTCGACCATCACCGTGAACGCCTCCCGAATCGCATCGGGCGTGACCTCACCGTCCCCCTCACGGGCCTGCGCCGCCTTCACCAGCTCGGCGTAGGCATGCACCTGGAGATCTAGCGTGTAACCGTCGATCGTCGGCGGTTCGCCGTGACGCCGACGCAACACCGCCTTCGGGAGACGCCGTTGGCCGCGAGCGACCGCCTTTCCGATCCGCTCCTGTACGCCCATGGGCCCTCCGATCGACGACTACATCCGTTCGACGGCGGAGCCCTCCATCGAGCCACGGGTGTCGAACACACGACGCGCACGCGCCGCCAGTGCTTCGAGATCGTAGGACTTGTGGTTCTGCAACAACACCGTGAGATCGGCGGTTTCCGCCTCGGCCATCAGATCATCGACCCGCGGCACGTCCGTGCCGTCGACATCCCACGTCATCACGAGCGGATCGTGATAGCGAAGATCGGCGCCGAGATCGAGCAAACGACGAGCCAGCGGCTGCGCCGGCGACTCACGCTCATCGGCAATGTCGGGCTTGTACGTCACGCCCAACAGCAAGATCTTCGCACCCTTCACCGACTTCTGCGCTTCGTTGAGGTTGTGCGTGATGCGGTTCACGACGTAGCTCGGCATGCGGCCAGAGATCTCCTGGGCCAACTCGACGAAACGGAACGGGTAACCGAGGGTTCGCACTTTGTAGGACAGATAGTTCGGGTCGATCGGGATGCAGTGTCCCCCGACCCCGGGTCCCGGGTAGAACGCCTGGAAGCCGAACGGCTTCGTCTTCGCCGCCTCGATCGACTCCCACAGGTCGATACCGAGATCGTGACAGAAAATGGCCATCTCGTTCACCAACGCAATGTTGATGTGGCGGTAGGTGTTCTCGAGCAGCTTTGCCATCTCCGCCTCTCGCGTGCCGCTGACCGGCACGACCGTCTCGATGAATCGGCGGTAGAGGGCGCAGGCACTGTCGGTCGATGCGATGTCATAACCGCCAACGACCTTCGGGGTGTTCTTGATGCCATAGGTGGCGTTACCCGGATCGACCCGCTCGGGCGAGTAGGCGAGGTGGAAGTCGGCGCCGGCGGTCAATCCCGAGGCTTCCAGCATCGGTCGGACGATGTCGTTGGTCGTGCCCGGATAGGTCGTCGATTCGAGCACCACCAACTGACCCGTTCGCAAATGGTCGGCGATCGTTTCGCTCGCGCCGCGAACTGCGGCAAGATCCGGGCTTCCTGAATCGTCGAGCGGGGTCGGGACGCAAACGACGACCGCATCGGTGCTCGCGAGCACGGAAGGGTCCGTGGTGGCGCGAAAGCCATGCTCGATCATGGCGCCGACATCGGCGTCGGTCAGGTCGTCGATGTGTGACCTACCGTCGTTCAACTCGCCGACGACCGACGCGTTGAGATCGAGCCCAACGACCCGCAGACCCGCCGCCGCTGCTTCTGCGGCAAGCGGAAGACCGACATAGCCGAGACCGATGATGACCAAATCGACGCGTTCTGACATGAGGACTACCTGCTTCGACGACTGGAGCGACACGACTCAATCGGCACGCGCAGCGCCGACACAAGAACCCGCCGCAGGAAGCTCAGCCTACTCGTCGCGAAGGACGGTGATGTCGTGTGGGTGGCTCTCTCGCAGACCCGCACCCGTGATGCGGGTCAGCCGGGTGCGATGACGCAAATCGTCGAGGGTGCCAGCGCCGGCGTAGCCCATCCCGGAGCGCAACCCGCCGACGATCTGACCGATCAGCTCGGTCATCGGACCGGCGTAGCGCACGCGACCCTCGACCCCCTCCGCCACGTGCTTACCCGGTGCCTGACCGGTGCCGTAGCGATCGCTCGCTCGACCACGCATGGCCCCCGACGAACCCATACCCCGGTATGTCTTCCACATTGCGCCATCGACCAGTTCGAGCTCGCCGGGCGCTTCGTCGACGCCAGCAAGCAGGTTCCCGAGCATCACCGCATCGGCACCAGCAACAAACGCCTTCACGATGTCGCCCGAGTGCACGATGCCACCATCCGCGATGATCGGCACACCAAGCTCTCGCGCCGCCTTCACGCACTCGTGAATCGCCGTCATCTGTGGCATGCCGGCACCAGCAACAATCCGGGTCGTGCAGATACTGCCTGCGCCGACGCCGACCTTGATGACATCGGCGCCTGCCTCGACGAGCGTCTCGACTCCTTCGCGAGTGACGACATTGCCGCCGACGACCGGCACGTCAGGCCAGCCCTTCTTGATGGTTCGTACCGCATCGACGACGCCTTGGGTGTGGCCGTGCGCCGTGTCGATCACCAGGAGATCGACGCCGGCTGCCTCGAGCGCTTCCGTCCGTTCGGCCGTATCGGTGACACCTACGGCTGCCGCCACCCGCAACCGTCCGTCTGCATCGAGCGATGCATTCGGATGCTCGATGCGTTTGTCGATGTCTTTGACCGTGATCAGCCCCTGGAGAACTCCAGCGTCGTCGACGAGCGGGAGCTTCTCGATGCGATGTTTGTGGAGCACCGCAACCGCGTCTTCGAGACTCGTACCAACCGGTGCGGTGACAAGGCCGTTCGCCGTCATGAAGTCGGTGACCGGCCGGTCGTACTGATCGGGTGTACAGAAGCGGACGTCGCGGTTCGTCAAGATGCCCACCAGACGGCCGTCCGGTTCGCAGATCGGCACACCGCTGATCTTGTGGCGCGCCATCAACTGCTCAGCATCATCGAGCGTGGCCGTCGGCGGAAGACTGATCGGAGCGGTGATCATGCCGGCCTGGGCCCGCTTGACTCGATCGACCTCTTCGGCCTGTTCCTCGACGCTGAGATTGCGGTGTAATACGCCGATTCCACCCGCTCGGGCAATGGCGATCGCAAGCGGCGACTCGGTCACGGTGTCCATCGCCGCAGACATCAGCGGCACAGCCAGTTCGATGCCGGCGATCGACGTCGACGTGTCGACCTCGTTGGGTAGGACCTCGCTCCAGCCAGGGACGACAAGGACGTCGTCGAAGGTGAGCGCTTCGGAACCGGAGAGGACCTCGTCGTTCATCGTCTCACGATAGGGGATCTGGAGACGATGGCAAGGACCCGGCGACCGGCACCGAGGGACGGGTCGGTTGGCTCATTCGGCCGGGCCGTCTGCCTCCTACACTCCACAGTCGGTGGGCGCGCCGCTGAGTATCGCAAAGGACCCTGATCCATGGATGTCGTGAACGAACCACTGCCTGGGGTACTCGAGCTGCAAGCTCGGGTGTTCGAAGACTCCCGCGGGTCGTTCTCAGAGACCTTCAACCGCCGGACGATGGCCGGATTCGGCATCGACGTCGAGTTCGTGCAGGACAACGAGTCGTACTCGGCCAGGCGAGGAACGGTTCGCGGTCTCCACCTGCAAACCGAGCCGCATGCGCAAGGCAAGCTCGTCCGGGTGCTGCGCGGCGCTGTGCACGATGTAGCGATCGACATCCGACCTGCCTCACCGACATTTCGTCAGCACACCTCGATCCAACTCGCCGAGGGCGACCGCCGGGCGTTCTGGATCCCCGCCGGGTTCGCTCACGGCTTCTGCACGCTCGCCGACGATACAGTCGTGACGTACAAGGTGACCGACTTCTATGCGCCCGAAACCGAGCGCAGTATTCGGTTCGACGACCCCGACCTCGCAATCGGGTGGCCGGTCGAGAGCGGCGATGCCGTGCTCTCCGACAAAGACGCCGCCGCCCAGTCGTTTGCGGACTTTCTCAAGGAGATGGCCTGATGCGTATCCTCGTCACCGGTGGGTGTGGCTTCATCGGTTCAGCGGTGGTCCGCCACCTGATCAACGACACCGACCATGAGGTCATCAATGTCGACAAGATGACCTACGCAGCCACCTACGGCAGCGTCGGGTCGGTCGCAGACAACGAGCGATACCGCCATCTCGAACTGGACATCTGTGATGGCGCAGCGGTCGATGCCGCGTTCGTCGATCACCAGCCCGACGCCGTGATGCATCTCGCGGCCGAAAGCCATGTCGACCGGTCCATCGATGGACCGGAGGAGTTCTTGCAGACCAACATCGTCGGCACGATGCACCTGCTGCAAGCCGCCCGCAACCTCATGAGCACGCGAGCCGATGGCGGTATCGACTTTCGGTTCCTTCATGTCTCGACCGACGAGGTGTTCGGAGCGCTCGCTCACGACGACGACCCGTTCACCGAATCGACGCCGTACTCGCCGCGATCGCCGTACTCGGCGTCCAAGGCATCTGCCGACCACCTCGCCCGAGCATGGGGCGAGACCTACGGCGTGCCCGTGCTCATCACGAACTGCTCGAACAACTACGGGCCGTTCCACTTCCCGGAGAAACTGATCCCGCTCGTCACCCTCAAGGCGATCGCCGAGCAGCCCCTTCCGGTCTATGGGACTGGAGAGAACGTCCGCGACTGGCTCTTCGTCGAGGACCATGCGACCGCCCTGACGACCGTGCTGTTGACCGGCAAGGTCGGCGAGACCTATCTCGTCGGCGGCAACGCTGAACGCACCAACCTCGACGTGGTGCACGCCATCTGCGACCTGGTCGACGATCGCATCGGCGTCTCGGAAGCGGGGCCCCGCCGTCGCCTGATCGAGTTCGTCACCGATCGCCCCGGCCACGATCTGCGATACGCGATCGATTCCTCGAAGCTGCAAACCGAACTCGGTTGGCACCCCACCGTCACGTTCGAAGAAGGTCTCGCTCGGACCATCGACTGGTACCTCGCCAACGAGTCCTGGTGGGGACCCATCCAAGACGGCACGTACGCAGGCGGCCGTCTCGGTCTCTCGTGACCCGGGTTCTCGTCACCGGCGGCAACGGCCAGGTCGGCCGCTCGATCTCCGAACTCGTCGACGACGAGCGATTTGCCGCACTCGACATCACGATCACAGATCGGACCGCTTGCGACATCACCCGCGTCGAGTCCGTCCAACACGCGATCGACCGGTTCGACCCCGAGGTCATCATCAACACGGCTGCGTACACAGCGGTCGATGCCGCAGAGAGCGACGCCGACGCAGCCCTCCAGGCGAACTGCGACGGGGTTGCACACCTCGCTGCGCACACCGGTCGACGACTGATCCATCTGTCCACCGACTATGTCTTCGACGGCAGCAAAAACGGTTGGTACGTCGAGACCGACCCGGTGGCTCCGCTCGGGGTGTACGGCAACAGCAAGTGGCGCGGCGAGCAGGCTGCGGCTGCAAACCCCGACCATCTGATCCTGCGCACTGCGTGGGTCTACGCCGCCCACGGGCACAACTTCGTGAGGACCATGCTGCGCCTCGGTGCCGAGCGACCAGAGCTCCGGGTGGTCGCCGATCAGGTCGGATGTCCGAGTAGCGCCCATGACATTGCCGACGCACTCCTGCAACTCGTCGCCACCGACGCCACCGGCACTTTTCATCTCGCAGGCGCCGACGAGACGAGCTGGCATGGCTTTGCGACCGCGATCTTCGATCACGCCGGGTTCGACGTGACCGTCGATGCGATTACGACCGCCGACTACCCCACGCCCGCTCCTCGGCCGGCGAACAGTCGACTCGACTGCACGGCCCTCGACTCGCACACCGGTGTGCGGCTGCCGAGCTGGCAGATGTCGCTCCCGGGCGTCATCGACACCATTCTCGCCAACGACTCGATCAGGACTTCATCATGACCAAGGGCATCATCCTTGCCGGCGGCACTGGCAGCCGACTGCACCCGCTCACGATGGCGGCTTCGAAACAGCTGCTACCCGTGTACGACAAGCCGATGATCTACTACCCGCTCTCGGTCCTGATGCTCGCTGGCATCAAGGACGTGCTGATCATCACCACGCCAATCGACCGGCCCGCCTTCGAGCGGCTGCTCGGTGACGGGAGCCAGTGGGGCATCCGGCTCTCCTATGCGACCCAGGCCGAACCCAATGGCATCGCCGAGGCCTTCCTCATCGGTGAGGAGTTCATCGACGG